>JAFIFN010000149.1 GCA_020832005.1 Gammaproteobacteria bacterium | reverse complement strand
TTCGTCGCGGCGCGCCAGCCAGGCCCGCGCCTGGCTGTGGAGCGAGACGGCCGATAATCTGCTGGCCAGGCTCCGCGACGACCCGTCACTGGCCGAACGTCTGCACGAACTCGAAGGCGCGGTCGCCTCCGGCGATCTCGCGCCGCGGGTGGCTGCCCGCGAACTGGTTGCAACACTTTGGAAGGAAGCCAAGGACTCATGATCGGTAGACTCAATCACGTGGCCATCGTCGTGCCCGACCTGGCCGCGGCCGCCGACACCTATCGCCAGACCCTCGGCGCCAAGGTGTCCGAACCCCTGCCGCTGCCCGACCACGGCGTCACCACCGTGTTCGTCGAGCTGCCGAACACCAAGATCGAACTGCTGCATCCGCTGGGCGAGAAATCGCCCATCGCCAAATTTCTGCAGCGCAATCCCGATGGGGGCATGCATCACCTGTGCTACGAGGTCGAGGACATCCTCGCCGCGCGTGACCACCTGCAGGCCCAGGGGGCGCGCGTCCTCGGTGATGGCGAGCCGCGCGAGGGCGCGCATGGCAAGCCGGTGCTGTTCCTGCACCCGAAGGACTTCTGCGGCACGCTGGTGGAAATCGAACAGGTCTGAGGGCGCGCCTGCAGTCAGCCGATCGGGTTGCGCCGCAGCTGCGCCAGCAGTTCGCCCAGCACCTCGTCGAAACTGTTCTGCACCAGCCAGTGATCGGCATCGAGTTCGACGAAGTGGTGCTCGCCCTGCATATACTGATCATGCGTCAGCGTGGTGGCACGCCCGATGGCCTCATCGCGGTTGCCCCACAGCATCAGCGTCGGCGTGTGCACGTCGAAGTCGCTGCCCAGGCCCGGCCCACCGGGTCCGAACGCCGCGCGATACCAGTTCAGGACCGCGGTCATCGCGCCGGGCTGCGTCAGCACGGCGAGGTAGTCGTCGATTTCCGCCGCTGCCGCCGGCGGCCAGATACTTTTCAGCAGGGCCCAGTCATTGGCGGCCAGCGCGGCCTCCGCGACACCCGGTGGCTGGAATCTGCGGATGTACTCGCTGCGACGCTGCTGATCGGGATCCTTCAGACCGGTCGCAAACGCGCCGGGATGCGGCACGGACAGCGCCGTCCAGCTGGCCAGCCGGTCGGCGTGAAGCTGCACCACGCGCCAGCCCACGCCGGCGCCCCAGTCATGGCCCACCAGGTGGAAGCGACCTGAAAAGCCTGCCGCGTCGGCCAGCGCGATGACGTCTCCGGCGAGCAATGCGGTGGCGTAGTGCTCGCGGCCGTCGGGGCGCGCACCCGGGCTGTAGCCGCGCTGGTCAGGGGCCAGGCAGCGGTATCCGGCCTCGGCCAGTCGCGCCATCACGGGCGCCCACATCGCCCCGGTCTCCGGGAAGCCGTGCAGCAGCATGACGGGCTCGCCTGCCTTGCCCGCCGTGCGCACGCGAAACGTCATGTCGTTGGCCTGAATCTCACCCGGGGTCACGGAGTTCACGGTGGCGGCGTCGCATTGGCCTGGGGGATCGGCAGCACCATTGGCATGCCATTGACGCTCAGCAGCCCGGCACGATAGTCCACGTCGAGGCGATACCCCTGGGCGTGGGGCTGCAGCACGCCCAGGCTCAGCAGCAGTTCCAGCGACGGGCGGGTCGTGTCGTGTTCGAGACCAAGCTTCACAAGGCCTTCGGGCAGTCGCCAGCGGGTATGGCCCTCCAGGTCGCGCAGCAGCGTCGCCAGATCATGGCCACCGGGCTGCGCCGGCAGTTGCAGCGCCAGGCTGGCCTCCAGCGGCCCGTAATGGAGATCAGCGCGCACGGCTTCCAGCGCCACGCCTGCTCCCTCGCCGGCCAGCGCCGCGCCATGCTGTTGCAGTCTCGCGAACAATATTTCGCGGCTGAGCCGGTCACGCACGGCCTCGCGCCAGAGCTTGGCAAGCTGGCGCAGCTGCGGCGCATCCAGGTCATGCAGCCGCAGGCGGCCACCGAGTTGGCGCGACTCGCGACCCAGCAGCTGCATGCGCTCGATCTGGCCTTCGGCCACCAGCGTCACGCGCTCATCGGCAAGGCTAGATGAGCCGCTGAACACCAGGGCGCGGGCCAGCGTCTGGCTGCGCGGCGAGCGGCGTGTCCAGGCATCCATGCGTGCGATGTCGGCACGCACATCCCCCGTCCAGAATCCGCGCAGGTGCTCAAGCTCGGCATGAAGCAGCAAGGGTCCGACGGTCAGTGCGCCCCCGACATCGCGGATCTGCACGACCTCCAGTTCTGCTTCGGCGGCGAGCACGCGAAAGCCGCGATCAAACGCCAGATGACCCTGCCCGCCGGGCCAGTCGATGCCGCCGTAGCGGTCGGCATGCTCGATCTGCATCGGCAGAAACCTGATCTGCGATTCACCACCGCCCTGCAGGCGCAGCCAGGTCTCGGCCTCGCCTCTCAGCGGGTTGGCGGCGCCGGGCACGCCGAGCGTGAAGCGGGTGTGCACGCGTGCCAGCCCCGGTGCCACCGGGGCGCGTGCCAGCGGGCCATGACGATAATCGGACTCCAGCGTGAGCACGAGCCGGGGCAGCGGATCGGTCTCATCCACGAGGGCCGGCGGCCAAAGCCGCGCGGTGTCAAACTGCAGCACGTGCCGGCTGGTGGAGCTGAACCAGCCGCGTTCGAATTCGCCCTCGGCGATCCTGATGGCGGGCTGCCTTGCCGTGAGCCGCGCCAGCTCCCCGGCGGCCTGCCGCTGGGCGAGCACGCCGACCAGCGCGGGCACGGCCAGGCCGAGCCCAAGCAGAGCCAGAAAAGCGAACAGCAGCAGTCTGCGCATCGGTGCCCGGGCGTGGCCCCTGGACTGATGATGCTAATCGATCAGCAGGTCGAACTCGACTTCGATTGTGGCGCTGTAGCGAATCTCGCCGGCCGTGTAGGTGTCGGCGGCCCCGCTGTCGGAGACGGCCTCGGCGCGCATCATCATGCGCGGTTCGGGTGCGGTGGGGGCGTCGCTGGCGACGATCCGGCGCGCAGGGCCGGCACGGCTGCCCAGCGTAGTGGCCAGGGTCTCGGCATTGCGCCGCGCATCACTGGCCGCCAGCGCCAGTGCCTGGCGGCGCAGTTCGGAAGGCTCAGCGACGGCGAGCTGTGGCTCGCTGATGTGGCCGATACCGCGATCCACGGCGCCCTCGATCAGCGCACCGAGACGATCGAGCTGGCGCAGGTCGATGTCGATGCGTCGGCCGACGTAATAGCCAAGAAAGCGGCGCTCTCGCGATTGCGGATCCCAGTCGTACTCGGGCCGGATGGTCACGCCGGTGGTGGTGATATGGCGGTCCTCCACGCCCAGGCTGCGCACGTAGCGCTGCATGTCCCTGACCACCCGGTTGACCTCGTCGCGCGCCACGGAGAGCTCACCGCTGCGCGCTTCGGCCATCAGCGTGACCATGGCCCGGTCGGGCTGGGCGGTGACATTGCCGCGGCCGGACACGGTGACATGCCTGGGCGCCTCGGCGGCGCGCGCCGGCCTGTCGTTCTCGGGGAGTTGCGTGTCGGCGTGGACGGGGCCGCCCAGCACGAGGGCGGCGGCAGACAGCAGGATCAGGCAGGTACGCATGGCTCGACTCCAGGGCGCGAGGATTGTTGCAGCATCGGACATACCGATGCTTCGGGTGGTTCCACTATCGGCCAGGCCGGGCTTGCTGGCAATCCGGGTGTCCTGGCTCTAACATACCCGCCCTGAATCGGCCGTTGGAGCGCAGGAGCGCGCGCGGCGAAGCTGCTCACATGGAGGATAGACGGCGTGGTCGGAGTCAATATTTTCAGGCCAGGCGCGGTATGCGCGGCCCTGCTGCTCGTCGCGGTCGCCCTGGTTGGCGGTCCCGCCCACGCGCAGGGCGATGTCGAACGCGGCGAAATCCTGGGCAACACCTGCCTGGGCTGCCACGGGATTCCCGGCTATCGCAATGCCTATCCGACCTTCCGCGTGCCCAAGCTCGGCGGCCAGCATGCCGAGTCGCTGTACCTGGCACTGGTCGAGTATGCCGAGCGTCGCCGCAGTCACGCGACGATGTATGCCCAGGCCGCCACGCTCAGCGACCAGGACAAGCGTGACATTTCCGCCTGGTTCGCCGCCCTGGGCGAGCCTCGCACGGGTCGCCCGGCCACCGGCGCGCGTATCGAACGAGGCCGCGAAGCCTCGGCCGTGTGTGCCGCCTGCCATGGCCAGAACGGCATCAGCATGAACCCCGAGTGGCCGTCACTTGCCGGGCAGCATGAAAGCTATCTGCTGCACACGCTGCGCCAGTACAAGAGCGGCGAGCGCCAGAACGCGATCATGGCCGGTCAGGTCATGATGCTCAGCGACGAAGAGCTGCGCGATCTTGCCGCCTTCTATGCCGCACAGGTCGGCTTGTTCACGCCGACGCCGCGTCGTCGCAACTAAGCGTTGCCAGAAACGCATCCGCCGAGTCCAGGATCGCCTCGACCTCGCTGGTGTCCCAGCGATCAAGATTGCGCATTACCTGGGCCATGCGCGGATTGGTGCCCAGCGCGTCGCGATGGGTGGCGAGAAACCGCCAGTACAGTCGCGTGAACGGACAGGCGCGCTCGCCACTGCGCAGCGCCGGGTCGTAGCGGCAGCCCTGGCAGTAGTTGCTCATGCGGCGGATGTAGGCGCCGCTGGAAATATAGGGTTTCGAGCCCACCAGTCCGCCGTCGGCGAACAAGGCCATGCCGGTGGTGTTGGGCAACTGCACCCACTCGATCGCATCGACGTACACGGCCAGAAACCAGGCATCGACCTGCCGAGGGTCGATGCCTGCCAGTACGCAGAAGTTGCCGACGATCATCAGGCGCTGGATGTGATGGGCATAGCCGTGCGTGAGCGTCTGCCCGATCACCTGCGCCAGGCAGTGCATGTCGGTGCGTGCGCTCCAGAACCAGGCCGGCAGGGCGCGTGTGTGGCCAAAGTGGTTGAGCGTTGCGTAGTCGGGCATGTAATGCCAGTACACGCCGCGGATGAACTCTCGCCAGCCCAGCACCTGGCGTACGAAACCCTCCACCGCCTCGATGCCGGCCGCACCCGCGCGATACGCGCGCTCGGCGGCCGTCACCACTTCGCGTGGGTCGAGCAGTTTCAGGTTCAGGCTGCTGGCGAGCAGGCTGTGCCATAGAAAGGGCTCGTCCTGCCACATCGCATCCTGGTGCCGCCCGAACTGCGGCAATCTGGCGTCGATGAATTGCGCCAGCGCCTGCAGCGCCTGCTCGCGCGTGACCGGCCAGTCGAAGCCTGACAGCTCCCCGGGATGGTCTGCGAAGCGCCATGCGACCTCGTCGAGCACCTCGCGGGTCAATGCGTCGGGTGCAAAGCCCAGGGCGGGTTCAAGCCCCTGAGGCCCGGAACGCGGCAGGGCCGCGCGATTGTCACGATCGAAGTTCCACTTTCCGCCGGCGGGCTGATCGCCGTCCATCAGCACACCAAGACGCCGCCGCTGCTCGCGGTAGAAGTATTCCATGCGCAGCTGACGCCGACCCGCGGCATGCTCGGCAAACTGCGCGCGCGTGACATAGAAGTGCGCATCGTCGAGTCGCCTCAGCGGCACGCAGGCATCGCTGCAGCACGCCTCAACCAGCGCCTGCACGCGCCACTCACCCGCCTCCAGCATGAGCACTTCCGCGGGGCGATGCCGCGCGATGGCCTGCGCCAGGCCGCTTGACAGGTCAGGGCAGCCATCGGCCAGGCTCGTGTAGTCGACCTGCCAGCCGGCGTTGCGCAGCCAGTCGCAGTGGTGGCGCATGGCGGCTACGAACAGCGCGATGCGCTGCCGATGACTCCACACCTGCGTGAGTTCGGCCGCCGTTTCGATCATGACGACCACGTCGCGTGCCGGTTGCGCGGCGGCCAGTGCTGCCGAATCGCGTGACAGCTGGTCACCCAGCACCAGCACCAGTCGCGGCGGGCCGACGTCCGTGTCGGTGCCCATGCTGCATCTCCCGTAAGGCCTTGCGACAGCCTGCCGCGCCGCCGGGCTGCGCGCAAGCCGCTCCCGGTCGCCGCCCCGTGCTGCGAAGCGCGGGCGCCACAGGCTACACTGTCGGCACCATTCGATCAGGAGACACGATGAGCGACTTTCTGGCCTTCCGCATTCACCAGCAGGACAAGGGCGTGCGCGCCGGACTCGAACGCATGAGCATCGATGCGCTGAGTGCCGGCGATGTGCTCATCCGCGTGCGCTGGTCGGACATCAACTTCAAGGACGCGCTGGCGGCCACCGGCGCCGGGCGCATTCTGCGGCGGTTTCCACTCAATGGCGGTATCGATGGTGCCGGCGTCGTGGAGCATTCCGCGGATGCGCGCTTCAAGGCCGGAGACGAGGTGCTGGTCACCGGCAACGGCTTGAGCGAAGTCCACGATGGCGGCTACGCGGAATATCTGCGCGTACCCGGCGACTGGGTCATTCCGCTGCCGGCAGGCCTGTCCCTGAGAGAATCGATGTGCCTGGGCACTGCCGGATTCACCGCGGCGCTGGCCGTGCACCAGATGCAGCGCATGGGCCAGGTACCAGAGGCCGGCCCTGTTGCCGTGACGGGCGCCACCGGCGGCGTGGGCAGCCTGGCCGTGGACATGCTCGCGGGCCTGGGCTTCGAGGTGCACGCGGTCACGGGCAAGGCTGCCGAGGCGGACTACCTGCGCGAACTCGGTGCGCACGAGATGCTCCTGCGCGATGGCCTGGACCTCGGCAGCCGGCCACTGGAATCCGTGCGCTTCGCCGGCGCGATCGACAACCTCGGTGGCGAGTGGCTGACCTGGCTGACACGCTGCACCGGCCCGCTGGGCAATATCGCCAGCATAGGACTTGCGGCCAGCCACAAGCTCGAGACCACGGTAATGCCCTTCATCCTGCGCGGCGTGAACCTGCTGGGCATCAATTCAGTGGAGACACCGCGCGCGCTGCGCCTGGAGATCTGGGACCGGCTGGCGGGCGATCTGAAGCCCGCACACCTGGCGCGCATCGTCGCCCGCGAGGTCGCGCTGGCCGATCTGCCGGCGTGCTTCGACGACTACATGAAGGCCGGCGTGGTCGGCCGCACCGTCGTAAGGATCGAATGACATGAGCGATCCGTCAGCATCTTCTGCCAGCGCCGAGCCGCTGGTGCTGCGCGAGTCCCGCGGCAACGTGGTGCAACTCACGCTGAACCGACCCGCGGTGCGCAACGCCCTGTCGGCGGCCATGATTGCCGCGCTGCGCAGCGAGTTCACCGCGCTGGCACGCGAGAGCGATGTTGGCGTGATCGTCATCGCCGGTGCCGGGCCGGCGTTCTGCGCCGGCCATGACCTCGCCGAACTGTCCCGCTCGCGCGAACCCATGGCGGCGCGCCAGATTTTCACGGCCTGCAGTGAGCTGATGCAGGAGATCGCCAGGCTGCCCCAGGTGGTGATCGCCCGGGTTCACGGTGTGGCCACGGCGGCAGGCTGCCAGCTGGTGGCCAGCTGCGATCTGGCCATTGCCGCGGATTCCGCGCGTTTCGCCACGCCGGGCGTCAATATCGGCCTGTTCTGCTCGACCCCGATGGTGGCGCTGTCGCGCACGGTGTCGGCCAAGGTGGCGCTGGAGATGCTGCTGACCGGCGAGATGATGGCCGCAGACGAGGCCGCGCGCGTGGGCCTGATCAACCGTGCCGTACCCGAAGCGCAGCTCGATGCCGCGGTAGATGCGCTGGCCCAGCGCATCGCCTCGCAGTCGCGACACGTCATCGCGCTGGGCAAGGAGGGTTTCTACCGGCAACTGGAGGTCCCGCTGTCGCAGGCTTACGAGTACGCCTCGGCGCTGATGGTGCGAAATATCCTGGGAGAGGACGCCGCCGAGGGCATCAGCGCCTTTCTGGAGAAACGCCCGCCCACTTGGCGGCATCGTTAAGTCTGCCAACGCACGGCACTGCTGGACGGGTTCGTGGTATTCAAGATACGATAGCCGGCAAAGCACGTACCCTGGCGTTGTTGTAATGCAACAACGTCGCACAGGAGATTCACAATGAGAATATTTGGCGCAGCCCTGGTCACCCTGACCCTGGCCCTGGCAGCACCGGCCCAGGCGGCCGGGCCTAAAGAGGGGCAGTGGTATGTCTCTCCAATGCTCACCTTCATCGTCGGCGACGACGATCGTCTGGTAGACGACGACGTGCGCGGCGGCCAGATCGGCCTGGGCTATGCGTTCGACAGCAACTGGCTGCTCGAGGGTATCGTCCAGTACAACGACTTCACCGGCTTCCAGCCTGCTGACCAGTGGGGCGTGGGCGTGGACCTGATCCGTCGCTTCAACTCCGCCAGCACCGCCTGGTCGCCCTATGTGCTGGCCGGTGGCGGCTGGCTGCGCACGGATCCCGATGGCATGGCACCGCGCCGCAACGGCTCGCAGTTCTCTGCGGCCGCCGGCGTCATGGGACAGGTCAACGACAATGTCGCATTGCGCGCCGAGTATCGCCTGCGCGGCGACGCCAGTTCGCCGGGCCTGACCGACCAGCTATTCAGCCTGGGCTTCACCTTCAGCTTCGGTGGCC
>JAFIFN010000148.1 GCA_020832005.1 Gammaproteobacteria bacterium | reverse complement strand
CGGTCAGCGGAATCACGTCCTCTGAGAACTTGGTACCCATGGTGACGTCCTGTGGCGTGTAAACAGGGCTGATATTAGCACCTGTAAGGCGACCTGTTCCCGGGGGTAATTCTGAGCAACAGCATGCATAACCCATTTTTCGGGTCAAGTGGTTGTGGTTAAAAGAAAAAGGAGTAGAAAGGTGTAAAACACAAGGTACGGGATGCGCACGGCTTGGACGCAAGAGCGCCAATCAACGCCGAGACCGCAATTGCCAAGCCACGGGTCTCATATCTAACTTTCTTTGACGCAAATCCCACGGACTGATGTAGTAACTGTTACTAATAAAACCGGCTACTGGCTGCGGCCAGAACTGAGCGATGACATACACGCGGCCTGACTTCGCCAGAGAGCGCTGTCCCTGTCAGGTTGCGTCATGCAGCCTCTACTGCCTCGATCAGCATGTCCCTTACTTCCATCGCAATCGCGTCAAGTGCGTCGTTCCCCACCGCTTGCATGGATGCTACAGGGTCGATGGCGCTGACCTCGACTCCGCCTTTCACTGCACGCAAGATTACATTGCAAGGCAGCATTGCCCCCGCGCGCGGTTCAACCTGAATAGCCTTGTAAGCCATGCCGGGGTTGCAGGCTCCAAGGATGCGATACTGGTCGATCTCTGCATCGATCTTGGCCTTCAGGGTGGCCTTGACGTCGATTTCTGTCAGAACACCGAAGCCGTGTTCTGACAGAGCCTTGCGAACGCGAACATCCACGTCATCAAAGGATGCGTCGATCACGCGGTCATGCGTGTAACTCATATTCGGTCCTTTTGGGGTGACATCGAGGATCAGTACTTCTGCCGGTTCTGGCATCGCGCTGCTAATCCATCATTCTGCATCCCAGTTCGGAATTGAACGCTGGATGAGACAGGATACGGTGGGCGGAGTCAGCATTTCTGTGCGGTGTCGCTCCGTTGGGCGGTCATCATTACATCCTCGGAGACGTAACTTGCCGGGCCGACAGGAGATGCGACCGCCAGGATAACCGAGATGAGTCCGGCCAAGCTCACAGCGCGCATTGCGCGGACGGGATCAATCGATCGCGCCCTCCGCAGCCGCTTGCAGCCACAATGCCGTATCGGTGTGTTGATGAAACTCCACCAACTGCCCGTCGACGAACCGCCAGATATGCACGAACGGTGATTGCAGGCGCCCGCCGTGGCGCCGATGGACGCCGCGGTACTCGCCGGTCACCACCACGTGCTCGCCGCCGTCGATGAATTGGCGGGGCTCAGCCTCGTAGTCATCCCAGTCGCCGGCCAGGGCCATGAAGATGTTTTCCATTACCGCATCGGGACCGTGATAGGTCCCGCCGTAGGGCAGCGACTCGGCCTCGTGCCAGACCAGGTCGGGCGCCATCATGCCGATCACGGTGTCCATGTCGCCGACTGCAAAGGCAGCGTAACCAGCCTGGGCAAGCGGCACATTGGATACGCGCGTGTCCTGGACCACCGGCCTCGTCGCATCTCCGCGGTCGGGACTGCAGGCGACCACGAACACCACGGTCAGCGCGAGGAGAATTCGATACAGGTCAGACATGGCGATACTCCGGATGGATAGTGGAGAGACCGCAGGCGAGGCATGCGGCCTCGACCTGTGGTTTTGACTATACGCCACCAGTTCTTCCCGCAGTAGGGCTGGCCAGAGCGCTGGTTGAGCTGCAGCGCGACAGTCCATATACGGCCTACACGCCTGGCATTTTTCGCGCCGGATGCAAGTTTCGCGACAGACTCGACTGCTAGCGTGGAGTTCGTTGACGCTCAACCGTTCGAGGAACCCGCCATGCTGCATCGCGTCATGCCGCTCTCGATACCTGTATCTGTCTCGCTTCCGGCGCATGCCCAAGCCCAACAGGGGAGGGCGGATGCCGATATCGCCGTAGAGCTTTGGTTCGATGACGTACGGGAAAGTGTCAGCTCCAGGAGCACAACGGCATGAAACGGATCGTTGGAGGTTTCGCCGGGGTACTGCTCATCTGCGCATTCTCTGCTGCTGCGGTGGCGCAAAGCGCAGATGGTGGGATGCGTATTGCAGTAGTCAGTGTGGAGGCACGGCGACCTCTCGAGGGCGTGACTGTGACCGTGACCGACCGCGACGGTAACGTCATTACCCGTCGTACGCAGGCCGACGGAACTGTCGAATTGGGTGATCTCGAGGCGGGGCTCTATGCGGTCACCGCCGATGGCACTGGCCTGGTGACAGCCAGGGAACCCAGCGTACGTGTAGTCCGCCGCAGGGTGACTCCTCTGAACATCGAGATGCTCGCCCGCACCGAGGCGCTCGAGGAAATCGTGGTCCTGGCCCGCGCGCAAACTGCCGATCCGTATGGGGCGGTGAGCAACTTCCTGCTGAACCGAGAGGAGCTGCGCAGTGCCGTTGGCTCAGGCAGTGACGTCATGCGAGCGCTTGACGGCCTGCCGGGGTTGATATCCGACGGCGAATTCGCCAGTTTCTCCGTGCGCGGCCGTGGACCCCGAGACAACTTGATTCTGATTGACGGTGTGCCCTTTGACCGTGTGATTCACTTCGACCAGACACTCGGCGAGGAAGAGGACATCGGTGGCGGTGGTCGCTTCTCGATCTTCGCACCCAATTCCATCGCGCGTGCGGAATTCTCGCCCGGCGGCTGGAGCGCTGCGTACGGAGGACGCTCTGGCTCCCTGCTGAAGCTGGACGTCGCTGGTGGCAGCCCGACGCCCAGCGCCAGTCTACGGGTGGACATCGCAGGGCTCGAGCTGAGCTATGAGGGACCAAGCGGCATCCATGAGGATACGACGGCGTTTTTCACGGCGCGCCAGTTCGATTTCGGCCGCGTCTTCGACCTGATCGACGAGAAGGACATTGGCAAGCCGGAACTCACCGATATCGTCCTCAAGACGGTGACGTCGCTGGATCCAGACAACACGATCGAATTCCTCGGTGTTTACGCGCCGGAGAAATACACACGCGACATCGACAACGTCCTTGCGTCTCCGAACTTTGAGGACGTGTCGCTGATTGACACCGATCAGGACCTGTACCTGACGGCGCTGACCTGGCGCCGCCTGGTCGGAGCGAACGGTGAATGGACGAATCGACTTTACCTGCGCGCGAACGACAAGACCACATCGGAAGGTGAGGCCTACCCGGATCTTGTGCCGGAGGGTACGCCGGCCCCGGATGTTCCGGTGCGCGAGCGCTTGATCACCGTCACCGAGAAGGAAACCGAGATCGGCTGGCACAGCGACTATATAACTCGCAACCGTTTCGGCCAGGGATCGGCCGGGCTGCGCGTCTGGCAGACCGACGTTGATTATTCGGCTTTGCTCAGAGAAGAATGGGATCGATTCGTCTTTCGTACGACTGACCCGCGTCCGCCCGGCCAGCAATACATTACGCTGTCACCCGATGACATCAACTCGGTCTATGAGGCGAAGGAGACCAGCTATGCCGCCTACGGCGAGCAGGTGTTCGAGTTCGCTCGCTGGGATCTGAGAGCAGGGCTTCGCTATGATCGCGATGGCTTTTCGGACGAATCGCTCGTCTCCCCGCGGCTTGCGGCGAACTGGCGCCCCAAGCCGGACATGCGAGTGTCGGCAACCGCGGGCGTGTTCTATCAGTCGCCGCGCTTTCTGGTCCGCGCGGCCAGCCCCGAGAACTTCGCGATCGAAAATGAGCGAATCACTCACGTGAGTGTCGGCTTCGAGCGGCACTTCGGTCCGGACTGGTCGCTGCTCGTCGAGCCGTACTATCAGTGGCTGGATAATCTCGTCGTTGAGCAGGAACGCACCAGTGGCCGGGTCACCAACGACGGAGAGGGCACGAATCTCGGCCTCGATGTCGTTCTGTCACGGCGCTTTGAGAATGGCTGGTTCGGGAATGTCGTCTACGCCTATAACAATGCCCGGATCGACGACAACGACGGCTTCGGGAAGTATGACGCCGATTTCAACCGCAAGCACTTCTTCTCCATCGGTGGCAGCTGGGAGATCAGCAAACGCTGGAAAGCAGGCGCGCGCTGGAAATGGGCGAGCGGGAGACCCACAGACGCCTTCATCATCAATGATGACGTGCTGGGGCCAGGACAGCCGCTACGCTTCTCTAAGGAACTGACGCAAAACAACGCGCTTCGGCTTGATGCCTTTCACTCGCTCAATATCCGGATCGACTACCGGCGTACGCTTGGCCCAGTGGACCTTGTCGCGTTCCTGGACGTGATCAACGTCTATGGCGGCTCGGACGGTGGTTCGCAGGAATTCGATCCGCGGCGCGGCGTCAATGTCGCAGACGACGGGGAGGCATTTCCAATCATCGGCCTGATATTCGAGCGCTCGTGGTGAGAAACCAGATATGCTGTGGGCCAGCCCAGCATCCGACTCACGGTCGAAGACTTCTGGATGCAAGGCGGATGAGCCGATCACTGAGAGTACCCATTGAGATTGCTCATTATTGAGGATAACCAGCGACTCTGTCAGGCCGTCGCGGATAGCCTGCGTGCGCAAGGCTTCGCTGTCGATACAGCGGCCTCGGCGTCCGAGGGGCTCCGGGTCTGGCGAGCAGCCGACTACGATGCCACCGTGCTCGATCTCATGCTCCCGGACGACACCGGCCTCAACGCGCTGAAGGAAATGCGTCACGGTGGTGACGTGACCCCCGTGCTCATCCTCACCGCGCTAGGTGCGGTCGAGGATCGCGTGCGCGGTCTGGATTGCGGCGCGGATGACTATCTCGTCAAGCCCTTCGCGATGCAGGAGCTCATCGCTCGGCTGCGCGCGCTGTTGCGTCGTCCGGGCGGGGCATTGGGTCGCACGCTGACGCTCGGTAGCGTGACGCTCGATACGTCCGCACGCATCGCGACCGTCGACGAGATGAGGCTCAATTTGACACGCTCGGAGCTGATCGTGCTCGAAACGCTGCTGCGCAATCAGGGACGTGTCATCTCGAAGGCGCGGCTTGCCGAATGCCTGTACGACTTCGAGCAGGAGCGCACCGCCAATTCGGTGGAGACACACGTGCACAGGTTACGCAAGAAGCTCGCGGCGGCGGGCGCTGATATATCGCTCCGCACGTTGCGCGGTCTGGGCTACCTTGCCTCCTGATCGCGACCCGGCGCGCGCCCCCTCCCTGCTTCGGGCACTGGTCGCTCGGCTGACCCTCGTGGTCGTGCTGGGGCTGGCCGGCAGCTATCTGGTCTTGTACTTCGAATTTCGCGACGGGCTGTGGGGTCTGGAAGGTCAGAGTATTGCCGTCCAGGTGCAGAACCTGCGCACCTCGATCGTCTCGGGGACCGGGCCACCGCGGCTCGAGTTGCCACTGTCCCTGCAAGCGTTCTACGCCCAGACAAATACGTTGAACGGCTATCAGATACTTGGCCCAGATGGCACGGTTCTCGAGTCCGGCGGATTCTCAGTCTCTTACCTCCCAGTGCCGGTCAGTCAACCCGGTGGGCAGATCATCATGCAGCGCGAGACCGATGCCTTGTCGGGCAACCGCATCATGGCTGCCACGCTCCAACTCGATGATGTTCACGGCCCCTACTGGTTGCGTGTGGTGCGCAATCTCGAAGATGCCGAGAGTCTGGTCGCCCAGCTCCTGCTCGGTGCGTTGGATGAGCTGTATCCGCCAGTGACCCTGCTGCTGATCGCCGTAGTGAGCGTCGTGGTCGTGACGGTGCGCTCATCGCTTCGCCCCTTGCGTGCCGTCTCGCAACAGGCCTCGATGTTGTCGCTGTCTCGATTGGATGAGCGATTGCATACGCAAAACCTTCCTCGAGAACTCGTGCCGCTGGTTCAGGCGGTCAACGCCTCGCTCGATCGACTCGAAGCGGACTATCGCGTGCAGCGCGAATTTACCGCCAATGCCGCGCATGAGCTGCGTACCCCGCTTGCGACGTTGCGAGCACGGCTTGAGTCCCGCTTGTCGGCACAGGAGCTGGGTGATATTGCGTTGGACATCGAACAACTCGCGCGGCTGGTCGAGCAACTGCTCTGTCTGGCGCGCCTCGAGTCGCAGGAGCAGTTCCAATGTGCCCCGTTCGACGCTCACGCCGTTGCGCTGGAAGTGGCTCGGGAGCTTGCGCCTGTGGCGCTCGAATCAGAGCACTACGTGACCGCGGCCACGCCCGACGCGTCCGTGCCTGCGCACGGGAATGCAACACTGACGCGCCTGGTCTTTCGCAACCTGATCGAGAACGCGATTCAGTATACGCCCGCCGGCACGTCGATCACGCTGTCCGCTGACGCCGCCACTGTGATCATTGCCGATGATGGGCCCGGAATCTCTCCGCAAGCCGCTGCGTCCCTGTTCGAGCGGTTCCGCCGCGGTCCCAATGCCTCGAGCGTCGGCGCGGGGCTGGGGCTCGCAATCGCGAAGGGCATCATGGAGCGGCAAGGCGGACGCCTGTGGTTCGATGCGAACGCGGCCCGCGGGGCACGGTTCGTGATGGAGTTTCGTGCGCCTATGTAATTTTCACGCGTTGCTCGGCGGTGCCGGGTCGAGGAAAACACGGTGGCGCCAGGGTTATTTGCTTTTGGCGAGCCATCGAACACGTCTAGTTGGAGAACGACCGTACTCTCATGGTGGGCTTTGGCCGACCTCACATAGGAAACATTACTTATGAAAAAATTTACAGGTTTACTGTTGACCATGTTTATACATGGTCTCTTCTTTCAAACAGCATTCGCGCAAAACGAAAGAACAGCGCTAGTGCCCTTGCCCTCAGTCGACGACTTCACCAGAGGTGAGGATGGCTGGGCATTGGGGTTAGGGGTTGGTATTGAATACGAAGCTGCATACGAAGGCTCAGACGAGTTTGGTTTTGAGCTCGATCCTGCTGGTGCGGTGCAATGGCGCAGAGGTGACAATATCTTCTTCTGGGCCGGTGAAGCATTGGGCTGGCGCGGTCTTCGTGCGGATACCTGGTTGCTTGAGGCCCTTGTAGGGTTCGATGAGGGCCGTAAAGAAAGCGACTCCGGTAAAGGCCGTTTGGATGGACTCGGTGATGGCGACGAAGGTGTTGAGTTAGTGTTGCAAGCACGCCGTGCTTTTGATGCCGATTGGCGTCATTGGTTGGTTGGTCGGGTTGTCACCGGAGAGAACGGGAACCTGGGTCTCTTTGGCGTAGGCCGCCGCTTCGGAGATAAATTGGACGGTTCCGGCTCTGAAATTAATCTCGTTGCGGTGTTTCACGATAGCAAATTTGCCAATAAAGATTTTGGCATCACCGCAGCGCAGTCGGCTGCATCCGGATTGAATGCAACCAGGTTGAGCGGTGGATTTCGCTCACTTGGCATCAATTACAATTATCGCCATATTATCAACAGGAATTGGCAGATTTTCGGCGAGGCACTTTATGAGCATTACAGTAGCGACGTTCGAGCCAGCCCAATCGCTCGCAGTAACTATGAGGCAGAAGTCGGCGTCGGGATTATTTACGTATTCTAGACGATAAATATTCTATTGCTGCGGGAAGCCGTGCTGATATCGCTGGACCGAGAGCTTCATGAGTGAGCAGTTCAGTCGGCTCTGGACTACTGTTCCTCATGTGGCCTTACTGGTGCTCCTTAGCGGGGCACTAGAGATGCGACCGCCAGGATGACCGGGATGAGCCCGGCCAAGCGCACAGCTCAGGCACCTGCAAGAGCATGGGGTATTCTGACACTTGTTAGGAGACCTGTTTAGACCGGAGGTATTGCACCCGTAGATGCCAGCGTTCGTTTGATGTCCTTCAATAGCAGCACAAGATGCAATTCGTCGGTAGGGCTTTGTTCGAACTCCGGGATGAGGTGGCGGTAGAAGTCGCGCGCCGCTACGGATTCCGCGTGCACCAGCAGTCCACGACAGCCGATGTCCTCGCTGATGAGGGCGGCGCGCTGTATGACTTCCCGAAGCAGCGCGGCACCGAGCCCTTGTCCCTCGTGCTGCTGGTCGACGCCGAGACGTGCAAGCAGGGCCACGGGTTGCGGGTAGCGACCGGCGCCCTTGCGCAATCGAGCGGGGGTCCGCTCGATTTCGATCTGCGCCATGGTCCAGGCGTAGTAGGCAACGACGGTGCGGCTGTCGCTCGGGGTCACGACAAAGACCCTGGTCGTTCCCGTTGCCGAGGATTGGCGTGCGTGGTGCTGCAACCATTCGGTCTGCTCGACCGAGCAACAGCAAAACGGGTCAAGTTGATGCGCCGCTTCAAGCAGCTGTGGTGGCTGGTAGCTCACTCACTGAAGGGCGATGGACGTTCCATCAGGCGGCGAAGGCCAGGTAGTTTCCGAGCCGGAGTTTCGTTGATCGATTCCCATGCGGCGAGGGCCTCCGGCGCCAGCCGGAACCGGGTGCGGTCGGCAAGCACCCGCTGGGCAGCATTGACCAGACTGGACTCGGCAAATTCGGTGAGTTTGACGCCGGACTCGCTCACTGCGCGATCGATCAGCCGTCGTACGGCGGGCGTCGTTCGGAACTCAATTCGTTCTTCTCGAGTGCGGGCTGTCATTTCGGACTATTCTCAATCATCAAGTGTCCGGCCATTGTACGGCCAAACGGAGTTTGCGTCAATTGATGGCCTGCTGGCCCTTGGAATCAATGACCGCGGCTCAGCGCTCAAGCTGGAACGTCATGCGGAACTGGACC
>JAFIFN010000147.1 GCA_020832005.1 Gammaproteobacteria bacterium | reverse complement strand
CACCACCCCCCCCCCCGGCCGCGGCCCCCCCAACACTGCCACCGGCGCGGACCTGGCTCAACTGAAGTGCAATTGCGCCTGGCGGCCCAGCCGAGCGCTCAGGGCAGTTCCTTCAGTGTCTCGTCTTCTTCCTTCTGCGGCGGCAGCAGGTCGATGGTCGAGACGTTCATCGCAAGCGCCGTTGCGCTGGCAATGTAGATGGAGGAATAGGTACCCACGATGATGCCGATGATCAGCGCAATGGAGAAGCCGTACAGCGCATCGCCACCGACGATCAGCAGCGCGCCCAGCACCAGCAGGGTGGTAATACCCGTGACGATGGTGCGCGCCAGCGTCTGGTTCAGCGAGACATTCATGACCCGCTCGGAGGTCTCGCGGCGCATGCGCAGGAAGTTTTCCCGAATGCGATCGAAGATCACGATGGTGTCGTTCAGCGAGTAGCCGATCACCGCCAGGATCGCAGCCAGCACCGCGAGATCGAAAGGAATCTGAAACACCGCGAAAATGCCCACGGTGATAATGACATCGTGCGCCAGTGCCGCCACGGCACCGAGCGAGAACTTCCACTGGAAGCGGATTGACACGTAGGCCAGGATCATCAGCAGCGCGAACAGCAGCGCCAGCGCCCCCTGCTCGGCGAGCTCGGCACCGACCTGGGGACCGACGAACTCCACACGACGCAGGTCCACGGCCGGCTGGTCCTGGCGCAGCAGCGCCAGCACCGTATCGCGGATCTCGCTGCCGTCCATGCCTTCGGCCTGCGGCGGCAGGCGCACCAGCACATCGGTGGCCGTGCCGAAGCTCTGTACCAGGGCGCCATCGTAGCCGGACCCCTGCAGGGTCGCGCGGATCGTCTCGAGTTCTGCCGCCTGCGGATACCCGACTTCCAGCAGCACGCCGCCGGTGAAATCGATGCCGAAATTCAGGCCGCGAGTGAAGATCGCCGACAGCGATGCAATGATCAGCAGCGCGGAAAGCGCGAAGAAAAACTTCCTGGGACCCAGGAAATTGATGTCCAGTGCTTTGCCTTCAGTGCGCGGCATGGATGATGCTCCCGCCGATGGACAGCTTCTGTACGCGACGACCACCGTAGATGAGGTTGACCAGTGCACGCGTGCCGATGATGGCCGTGAACATCGAGGTCAGGATGCCCAGCGACAGTGTGACCGCGAAGCCCTTGATCGGCCCGGTGCCGAACGCGAACAGCACGACGGCCGCGATCAGCGTGGTGATATTGGCATCGGCAATCGATGAGAACGCCTTGTCGTAACCCGCGGCGATGCTGGCCTGCGGCGAATTGCCGTTGCGCAATTCCTCACGGATACGCTCATAGATCAGCACGTTGGCGTCCACGGCCATACCCACCGTCAGCACGATGCCGGCAATGCCGGGCAGGGTCAGCGAGGCCTGCAGCAGTGACAGCAGCGCGATGATCAGCACCAGGTTGCTGAACAGGGCGATGTTGGCGACGATGCCGAACACCCGGTAGTAGAGCAGCATGAACACCACGACCAGCGCGAAACCGATCACCACGGCCTGCATGCCGCGATCGATATTGTCCTGGCCAAGACTGGGGCCGATCGTGCGTTCCTCCACCTTGAAGATGGGCGCGGCCAAGGCGCCGGCACGCAGCAGCAGGGCCAGATCCCGCGCCTCGGTGGTGGCAAGACCCGTGATCTGGAAGCGGCTGGAGAACACCCCCTGGATGGTCGCCACGCTGATGACTTCGCGGATGGTCTCGGCCACTTCCACCATCTCGCCGTTTTCCTCGACGAGGTTGCGCCGCTCCTCGATGAACAGCACGGCCATCGGCCGGCCGAGGTTGGCCTGGGTGGTCTGCAGCATGCGCCGCGCACCCTGGGAGTCGAGGTTCACGAACACCGCCGGGCGGCCCTCGGAGAAGCCGGAACTGGCGTTGGTCAGCTGGTCGCCGGTGACGATGATGTCGCGACTGAGCAGCACCGGTGCGCCGCTGCGCTCGTAGTACAGCTCGGTATTAATTGGCGCGCGGCCGCGGCGCGCAGCCTCGATGGGATCGTTCTCGGTATCGACCAGGCGAAACTCCAGCGTGGCCGTGGCACCCAGCACCACTTCGGCCTGGCGGGGATCCTGCACGCCGGGCAGCTGCACGACGATGCGATCAGCGCCCTGGCGGGCGACCAGCGGCTCGGCCACACCGAGTTCATCCACGCGATTGCGCAGCGTGATGGTGTTCTGCTGGATCGCGAAGTCGCGGCGCTCCTGCACCTGGTCTTCGGTCAGCGTCAGGTAGAGCGCCGGGCGCTCGCCGTCCATGCCCCGCCGGATCTGCAGCGGGTCATCCATGCGGGCAAGCACCCGGCTCGCCCGCTCGGCATCCTCGTCGCTGTTGACCGTAACGATCACCTGGTCGTCGGACACCCGCACACGCCGCGCGATGCGCTCATCGCGCAACATCACGGAGATGCCCTCCTGGTAGCGACGCAGCACCTGGTCGATGGCCGCGTCCATGTCGACTTCGAACAGGAAGTGCACGCCACCGCGCAGATCCAAGCCCAGGCTCATGGGCTTGAGGCCGAGCGCCCGCACCCAGGTCGGCAGCCGCGGTGCCAGCACCAGGGCGACGACAAAGCTCTGCGTGGTCGGGTTGAGGCTCAGGCGCAGGCTGTCGGCCGCGCGCAGCTGGTCCTCGACAGAATCGAAACGCACGGTGATCCGGCCGTCTCGCAGCGTCTTGCTGAGAAACTCAAGCTCTGCTTCTTCGAGCATGCCTTGCACGCGCGCCAGCTGCGCCTCATCGAGCGCCGAGTCATCGCGCGCGGCAATCTGCACCGCCGGATCTTCGGGAAACAGGTTCGGCACGGCAAACAGCACGCCGAATGCCAGCACCAGGAACACCAGCAGGTTTTTCCAGAGCGGAAACTTGTTCATGCGTACCTATTGAACCCTGGGCGAGCGCGGCGCGGCCCGGCGCTTGCGCGGATGTGTTGAGGCTCAGCTGGCGCTGCGGAAAGTACCCTTGGGCATGACGGCACCGATGGTGTGACGCTGCACCTTCAGGCGAATGCCATCGGCCACCTCGACGGTGACGAACTGCTCGCCGACCTCGGTGACCCGACCAAGCACCCCGCCGGCGGTGACGATCTCGTCATCGGTCGAAAGGCTCTCGACCATCTGTCGGTGTTCCTTCTGGCGCTTCATCTGCGGCCGGATCAGCAGGAAGTAAAAGAGTACGAAAATGATGACCAGCGGCAGGAACGCCATGAAGGGATCACCGCCGCCAGCGGGCGCCGCATATGCCGGACTGATGAAAAAATCCATGTTCAAAGACCCGATGATTGCAGGTTGACCAGACCCAGCCCCGAATCAAGGCTCAAGGCCGCTGTTGAAAATTTCAGCCAAGCATTATTGCACAGCTTCTTCACCTTCCGTGAGCCGACCGAGGAATTCTGCCGCGAAAACGGCCAGGCGGCCCGCCTGGATGGCCTCGCGCATGCGCCGCATCAGGCCCAGGTAGAAGGCCAGGTTGTGGGTGGTGTGCAGGCGATGGGCGAGAATCTCGTTGCAGCGATACAGGTGGTGCAGGTAAGCCCGTGAGTAATGCCGGCAGGTATAGCAATGACAGTCCGCATCCAGCGGGCGGGCGTCCTCCCGGTGGCGGGCATTCTTGATGCGCACGACACCGCGGCTGGTGAACAGGTGCCCGTTGCGGGCATTGCGCGTGGGCATCACGCAGTCGAACATGTCCACGCCGCGCAATACGCCGGCCACCAGGTCTTCGGGTCGTCCCACCCCCATCAGGTAGCGGGGCCGCTCGCGCGGCAGCACCGGGGCCAGCGCCTCTAGCACGCCCAGGCGCTCGGCCTCGCTTTCGCCCACGGACAGCCCGCCGATGGCGTAGCCGTCGAAGCCGATCTGCCGCAGGCCCTCCAGCGAGGCCTGGCGCAGGCGTGCATCCATGCCGCCCTGGACGATGCCGAACAGCGCTGCCTGCTCGCCCTGCGCCTCGCTGATGCGATCGAAGGCCACCCGGCTGCGCGCCGCCCAGCGCAGTGACAGCTCCATCGAGGCGCGCACGACCTCGGGCGTGGCCGGATGTGGCGTGCATTCATCGAAGATCATGCAGATATCCGCGCCCAGGTCGCGCTGCACCTGCATCGAGCGCTCCGGCGACAGCTCGACCGGGCTGCCGTCGATGGGCGAGCGAAACCGCACGCCCTCCTCGCCGATGTGCCGCAACTGGCTCAGGCTCCAGACCTGGAAGCCGCCGGAGTCGGTCAGGATCGGGCCGTCCCAGTGCATGAAGCGGTGCAGCCCCCCCAGTCGGCGAATCAGCTCGGCACCGGGTCGCAGCATCAGGTGGAAGGTATTGCCCAGCACGATGCCGGCGCCCAGGTCGTGGAGTTCCTCCGGGGTCATTGCCTTGACGCTGCCGTAGGTGCCGACCGGCATGAAGGTGGGCGTTTCCACGCGACCGCGGGCGAACTCGAGCACGCCGGCGCGTGCCTGGCCATCGGTGGCTTCGAGCTGGAATTTCATCACGGCGCAGTCTCGCGCAGCCGGGCCGCGGGGAACACCAGCATCGCATCCCCATAGCTGAAAAAACGGTAGCGTTGCGCCACGGCGTGGCGGTAAGCCGCCAGCACGGGCTCGCGCCCGGCGAAAGCACACACCAGCATCAGCAGACTGGATTCGGGCAGGTGAAAGTTCGTGACCATGGCATCGACGACGCGAAACGCGTAGCCGGGATAGATGAACAGCTCGGTGTCGCCGCGATAGTCTGCCAGTGCGCCGCCGGCCGCCGCCGTCTCCAGCGCCCGCACCGCCGTGGTACCGATGGCCACGACGCGCCCGCCACGCGCTTGCGTGCGCGCCACAGCGGCGCAGACCTGATCATCCACCTCGAGGCTTTCGCGGTGCAGGCGGTGGCCCTCGATCTGCTCGCTGCGCACTGGCGCGAAGGTCCCGGCACCGACATGCAGGGTCACGAAGCAGTGCTCGATGCCGCGCTGCGCCAGCGCCGCGAGCAGGGCTGCGTCGAAATGCAGACTGGCCGTGGGGGCCGCCGCCGAACCGGGCACACGCGCAAACACGCTCTGGTAGCGCTCGCGGTCCTGCGCCTGGTTGGGTCGGCGGATATACGGTGGCAGTGGCACCTCGCCATGGCGCTCCAGCAAGGCCATCACCGACTGGTCGAACGCCAGGCGATAAAGCTCTGCCTCGCGACCGAGCACTGCAACACGACTGCCGGCCACCTCGAGGCTGCTGCCGGTGCGCGGTGACTTGCTCGCCCGCAGCCAGGCGAGCACTTCGGTGTCACTGACATGGCGCTCGATGAGCAGTTCGACCGCACCCCCACTGTCCTTGCGCCCGCGCAGTCGCGCAGGCAGCACTTTCGTGTCGTTGAACACCAGCAGGTCGCCGGGCGCTAGAAGTGTCGGCAGATCGCGGATGCCGCGATCCTCGAGGCGCGGGCTCACAGGATCGAGCAGCAGCAGCCGGCTGTCGCTGCGCCGGGCCAGGGGCGCCTGTGCGATCAGCCCCTCGGGCAGCTCGAAGTTGAAGTCTGCTTTGTGCAAGGACCTGCTGCTCCGGCCCAGGTAGCCGGGCTCCCAAGGGAAAGGTCCGCGAGTGTACCCGCGCCCGACAGCCAGTCCAATGCCGCCCGCGAGCCGGCCGGCGGGCGGTGCACTCAGCGCAGGCGCGAGGCCGTAGGGACGCCGTCGAAGACCCCTGGCGGCAGCAACAGACGCGCCTGCTCGGCGGGGGGTACGATGATCTCCACGCGCTGGCGTTGCTGGCGTCGCATGATCTCCAGCGGCACCGTCTCGCCTGGCTGGTAGGAACTCAGGATCCGCAAGGCATGGGATGGGCTGCCGGGCACGCGTCCGCCGATATTCAGGATCACGTCGCCGTCGGCCAGCGGCGTGTCGGGATGACTCGGCGCACGCACGACCAGCAGGCCGGTGTCAGTGCCGAAGTAATCGCCCAGCCCGGGCGTGATCGCGGTCAGCTCCATGCGCGCCCACAGGGCAGTGCCAGGCAGCAGACCCGGCGGCCAGACCGCGCGCAGCCCTTCGCGCAATTCTCCCATCATCGGCCAGTCGGCAGGATCACCGTCGCGCAGCACCGCCATCATCGAGGCTGCCAGCGGCTGCGCCGTGACCACGACCTCGCGCCGGGCATCATCGCGCTGAAGACTCAGGGTCACTGCCTGGCCGGCCTGCACCTCACGCATGTGCTGCATCAGGCGCTGCTCGGCCGAGGCCTGTGCGTCAGCCACCAGTCGCTGGCCATCGATGGCGACGATGACGTCGCCGGCCCGCACGCCTGCGGCCGCGGCCGGCCCACCAGGCGTCACGCCCGCCACGCGCACACCATCACTGGCAGCCTCCGGCGTCGGCATGTCGATATTGATGCCGAGCACCGGCTGGCGGCTGCGTTCACCGAAGCGCTCGGCCAGCGCGAGCAGGCCGGGCGATTGCGTGGTCAGTCTCGCCACTTCCCGCGCGGCTTCTTCGAGCCGCTCGCGGGCTTCCTCGAGACTGCGCTCGAACGCCTCGGGCTCGGCGCTCGCGGGCACCTCGGCCTGGGCGGCCACCAGGGCCGACGCGGCCAGCGTGATCAGCAGCAAGGCCGTGCAAGTCAGAGATCTGCGCATGGTCTGTATCCTCAGCTTCAGAAGGCATAACGCTGCGCCTGGGCCAGGCGCAGCTGCAAAAGGGCGTTCATGAGCTCGAGGCGCTGCTGCCAAAGGCGCTCGCGCTCGGCATCGGCGCCGGCATCGGTACCGAGCTGATTGAGCCGGTCATCGATGAGTGCGATGCCACCCTCGATGCCGTTCAGGGTCAGGGCGGTGCCGGCAGAGACCAGCTCGGGAGGATCGCCCAGCGCATGGAGCAGCTCGTCGAACTCATGCGACTGGCGCTGCAATGCGGCGAAGCGTACGGTCACGTCCGCGGCCAGGCCAGGCGCGTGCGTGACCGGATCGTCGACCATGGCTGGCGAGGCGATGCGCTCGGGCGCAAGCAGGGGCCACAGCAGCGCCACCAGGCCCAGCGCCGCGGCGACGGGCAGCCAGGCCGCGCGGGACGGCCAGCGCCTGCGCAGCAGCGGCGCAGCAGCGCGGGGCGCCGATTGCGTATCGAGTTGCGCCAAACGCGCCTGGACGCCGGCCCAGGCATGCGCCGGCGGATCGAATGCGGGCAGCGCCTGCAGGGCCGCGCGGCAGTCGCGAAGTCGCTGGACTTCGCGTTCCGAGTCCTCACAACCGGCCAGTCGCCGCAGGCTGGCGGCATCCAGCGGTTCGCCGTCGCGCAGGCTCAGGAGCGCTTCAGTATCGGCTCGCATGCCTCATCTCCATCAGTGTCGCTGATCAGGCCGCGCAGACGATCATGGGCGCGGGCCAGCTGGGATTTCGAAAAACTCGGTGTGCGCCCAAGCAATCCGGCGATCTCGCGGTGGGTGTATCCCTCCACGTCGTGCAGCCACACCACGGCACGGCTCACCGCCGGCAGGCACGCCAGGGCGCCGGCGAGATCCAGCTGGCGCTGGGCGCTGCCCTGCACGTCGGATCCGCCATGAGTGGCGACCAGATCCTCGGGCAGTGCCTCGCCGCGCACATGCCAGGGCGATCGCAGGTGCATCAGGCAATGGTTGATGGCGATTCTGCGTATCCAGGTGTCCAGGGACGCATCACCGCGAAATCCGCCAATGCCACGAATGACATCCACGAAGGTCTCCTGCAGCACATCGTCAGCCAGGGCCGGTTCGGCAAGCATTCGCCTGGCCAGCGTATAGATCCCCGGCGCGAAGCATTCATAGAGCCGCGCATGGGCCTGTCGGTCACCACGCATGGCCCCGGCCAGCTCCGCCGGAGTGATATCGCGCTTGCCGCCTCCCGAGGGCTTGGTCATCTGCCAGACGCACTCCGCTGATCTGCCAGCGCACCATCCATCGACAGCACGCGCCTGTTCATTGGATGCGCCAGGCAGGCAAAAGGTCGCAGTTGGCTTGAGAAAAAGTCGCCGCCGGTGCGGCGACCGGTCGAGGTTACCGACAGGCTCAGCGGCGTGACTGCGCTAATCGCGCGCCGGGCGCGGCGACCAGGCGCCAATGCGCGCGGCCGCCGTCACCGCCTCGTGCAGCCCCCGGTGCAGTTCGGCAGTGGCGTGCTCGGCGGGCGCGATGAAGCCCAGGCGACGGGCGGCGAGGAAGAATCCCGGTGCCGGCAAGCCTCCGCGGGCACGCGAGACCACCACCACGGCCAGCGGCGGCCGGCCAGCCTCGGCATCGACGGCCATCAACGCCTCCAGGCCGCGCGTGACCCGGTGGATGGTATGCGGCGGCACCAGCGCCAGCTCGCTGGCCAGGCCCTGGTAGGTGATCGTGCCGCCCGCGCGCGCGATCGGCAGCAGCACGTCCATCAAGGCCTCAGGTGAAGGGATCGCAGTTTCGGCGGAATCCATGCAGGCCTCATCTCAACTGTGGGCACTGTCGAGAGCTTAACCTGACGATGTGGTTGGCAGCAGCCTGTCTGCGGCGGCACAATTGCGCTTTCGTCGCCGGACCGAGCAGGTCCGGCATCCCTGCCGGGATGGCGGAACTGGTAGACGCGGCGGACTCAAAATCCGTTGGTGGAGACACTGTGAGGGTTCGAGTCCCTCTCCCGGCACCATTTTCAATTGTGCCCGGCGTCTTGCGCGCTGGGCCCC
>JAFIFN010000146.1 GCA_020832005.1 Gammaproteobacteria bacterium | reverse complement strand
CCGCGACGCTCGCCATCCGGGCGGCGCAGATGAGTCCGCTGGCACTCACCGTGAATATCGGCATGCTCGCGCTCTGCGCCGGGCTGCTCGCACTGATGATCGATTCGTTCCTGGCGGTGCGCCGGGCGCGTTGAGGGCCTGCGAGTTTTGTCTCACGGGCTGGATCCCGCATCGGCGTGCGCTACCGCGAACGGCGCCCCCGACGCGCTCGGCACCAGGCTCCGTTTGATCTCGATCGCCCAGGCCACGTCAGGCCGCGTTCCGACGTTTCTCTGCCTGCGCTAGATCATAGGTTGTCTGCAGGTTCATCCAGAAGCGTGGCGAGGTATCCAGGACCTTCGCAAGATCCAGTGCAGCCTCTGCCGTGATACCGCGCTTACCCTTGATCAACTCGTTCAGCCTCGACTTGGTCCAGCCTATGGTGCGCGAGAACGCCGCCTGCGGGATTCCTGCCGGCTCAAGGAATTCCTCCAGTAGGATTTCGCCCGGATGAAACGGATTCGCCGGCTGCTTGTAGTCCGTGTCTCTCATATCCTTTCGACTCCTAGTGGTAATCAACAACCGCTACGTCACTTGCTCGTCCGGCGTTCCATTTGAAGACGAGTCGCCATTGGTCGTTGATGCGAATGGAATGGTAGCCGCGCCATTTGCCGCGCAATGACTCGAGCCGGTTACCCGGCGGAGCCCTCAGGTCCGCCAGTTCTGCAGCATCATGCAGAACCAGGATCTTGCGGCGCGCTGCGCGAACAAGTTCCTTGGGAAATGATCTCGTTGCCTTGGATTGCCGGTCGTAGAAGAGATCTTCCGCGAGACGGTTTCCAAACGTCAGGATCATGTTCCTATGTTATCGGAACTCGATAACCGTTTCAAGCTTCGGCAGGCGATGGATACCGTACATTTTTCGTCCATAGAGGATGCTCCACGAGTACCGCGCACATCGATTCGATGCCGGACAAAAACTGCGTCCTGCGCGTTCGTTAACACCTGATCGGCTCAGGCGTCCAGGGCAGCACGCAGCGCGCCGAAGTCGATGCGCTCCTGTTCCAGACGGACCCGTTCCCCGAGGCGGTCCGCTGCGAGCTCCTCGAACAGCGCATGCTCTGCGTAAGTGAGTCGGGTCGGGACGCCCCGATAGCGCTTGTCAGCGTCCTCCTGCCCCCACAGGGCGCGATGGGCGAGCAGCGTTGCTCGGTCCATCAGCAGCGAGCGCGCGTGGGGAAACGTCGCACGGAACCGATTGAGAATACCGAAGCCGTGGGTATCGATATCACCCCAGTAGTGCATATCCATCGTGCGCAGCCATGGAATCCGCGCCAACGTCTCAAGCCCGTAGCCGAGGCCGAAGATGACGATGCTGCGAGGCATTTCAGGAAACGCCAGGCCGTTAACCCGGTTCTCGGTCACGAATACCCGCTCGATACCCAGATCGAGCGCAGCGAACTCCTCAGCCAGCACGGACAGGTCAGACAGCCCGTTCAGGTGCAGTGCCCGATCGAGAATGCGAAAACGGATCAGACGCTGGTCGGCGGCCAGCCCGTAGCGCCGGGCGAACGCGCCGATTCCAGTTGCAGAAGTGTCGACTGCATCATCGGGCAGTACATGATCGAGCAAATCAGTGAACAGTGCGCGTCGCTGCTCGATGAACTTGGAGTCGACCCCGGGGATCTCCAGCTGTCGCAAATATACGCCGGGGCGCGGATGTCTTTGAAACCAGTCCAGCACGGCAAGAATGCGATCCCACTGCGGTGCCTGCGCCAACAGCTGCAAGGGTCGTTGTGCCACCCAGGGCTGCAGTTCCGGAAACCGTGCGAGTGTCGTCTCGGCGAGCCGCTCGAAACGCACCATGTCGGCGCCACGGCGCAACAAGCGCAGCGCGTCGGTTTCAGTGGTTACGAGCGCTGCCACCGGGATACGGTACTCGCCCTGCACGCGACTGCGACGCGTTTCGAAGTGCAGAGTGTAGCCATGACCGATCGCCGCGCTGCTCGCGGCCTGAAGCTGCCGCGCCCAATCCATCACATCGCCGAAGCGCTCGGTAATGTCCCGGGCCTTCGGTTGCCGCAGGCGCAACTCAAGCGGATAGGAACCCGCCCCGGTCACACGCGCCGCGAGCAACTCCCCGGCATCCCAACGCCTCTGCAACCAGGCGAGGATGTCTTGGGGATCGGTCCAGTCACTCACGCGCGTACTCCGGCACGCTCGACGGCGGAAGTCATGGCTGGATGCTGACCTGTGCCCTTGCGGCCTGTTCTGCCCGGTACTCCTCGATGGTGAGGTTGCGCATCAGTGAGCGCTGGCCGTCATTGTGGACGAAGCCGACACTCGATACATACGGCTCGATGATGTGAATCTTCTGCAACGGCGTGACAATAAGCAGCTGCAGATCCAGACGATCGAACAACTCCAGGCCATAGCGTGCGGATTCGTCGGAGCCCCGGCCGAAGGCCTCATCGATGACCACGAAGCGGAATGACCGTGCCCGACGATCGCTGTGTTCAAGGCCGAACTGATAGGCGAGGCTCGCTGCGAGGACGGTATAGGCGAGCTTCTCCTTCTGACCACCAGACTTGCCGCCCGAATCGCTGTAGTGTTCGTACTCCGTATCGTCCTCGCGCCAGCGCTCTGAGGCGGAGAACGCAAACCAGCTGCGCACGTCGGTGACCTTGCGTCGCCAGCGTCGATCGAGATCCGTCGTCCCCTCCCGCCCGCGCAGCCGCTCGATGATGGCGCGCACCTGCAGGAACTTGTCCTCGGTGTAGCCGTCGTCGGCGCCGATCACGCCCTCGGTGCACGCGCGCAGGTCCTGGCGGAACTGGCGCACGTCCGCGTCCGCAGTCATTTCGGCCAGCAGCTTGATATAGCGATTGGGGTTGTAGTCGATGCTCCCCAGCGAGCGGTTGATGGTGTCGATGCGTTCGCGGATCTGCTCGCGTTCTCGATTGAGCTGGGCCTGGAAACCGGCGACTTCGCGAATGGTGTTCTCGTTCAGCAACGCCTTGAAGCGCGCCTCGAAGCGCGGCAGGTCGTCTCGTTGCAGTTGCTCGAGCATCGCGCGGTACTCGCCGACGGCCTCGATACTGCAATCCACTTCCGCGGTCTGCTGCGGCCAGGCGTTCTGATAACGGCGCATGGCATCGACAATACGCTCGCGCAGGCGCCCGAGCCGCTTGTCTTCGGCATCGATCCTGTCCTGCAGCCATTGGCGGAAGTCCTGCTGCCGGTTGTCGCAGGATTCGACCGTCAGGCGATGCTCACCCAGCGCCTCGTTGCGCATCGCATCCAGCCGCGGGAAATCGCGCTCGCGCACATCCACAGGCGCCGCCGCGAGCAGCGTACGATCGTCGTCACGCATCTGGCCCGCTGCATCACGCTTGTTGCGAGCCGTGGTACGTGCGTCCTTGGCAGCGTCGAGTTCGTCGGCGGTCGTTCGAATCTCGCCCTCGAGCGCATCAAGTTGGCGCTGCAGCGTACGCAGGGTATCGGACTTATCCTCGAGCTCGCGGCATTCGGCCTCACGGCGGTCGATGTCGACGGCCAGCACGCGCCAGTCGATGTCGCGGAATGCAGCGAATGTGCGCAGTTCGAAGAGCCGCTTGGCATGGTCGTCGAGGTCGCGCTGATCGCGCTGAATCTCGGCTATGCGCGTGCCGGCCTCCTGCATCTGCCGTGCGATGTCCGCGGCATCGCGCTCCAGGGTGGCGATCTTCGCGTCGTTGCTCCAGCCGAGAATGAAGCGCGAGCGATCGTCGATGCGGTGCCGATCGTCCTTCTCGTGGCGTTCGCCACCGCCCTTGATCTGGCCGGCGCGGGTGATGGCCTGTCTTTCGCGGCGGAACTGCTCGAGGTCGTTGCAGCAGGCATGATCGAAACGACGGGCCAGTTCGTGTTCCAGCCAGGCATACTCCGCCGCATCGGGGCGGATGACGAGCTTGCGCGCCAGGGCGTCGGGATGCATCTCGGGCAGGGTCGATGCCCTGGGCGGACGCACCCGATAGTAGACGAGTCGACCTCGCAGGTGCGTACGCTCGACCCAGCCGGCCACAGCGGCATAGTGCGTATCCGGGATCAGCAGCGACAAGCCGAAGGTGTGCAGCAGCCGTTCGATGGCTCCTTCCCAGTCGCGTTCGTCTTCGCGCACCTGCAGCAGTTCACCGGCGAAAGGCAGCGTATCCTCGGGCAGATCGAGATCGGCACACAGCCGCGCACGCAACGTGAGCATCGCGGCGGGGAGATTGGACCGGCGCTGCCGCAGCGAGTCCAGTTCGCTCTGAAGTTCCGCGTGCCGTGACCTGAGCTCACGAAATGCCACCTCGGCATCCGTATGCGCATTTTGCAACGCGCTACGACGCTCGTGGATGCCTTCAATCTCGCGCTCGGCCCGGTCGCGGTGATCCTGGAAAGTGCCTTCGTCACCAACGTCGATCCAGTCCAGGGCCGCCAGCAGGCGGCGGTACCTGCCAGCCTGCTCCCGGCGCCGCGCCTGCTCCTCGCTCAACCGGGCGATGTCCGCCTTCAGCCGCTCGATGTGATCGCCGCCGCTGGCGGCGATGGCCTGGCGCAGGTCATCGCGACGTCGGGTCTGGTCGAGGCGTGTGCGGTCGAGCTCGGTGACCTTGCCCTCCAACCGGTCGATCTCGGTGTCGAGCCGCGCGATACGCTCGGCGAGCAGGTCAGCGCGCAGACCGGCGAAGTATGCGTGTAGCGCATCACGACAGGCCCGCAGTTCCGTGGCGAGCGCGGCGCTGGCGGCGAACTGGTCGGCGTCGTGGACGAGCGGCGTGAGCGCCTCGACCTGTTGGCGGGCGTCGACCACGGCCTGGTGGGCGCGATCGAGGTCGTCGAAGTGGCCAATGAGCTGCTCGATGCGCTCGTCGACGGCAAACGGCTCGAGCATATGGCCGCGAACGAAATCGGTCAGGTTGCCGACCGACTTCATCGACACGGTCTGGTTGAACAGCTCCAGCGCCTGATCGCCGCTGATGCCGAAGCGGCGACGGAAGGCCTTGCCGTACGCAGGAAACGCATCGAGCAGCGTAACCTGCTCGGTGTTGCGCAGGCGCTTGCGCAGGTCGTTGATGTCGCTGCCGAAATCGCTGAAATCATCGGCGATGGTCAACGCCCGGTCGGCAACCACGTAGAAGCGCTCCGGCTGGCCTTTGGTATCTCGCAGCCAGAACACCTGCGCCAGCGTCACGTCGTGGGCCAGGGCGGCATTGTGGAAGTGGCCGAGGATCACCGAGTAGCTGTTGCGGTCACGTAGCGCCACGGCGCGGGCGGCAAGCCCCTCATCGCTCCGCTCGGCGCGATAGTGGCCGAGCACATAGGTACGCAGCGAGCGCTCACGGGCATCGGCGCCGGCGGCCTTGTTGTAGGTAATGCGCTGGGCTGGGACCAGCAGCGTGGTGATGGCATCGACGAGGGTCGATTTGCCGGAGCCGATGTCACCGGTCAACAGGGCGTTGCGCCCCTCAGGCCGCAGGCTCCAGACGCGCCCGTCGAAAGTCCCCCAGTTGTAGATCTCGCAGCGTTGCAGACGAAAACCCGCGCGGGTCTCGCTGCCAGTGAAGTCCAGGGGCAGTGCCTGACCGTCATTCATGGCGATGCCTTGCCCGCCTTCTGCGCTGTGCTCTCGCCGCTGCCGTGGTGACGGTATTCCTCCAGGCGTGCGTTGAACTCGGTGAGCCATTGAGCGTCGACGAAACTCTTGATGATCCGGCGCACCTCGTAGCGGTCCTCCTGGCCGCGCAAGCGGCGGAGGAAGCCGAGCTCCAAAACACGATTGATATGGGTGTCGATGCGCTGTACCAGCTTCGCCTCGTCACCGGTGTCGGGCAGGAACATGCGAATTGCCTCGACAATCTCGTCGCGGGACAATACCAAGCGCAGATCACCGCCGCTGGCGTCATGCTCGGCGAGTTTACGGCGCAGCAGGGCCAGCAGCAGGCTCACCGGGTAGCTGAGCTGCCGTCTCGGCACCAGGCGCGGCAGTTCGTCCTCGCCCTCGGCGAAGCTGCGCTGGCGCAGGTAGGCGCAGCCTTCGGTCTCGTCGAGCATCAGCTCCAGGCCCAGGACCGCGACATGGTCGCGCACCCGCGCCTGCCAGCGCAGCAGTGCCTGCCACAGCTGGGGCTGGGCGTCGGCATAGACCACTCCCCGAAACAGCGCGATCAGCGACGGCGAGAGGCTCGGCTCGGCATCGTGCCCGACGGTCTCACTCATGGCGCGCCTCCTGCGGTGAATATCACGACCGGCACGGTCGCGCGCCGGAGCCGACCGCGGTCATCGTTCCAGCACACCTCGTGCTGGCGGTCGTCGTCAATCACACCCAGGTCCTCAGCGGTGGCGAGGCTCAGCCAGGCGACCAGTTCCGCAAGCCCCTGCTCCAGCGGCGCGGCCTCGAGCAGCTCGGCCAGGGTGACACTGCGGCGGGTCTGCAGCGCCCGGCGGACCCGGCTGCGCAGACGCTCGCGATCGATGTAGACCTGCTCGAACAGGGCGCTGGCATCGACTTCGGCATCGCCTTCCAAAGGCTGCGTCGAATCGAGGTGTGCGCTCAGCGGCGGGGTGAACAGAGGGCGATCCATGGGCAGCTCGACTTGCGGGGCCGGGGCATCGATGCTCGTCAACGCCACGGTGGGCGGGGCGTTGCGCACCGCGATGGCATGGCGCTCCAGGTCCCGCAGGATCTCCATGATCCGTCGGTTCTCGAGCCAGGCCTGGTCATCGAGATATCGGCGCAGCTGCTCGGAGAGTCGGGCGACCGTGCGCTGCGTGACCTCGCCGGCGGCCATCCAGTCGTGGTGGATCCGGCGCAGGCGCGGATTCGGGGCCAGCCCGGCAATCGGCGCCAGCTCCAGCGCGCCCTCCAGCAGGCGGCTGAGTTCCTCCTGATGACTCGGTGACATCAGGAAATCCCAGAACGCTCGAAAACTGCGTCCCTGGTCCGAATCGCCGATGCTGTCGCGCTGGCCGAACACCTCGTCCAGGACTTCCGCACGGCTGCCCTCCCAGCCGGCCACCCGCTCACGCACGCGCCGGTCGAGATTGCGGAAGTTCTGCTCCACCTGCCGGAAGTCACCGAGCAGTGCATTAGCGGTATCGACCGCCTGCAGGAAGCGTTCGCGCACCTGGGTATCGTCCATGAAGACCATGCGGCCCTCGCGGACGGCCGCGATCTCCGCATCGATTGCGGCGCGCCGCCGCTCGAGTGCCTCGATGCGAGTCTGCGCATCGGTCTCGCTGCCGTGCGCGATCTCGCGCAGCAGGTCGAACACCACCTTGAGGCGCGACTCGGCGCCGACGAAAGTCCGTTCCTCGAGCCCTGCGAGCCATTGCAGCGCCTGCTCGCTCGCCGGCGTGAGGTCGTAGTGGAGCTCGTCGGCATCGGGTGGGTAGTAGCGGCGCAGCCAGCCGTGTTCGTCGCCAGCCCAGTCGTTCAGGTAATCGCGTCCGCTCCGGGGATAGAGCTCGGCACCGTAGCGTTCACGAAGGCGGTAGAGGTAGTCATCGAACTCCGCCGTCAGGTCCTGTTCGGTCATGGTCCGAACGTTGGGCAGGATGAAGGCCTGGTGCAGGAAGGCTGCAATCAGCGGAGCGCTGTTCGCAGTCAGCAGCCGCCAGCCGGGATGGTCCCGCCGCAGTCTGACCAGGTGTTCGTAGTCCATCGCAGGTGTCGGCATGGCTGTGGCGTGGCTCCTTCAGCTCTTGCGGGCCATCCTGTTTACGATAGCTTGCCATCAGGCTGCCGTCAGCGAATGAGGACGATTTCCGTGTCCAGCCCCAGTGCCACCCAGGTCTGATCGGCCGTCAGTACCGGCAGGGCGCGATCCTGTGCCAACGCCAGGCAAGCGCGATCCGCCAGCGAGAGTCCGGCCTTGCGGGTGTTTGCCCATAGCCTGGCACCCGTATCGGCATGCGCTGCCGTGAACGGCTCTATGGTCACACCCAATTCGATGACATCGGAATCCATGCCTTCGATGTCAGCGCCGCGCTGCAGGAGTTTCTGGACCACCTCGGACCAGTTCACCGCGGACACCAGCGCGCCATCGAGCGCTTCCGCCACGCGCTCGGCGCCAGGCTCGTCATGCAGCCACGCGAGCAGTGCGGATGCGTCGAGAACCGCGCTCAAGGCTGATCCTTAACCGCCTCGGCCCGCCGGTCAGCGAGCAATTCGTCAACCAGGCTGACACCTTTGGGGATATTGGCAAGACGCGACTTCAAGCGCCGCTCGACCGCTTCAGGACGCTCCAGCACGATACGATCGCCGTCCTGGCGAGCGATCAGCCGATCGCCTGGCTTCAAGTCCAGCGCATGACGCAGATGGGCCGGGATGACCACGCGGCCCTGCTTGCCAAGTGTCGACTCGCTCCTTGAGTTCATGCCCCGCACCCCGCACCTTCCATTAAGTGCCACATATTATCGCTGCGTGGCACGCCAATGAACAGGTGCCACATCGCGCCCCGTGAGCAGGCGGTGGAGCTCGTCATGGACATGTCGTCCCTCGGATGAAATCGTGAATCTCCCGGGTCAGGTCGACGTCGTGGCCCAGCCAGAGGTGTCCGCCATCCGGGTAGATCACCAGGCGCGCGGCGGGGATGCGCGCAGCCAGCAGGCGGGCCGTGTCGGCCGTGCCGAAGAGATCGTCCTCGCAGGAGAGGATTAGCGTCGGCACGGGAATGCGCTCGAATGGCGTGCGCGTGGGCGTGCCTGACCAGTAACCGTCATTGCGCAAGCCGTCGACCTTGCGGCTGATCGGCATCAGGCCTTCGCG
>JAFIFN010000145.1 GCA_020832005.1 Gammaproteobacteria bacterium | reverse complement strand
AACAGGCACTGATCCGTGCGTTCGACAAGGTGCTCCAGCGCGATGGCGTGCAGGGTGTCGGCGTCAATGCCGTCATCAAGGAATCCGGGGTCGGCAAGAACCTGCTCTACAAGTACTTCGGCGGCCTGCAGGGTCTGGCCCGGGCCTGGGGCGAGCGCAGCGATTTCATGCCGCGCGAGGACGAATTGGCCGGAGCCGACGTAGATGCGTACTCGAAGCTGTCCACGGCCGAGCAGATTTCCCACAACTACCGCGCGTACGCGGCCGGGCTGCGGCGTCGACCCCGTACACTGGAGATCCTCGCCAATGAACTGCTGCGACCCAACCAGCTCACTGCGGCCCTAGAAGAGGTACGGACGCGCTTCGGTCGCGATCTGCAGAAGTATTTCACCCGGCCTGACGAATACAGCCGGGAAGGTACGATCGCGCTGCTCGTCATCCTCAACGCCGCGGTGACCTATCTGGCCCTGAGGGCCCACAGCGCGCCGCGGTACTTCTGGTATCAGCTCGACCGTGACGAAGACTGGAACGATATCAACGAGATGATCGAGCTGATCGTGGAGCGTGTCATGGCGGCTGACGAAGGCGCGCCAAGGGTTCAGACCGAGCGCTCCCGGCGCTGGCTGCGCAACCGTGACCAGGTGCCGATCCGCAGGCGCACCGGTCGGCGCGGCCACTCTGCGGATTAAAACCACGCAAAAAACAATTGACCGACCGGTCAGTTTTGCTATCTTAGGGTTGTAGCGGTGGCTTGCGCCGCCGTGAGTACGGTTTTCGGACGTGGTCAGCGTGCGGTTCGTCAGCCCCCTAGCCGAGTCCCTCATGACGGGCGGCGTTGACCACGTCACTTTAGGCTGATTCGCCGGCGCAGCTGAGACGCGCCGGCCGCAGGAGTTCAACGATGCTGGTAAATCTCTGGTATGTCGCCCAGGAGTCTCGCAACGTCGGCGAGAAGCCGGTGTTCGTGAAGCTGCTGGGTCAGGACCTGGTGCTGTTCCGTGACAACGCAGGCAAGGTGGCCTGCCTCAGTGACATCTGCGTGCATCGCGGCGCTTCCCTGTCGCAGGGCAAGGTGGTCGACGGCACGGTCGAGTGTCCCTTTCACGGCTGGCGTTACGCTGGTGATGGCCGGTGCACGAAGATTCCGGCGCACCCGGACATGAAAGTACCTGGCCGCGCGCGCGTCGACGCCTATCCGGTGGAGGAGCGCTTCGGCTGGGTCTGGGTGTTCATCGGTGACCTGCCTGAGGCTGAACGGCCGCCGATTCCGGAACTGCCCGACTACGACAGCCCCGACTGGCGCTTCGTCCACGGCGTATGGGACTTCAAGATGAACTGGGAACGGGTTGTTGAAAACGGCCTGGACGCCTCCCATGCGCCCTTCGTCCACGGCACCGCCTTCGGAGATCCGGACCGTCCCGAGGTCATGGATTTTTCGATCGACATGCACGAGTGGGGCGGCAAGGGCGAGATCATCATGCATCCGCCGAAGCCACGCGGACTGTGGGCGCTGAAGACGGCCGATCGCCCGCCCGTGGCAACCAAGCCCTTTTTCCATATGTGCGGACCGATTGTTGGTCTGCGCCTGGACATCAACGAAAAGATGGCCATCTGGATCTACAACGCGCACACGCCGGTTGACGAGAACAACACCCGGTCCTGGTGGTCGATGGGCCGCACGTTCCTGCGCTCGCCAATGTTCGACAAGAACACCGTCAAGCGCAACATCAAGATCTTCGAGCAGGACGCGCTTGTTATCGAGAACATCCGTCCCGTGCATGTGCCGGAGAACTTTCTCGAGGAAGTCACGGTGCGCTCCGACCAGCTGCAGATGGAGTTCCGGCGGATGGTGCGCAAGCTCGAGGCGCGCGGCTGGTTGATTGACAGCGATCGCGTCTCCCGGGAGTTCGAGGGCAAACGTGCCGTGACGCTGCCGTGTCCGGCACGACGCGAGCACAAGCCCTGGGTGCTGGATACGCTGCCGCTCATGTCCCGCCAGCCCAGAGCATCGCGACTGGCTGAGCAGGATGAGGCGACCGATCATCAGCTTGATGAGGCGACGAACCAGCAAGAGCGGGCAAGCTGATGGCGGCCAGCGGCGCAGGTTCGGCCATGCCGACCCAGAAACTCGGGCCGTTCTTCCTCTCCCCGGGGGTCACGCGTGGTAACGCGCTGGTGTTTTTCTTCGCAGCCCTGCTGAGCATCGGGCTGTTTACTTTCCTCAATACCATCCAACCCTACATCCTTACCGAACACCTGGGGCTGCCCGATGCGGTACAAGGGCGTGTCAGCGGCAACCTCCTGTTATGGCAAGAGTTGGTCATTCTCGTGCTGGTCGGCCCGTTCGGCGCATTGTCCGATCGCATTGGCCGGCGCGCGGTGTATATGGCGGGCTTCTTCCTGATCGGTCTGGGTTACGGCCTGTATCCGTTCGCCTCCACCGTCAACGAACTGATTGCCTACAGGGTGGTGTTTGCCATCGGTGCCGCTGCGGTCACCGCAATGCTGGCCACCGTGCTGGCCGACTACCCCCAGGAGCGTTCGCGCGGCAAGTTTGTGGCCGTCGCCTATATGCTCAATGGCATAGGCGTGCTGATCTTCGCGATTTTCCTTGCACGGCTGCCGGCCTGGTTCGCCGGATTCGCGCCCGATGCGCGTGCCGCCGGTCAGTATTCGCTGCTGATCGTCGCCGCCATCGCCATCATCGGTGCCCTTGTGCTGCGGGGATTGCGCGGCGGCGTACCCGAAGCTGCGAGGAACACCGACAGCATGGTGTCGCTGCTGATGCAGGGCATGGCCGCCGGCAAGAACGCACGTATCAGTCTTGCCTATGGCACGGCTTTCGTGTCGCGCGGCGACCTCGCCGTGGTCGGCACCTTCCTGCTGCTGTGGGCGGTGCAGACGGGCATCGCCCAGGGCGCGACGACTGCCGAGGCCACCAAGAACGCCGGCATTCTGTTTGCGATCGTGCAGGGCTCGGCGCTGCTGTGGGCGCCGATCTTTGGCACGCTTGCCGACAAGCTCGACCGCGTCACGCTCACGGCGGTTGCCATGCTGCTGGCCGGCGTGGGCTACGGGCTGATGGCCACCACGTCCAATCCGATCGGCACGGCGGCCATCCCGCTGGCCATCATGCTGGGCATCGGCCAGATGAGTGCGATCCTGGCCAGCCAGACACTCATCGGCCAGGAGGCGCCTGAAGCCCGCCGCGGATCGGTGCTGGGGGTCTACAGTTTCTTTGGCGCACTGGGCATTTTGTTCGTTGCCGTCGTCGGCGGCCGGCTGTTCGACACCTGGACCCCTGCGGCACCGTTCATCCTGGTGGCCGTCGGCAACATCCTGCTGGGCCTGTGGGCACTGGCTGCACGCATCATCGGGACTACGCCTGCTGCCCAGCCGGCGCAGCTGGACAGTTGACCAACACGCATGCCCATACTGCTGCTGATCGTCTTTATCGACCTGTTGGGGTTCGGGCTGATCGTGCCCCTGTTGCCGTTCTACGGCGAACTGATGGGCGCATCGCCGGCGATGATCACCTCGGTGATCGCCGTGTACTCGCTGACCCAGCTCATCGCCACGCCCTTCTGGGGGCGACTCAGCGATGCCTACGGGCGCAGGCCCATCCTGATGATCAGCATGCTCGGTGCGGTCATCGGTTACGTCATGCTCGCCATGGCCGAGAGTCTGTGGATGCTGTTTGTGGCTCGTGCACTTGGTGGCCTTATGGCCGGCAACATCTCTGCGGCGTTCGCCTATGTCACGGATATCAGCAGCGAGAAGGATCGAGCGCGCAGTCTGGGTCTGATCGGCGCGGCTTTCGGACTGGGTTTCACGCTCGGTCCTGCGCTGGGTGGTCTGCTTGCGGGCAACGATCCCGACTCGGCCCGCGTGCTGCTGCCGGCAATCGTGGCCGCCGTACTGAGCCTGGTGGCGTTTCTGGGTGCATGGTGGTTTCTCGACGAGAGCCTGCCGTCGGAACAGCGCAAGCCCTTCATCGGCCGCAATCTCGACGTCTCCATGCCGTTTCGCGGTCTGCTCACGCGTGTCGACCTGGGCAGCCTGGTGGCTGCGGCGCTGCTGCTGTCCGCGGCCACGGCAATGATGCAGGCGATTTTTCCGATCTGGGCCAGTCACGAGCTGGGCTATGGGCCGCAGACCGTCGGCATGGCGTTTTTCCTGCTCGGCGTGCTGGCCGTGATCTCACAGGCTGTGCTGATTGGTCCGCTGGCAAAGCTTTTCGGCGCCAAGCGTGTGGCGCTGGCCGGTGCGATCAGCTGCAGTCTCGGCATGATCGTGCTTGGTATTTCGGCGACTCACGTGGGCGTTGTGCTGGCCCTGCTGCTGGTGGGCGCCGGCTTCGGACTGTTTACCCCCAGCGTCACGACCATGGTTTCCCTGAGGGCCGGCCCTGGCGAGCGCGGTGCGGTCATGGGCTCCTACCAGGCTGCAGGCAGCGTAGGAAGAATCATCGGGCCCGCTGTGGCGGGTGTGCTTTTTTCGCATGTCGGCAGTCCGGCGCCGTTTGTACTGGGCGCGTTACTGGGTCTGCCAGCCTTGTGGCTGATCGTGCAGGGCGCGAAATCGGGTGTGTCGGAACTGGAGCAGACAGCATGACTGTCCGCAGCGAGATACCGTCGCTCACATTTCACGAAGTTGAGAATGCAGGGATTGCGGATTGCTCAGGCCTTGCGCCTGCGACGATTTTGCGGCAAAAGCGTAGCGCGGTTTCTGGCGACACCGCCGGACACTGACTGCGTCATGCTGGTAACCATTGGATGTTTATTCGGGACAACTGGGGAGTCAACTGATGAAAACTACGAGTAGAACTAAGGGATACCAGCTGGCACTGGCAGTGTCGGCTGCACTTGGCGCCGGCGCATCGTCGTCGGCCTTGGCACAGCAGTCCGAGGCCAGAATGATTGAGGAGATCGTCGTCACCGCGCGCAAGAGCGAGGAGAGCGTGCAGGATGTGCCGATTGCGATCTACGCGATTTCCGCGCGCGACATCCAGCGCGAAGGTATTAGCGACATTGCCGACATTGCCCAGCTCATCCCCGGGTTCACCTATGACGTGGGCGCATTTGCCCAGGACACGCGTCCGGCCGTGCGTGGCATGCAGAACGAACGGGGACGCCCCAGTGTCGCGGTATTGATCGATTACGTCGACACTTCCAGTGAGAACCTGGCTACTGCCGGCGGCAGCAGCGCGCTGCGCAGTCGACTGCTCGATGTCGAGCGCATCGAGGTTGTCAAGGGTCCTCAAACGCTGCTGTACGGACGAAATGCCTTTGGCGGCGCGATCAATTACGTTACCCGCCGGCCCACGTTCGAGTGGGAGGGGCGTGCCGGCTTCGAGGCGGGCACGGCCGGACTTCGGACCGTCGATGCGGGTCTGTCCGGGCCGATCGTCGATGAGCTGCTTGCGTTCCGTGCCTCGGTGTCCAGACACGAGTTCGACGGTCACTATACCAATCCCAATACCAACGCAAAACTTGGCACCGAAGAGATCCTCGCCGGGTCGTTTGCGCTGCTGCTGACGCCAAGCGACCGGCTGTCGGTGTACGCGCGCTACCAGTACAGCGATGACGTGTTCAGCGAGCCTGCAACCCCGCTGGTCACGCGCAACACTCGCCTGCCGGTGCCGGGCGGTACGTTTGCGGCAGGCCCGCCCGGGTCGCCGCAGCTGCCGTGTCCGGCGGATCTCAGCACCGCACCACCGCAGGTGTTCGCGGCCTGTACCCGCGGGACCTTCGTTGGTGAACTCAGCGCCACCGAGGCGGATATCGACCTGTCGCCGGATCCTATTACCGGTCAACCATTCCCGGGTCTCAAGCAGTTCGCCCGCTTCGGCACGCTGCAAGCCGACTATCAGATCGCCAATGGCACGCTGACCTACGTCGCCGGCTACATGCGCAACACCAACTACGACCGATCCGATACCGATTACACGAATTACGCGGTCACGGACCCGATGGCCTTCTCCATCAACACCATCAATGTCCTGAACTACGAGTTCAAGCACAACAGCAACGAGCTTCGCCATGTGGGTGAGTCGGGAAGCTTGCGCTGGATCGCGGGTGTTGCCACATACAACGAGACGGCAAGCCTTGGCAACGCGGCGCAGTTCTGGCTACGCAATCCGAATTCGGCGCTGGCCGGACCGCCGTTCTTTCTGGCCAATCAACCGATCGACAACATCAAGGCCATCAACAACCAGGTCCGGCACACCGAGCACTACTCGGGCTTCCTGTCATTGGGTTACGAGCTGACCGAGCAGTGGCGCATCACTGCTGAGGGCCGTTGGTCCAGGGACGAGATCACCTACACGGCGCCGATGTGGTCGCGTCAGCAGGTGACCTTGCTGCAGCAGGTGCCACGGCCGTTCTGTCCGCCGGAGACCGATCCGGCCAATAACTATCCGAATGTCGGCTACGACTGCACCTGGACTGATACGGGCAAGTCCACGGTTTTCACGCCGCGGGCAATCGTCGAGTTCTCGGCGACCGATAACATGATGATGTATGGCTCGATCGCCAAGGGCTTCAAGCCTGGCGGCATTGCGGCCAACGAGGCAACCATCCCCGATGGGCAACGCTATGACCAGGAGACCGTCTGGGCCTACGAAATCGGTGCGAAGACTGACTGGCTGGACAACCGCCTGCGGCTCAATGGTGCGATCTATTTCAATGACTACAAGGACCAGCAGATCGGTGTCCAGCAGCGGCCACCCGGCAGCGTCACGGATATACCCGGAATCACCAATGCTGGACGAGTTGAGGTATACGGCCTGGAACTCGACATGCTCTGGCAGGCCAGCGACAACCTGACGGTCTCTGTTGGATATGCCTACACCGACGCGGAGTTCAAGGAGTTCGTCCAGACGCAGGCAGGATCCTCACCGCTGAACAAGGCTGAAGCCGGCAATATCGATGCTGATTTTTCGGGCAACAAGGTGGGCAAGAGCCCGCGCAATGCCTGGAATTTCTCCACCGAGTATCGTCAGCAGTTCGCTGCCACGGACTACGACTGGTTCGGCCAGTTCTCGGGCCTGTACCGCTCGCAGCGATACCTGGATGAGTCGAACCTGGCGTATCTGCCGTCCTATTCGCTGTTCAATTTCCGCCTTGGCCTGGAGAGCGAGCGCTTCTCGCTGATCGCTTATGTCGACAACCTGTTCGACGATGACAAGATCAAGAGCGCCCAGCGTGTTGTTGATTTCGGCAATCCCGATGGCTTCGCACCTGGACGTGCGTTCCTGCTGCACCTGCCGCAGCCGCGCACAGTTGGCATTCGCCTGAACGCCAACTTCTAGCACGCAGCCGACGCAAGGTGTGACACGGGCCGGCCGGAGTACCGGTCGGCCCGATTTTTCGAGTCTCAAGAGGCATGATCATGAGCAGCCAGGAGTTCGTGGCTTTCGAGGCCGGGGATGTCATCGTGGGCGCCACGCGTCTGGACAACCCTGAGGATGACCATGCAGGCCAGGGGCGTCTGCTGCAGTATGACGCGCAGCTCAATCTCAAGGCGACGTGCCTTGTCGACGATACAACCTACGTGATTGCCGGCCTGGCATTCGATCCGCATCACGCGCTGTGGGCGTTTGACTACCAGGCACACAAGGTGCTGTGTTTTGATGCACAGGGCAGGCGCACCCCGGCACCGGATCTGGGCGATCGTTCCTACTCCAATATCCTGTTTGCCCGCGACGGCTCGATGCTGCTGGGTGAACACCTCGTCGGCAGCGAATCCACGGTGCCGCTTAAGACCCGGCTGCACATCTCGCCGGTGACCGGCCGGTTCGGCGATGGCCATGTCTTTCGCTTCGATCGGGACGGTCGTCTGCTTGCCGAGTACGCCACCGAAACCCACGGCGGCATGGGTGGTTTCCTGGGCGTCACGATGACCGCGATGTCGGCCGATGAGCGCATCCTGTACTACGTCTCCGAGACCGGTCCGCGCTTGATGCGCTTCGACCTGGTGGACAACCGACAGCTGCCTGACCTGGTAAACCACGGCGAGGGGGGGCGCGAAATGTTCTTCGACATCGCGATGCATGTCTCGGGCAGTCTGCTGGCCCTGCGCGGCAACCGCATTGAAGAGCTCGATGCCGTGAGCGGCGAAGTGCTCGCCACGCACCCCTTGCCAGGATTTGGCTGGGCAACGCTGTGCACCTGCGCGGATGCCGACAGCATCCTGGCCACCAATTTCTTCACCGGCGAGCTGTTGCGCTATTCACTGTCACGCAAGAGTGTGCTGGCAAAGGCACAGATCGAGGATGCGCGGCGCTCACTGGCCGGCGTGGCGGAGTTCCCAAGCACCTGATTGTTCTCGGCCGGCCGTCTGACGGCTGGCCACTGGTCTAATTCCTGATTCCCGGAGCGCGAGATGCTGAGTGCCCTTTTCATAGTCTTTGCGCTGGTGCATATCGCCATCCTCGTGTGGACCATCCGGTTCTGGCGCCAGACACGCTCGACCACGGTGCTGATGGCGATGATGCCGCTGCTGCTGCTTTGGTATGACTGCCTGATTATCGGCACCGGGCGCTGGCTGGGTCCCAGTGACCTGCTGTATGCGCTGAGCCTGCCTCGCTACTGGGCCCACTGGCTGTTCACGCCGATGTGGATTATTGCCGCGGGCGGTATGTTGCGGCTGGCTGATGTGTCCTGGGCGAAACCGCGCTGGGTCATGGGCGGCTTCTGCCTGCTCGCCGTGGCCATGGTCGCGATGGAGATTCCGCTGTTCTTTACCCTCGAGCTTCGACCCGTGTGTTTCATGGACACGGT
>JAFIFN010000144.1 GCA_020832005.1 Gammaproteobacteria bacterium | reverse complement strand
CGCGCGTTTTTCACGCGCCTGCTCGATGGGCTGGGGGTGGAGGCCGATGCGCAGCTCGAGCAGCTGGCACCACCGCTGCGTCAGGCACTGGCGTGGTCGCCTGCCGCGGCATCGCGGTCAGACGATCGATCAGGCGATCAGCTGCCAGGCAATCCCCAGGCCGGCGCTCACAGCCAGCACCACCAGCAGCGGCAGCCGTAGCACGAACACCAGCACCAGCGCCGTACACACGAGCGCCAGCATCGCCGGATCGATGCTCGTCAGGATCGGCAGGTTCAGGTCGAAGCCGTAGCCGGTGACCTGTCGTGTCTGCCTGAACAGGGTGTTGATGGCGAACCACAACGCGAGGTTCGCGATCACGCCGACCACCGTGGCGGTGATCGCCGCCAGCGCGGCAGACAGCGCACGGTGCCGGCGCAGCTTCTCGATGTACGGTGCGCCCGCGAATATCCAGACGAAGCACGGCAGGAACGTCACCCAGGTGGTCAGCAGCGCGCCGAGCGTGGCGCCCAGCAAGGGTGTGTCCATGCCCGACTGGCGCAGTGCGCCGAGAAAGCCGACGAACTGCGTCACCAGGATCAGCGGTCCCGGGGTGGTCTCTGCCAGTCCCAGGCCATCGAGCATCTCGCCGGGCCGCAGCCACTGGTACTGCTCCACGGCCTGCTGGGCCACGTAGGCGAGCACGGCGTAGGCGCCACCGAACGTCACCACGGCCATCGTCGAGAAGAACGTCGCGATCTGCGTGAACACGTTGTCGCCGCCCAGCAACGCAAACAGCAGCGCCACGGTAAGACCCCACAGCAGCAGACAGGTCAAGGCCGCCCGGCGCGTGCCAGGACGAACCACCACCGGCTCGTCAACTGGCGTGTCCGTATTGTTACCGCTGTCGGGGGCGAACCATCGGGACATCAGGAAACCGATCAGGCCGGCGCCCAGCACCACCAATGGAAACGGCAGACCGAAGGCGAACAGGGCGACGAACCCGCCAAGCGCCAGCAGCACGTGCAGGCTACCCTGCAGCGCACGCCCGGCGATACGGATCATTGCCTGCAACACGATGGCCAGCACCGCCGCTTTCAGGCCGAAGAACAGCCCCTCGACAACGCTGACGTCCCCCAGCAGCACATACAGCCAGGACAAGGCCATGATCGCCGCCGCCCCGGGCAGGATGAACAGTACGCCGGCCACGATGCCGCCGCGCACGCCGTGCAACAGCCAGCCGACATAGGTGGCGAGCTGCTGCGCCTCGGGTCCGGGCAGCAGCATGCAGTAGTTCAGCGCATGCAGAAATCGCGCCTCGCTGAGCCAGCGTTTCTCATCCACGATGATGCGATGCATCAGCGCGATCTGCCCGGCCGGCCCGCCAAAGCTCATCAGTCCGATCCGCCACCACACGGCCAGGGCTTCGCGGAATGCGACGGGCGGTGGTGCTTGGGACGGGACGGGTGTGTTCACACAGGTGTCTCGGTGACGCGGACGCAGAGGATTGTCCGTATCATGATAGCCGCGGAGTTCTGCGCTGGCGGGAAACTTCCGGCGAGCCTAAACTCCGGTCGAGCCGGATGGGGAAACTCTGGGGGATTGCGCAATGTCGCTGAGGGTTATTGGTGCCGGATTCGGTCGCACGGGGACCATGTCGCTGAAGGTGGCGCTCGAGCAGCTCGGCTTCGGCCCCTGCTACCACATGGTCGAATGTTTGCCGCAGGGTCCTGAGCATTATCGGCTGTGGGAAGATGCACTCGCCGGCAAGCCGGACTGGGATGCGATTTTCGCGGGCTTCAACTCGACAGTCGATTTTCCCGCCTGCGGCAGCTACGCAGCACTTGCCGACCACTATCCCGACGCCAAGGTCGTGCTCTCGATCCGCGATCCGGAAAAGTGGTTCGAATCGACCCAGCAGACGATCTTCGCACCCCACTGGATGGCGTATCTGCCGAACTCCATGGCCGGGCCGTTCATGAAGTCGACCATCAACGATTATTTCGATAATCGCATGCATGATCGGGATTTCCTGATCAGGCGGTTCAATGAGCATGTGGCAGAGGTTCAGGCGCGGATCCCGGCCGACAGGTTGCTGACGTTTGAGGCCAAACAAGGCTGGGCGCCACTGTGTGAGTTCCTTGGGGTGCCCGTCCCCCCAGAGCCGTTTCCACATATCAACGATACCGCCGAGACCCAGGCGATCATCAACAACATCATCGAGCACGGATTCGAGCGCGCCTTCGCGCAGTAGACAAACCGGACTACCAGACCAGGTCGTCGGGGACTTCGAAGTCCTTGTAGGGATCGTCTTCGGCACTCGCCGACGCGGCCTTTTCCGACTGGGTGTAATCAAGCACGACAGCCGCGGAATCACGCTCGCGGATTTTCTCCGCCGCGGCCGGCGGCACAATCTCGTAACCACGCCCGTAGCGCACGATCACCAGGCCACCCGCGGCGAGCTGGGCGCGCTGGGCGGCATCGACGAGGATACGCTTGATCCGGTTGCCATCCGTGAACGCATACTCGATCTCGCCGTCACGCTTGAGGCGGTGCGCCTCGACGAGCTGGCGAACCTGCGCGCGGGTTTCATTCTTGCGCGCCTGGGCGTTGCGCTTCGCCGCCAGCGCGCGATCCCGCTGGGCCCGCTCGGACTGGATGCGTGCGGCTTCAGCTTTGCGTTTCGCGTCGGCTGCCGGCGGCTTTGCCTTACGCTGCTTGGCCTGCTTGTGGGCGACTTCCTTGGCCTTGGCCTTGTCGACCAGGCCGGCCTTTAGCAGTTGATCGCGCAGGGAGGATGACATGACACAGGACTACCGGGAAAGAAAGGACGCTCATGGTACCCCCGGGCGTCGGCGCGCGAAATGCCCGACTGTCGGTGGCCCCGGTCTATGGGTCAGACGCGACGGGCGCTTACCAGCACATAGTCGACCAGCCGGTGACGATGCAGATAGGCGCACAGCGCCGCGGTCCCGCGGATCTTCAGCCAGGCGGCGGACCAGCGCAGGCGCAGCGGCAGCCGGGCATGACGCTGTGAGACCCAGCGCTGGAATCCCGGCAGAACGCGCTGTGTCAGCAGCTCGAACCTGAGATCGTGCAGACCATGGCGCTGCAGCAGGGCGCGCAGCCGGGCGTCGCTGACGAGACTGCCGGGTGGGATACCCGCAGCGCGCAGCAAATGCCCGGCCAGCGCGCTTCGCCATGACGGGGTCCGGTCAGCGGCCCAGAGCAGCGTCGAGAACACCAGTCGACCTTGATCGGCCAGCACCTGACAGGCCGGGGCAAGAAAGGCCTCGAGCGAACGGGCGTGATAGGCGGCATCCACGCACAGCACCGCGTCGAACCGCTGCTCGCCAAGCGGCACTGGCAACGGCGCATCGAATCGCCCCTGGTAGACCTCGATGTGCTGTTCAGCCTGTAGCCGATCGCGCAGCGCTGAGACGCATTGCCGACGCAACTCCAGGGCGCGGATGTGTTCGATGCCGAAGCGTTCGCGCCACAGCTCGATGCCTGCGCCGAATCCGCAGGCCAGCTCCAGCACGCGCTGGCCCGGCACCAGCAACGCCGCCTCGCCATGCAAGCCGGCAAGCGCCAGACAGGCCTGGGTGTAGTCCGCCGCGTCATGCCAGTCGCCGAGGTTGTTCCAGCGCGCATCGCCGCCGGGTCCGGCCAGCAGCGCGCCATCGATCGCGAAGCGTTCAGGCCTCGGCACCGTGCCCCTGGGCGCTGAGCAGCTCGACCGCGGTTTCGGCGGAGCGCACGGCGGTTTCCAGCAACGGCACGCCCTCGTGCGCCCAGGAACCGCAATAGAAGATTCTGCGACCCGGCTGGCGATGCCATTGCCCGAGACTGCGCAGCACCGCTGCGTTGCCGCTGTGCACCACGGCGCGCTGCAGCGGGACTTCGGCGAGCACCTTGTCGGCCTGCGGTGCGAACAGCGGGTTCCAGGTCTGGAACACGGGCGGTGCATCGCTCAGCGACGGCTCGACGGCATTGACCCAGACGGTGAACATGGCGGCGTCGAAGCCGGCATCGCTCTGGAAATTCAGCGCAGTCCAGTCGCGCCGATGGCGCGGCATGAAGCGCTCGTCGGCATGCACGATCAGCTCGCCCTCGGCGTAACGGATTGCCGCGAGCACCTCGCGTTCCTGCCGGTAGGCTTCACCGTCGAGAAAATCCAGTTCGTTGGCTTGCGTGGCGATGATGACACGATCAAAAAGCCCGCCCTCGCCGCGCGCATTGCGCACCAGCACCTGATCATCCTGGTCGAGCACGCGCGTCACCGGTGAGCCGCTGACCAGCTTGAGGTCTTCGGCAAGCGCCGATACCAGCACGCCCGTCCCGCCCTCCAGCCGCAACAGCTTGTCGCCATGCATGATCTCGTCAAGCAGCGGGAGCAGCTGGGCGGCCGGCCAGGCCAGCAGATCGCTTTCATCACAGGTGCAGATCGTCGTCAGCAGCGGCAGCACCATCCCGCGCCAGATCTTCGTGTCGAAGGATTCGCGCCGCAGCAGTGCCGCCAGGGTTTCATCGGATGGCTGCGCAGACGCAGCTTTCGCCACCCGCGACAGCCGGGCCAGGCCGCGTGCCACGGCCAGCGCGCGGCGATTCAGGTAACGCCAGTGACCGACGAACGGCCAGCCCGTCAACGGTACACGGCCACTGCGAAACCAGGTCTGTCGATCCTGCGTGCTGCAGGACACGAAGGTGTCGACCGCGAAGGTGCCCACGCCCATCTCTGCGGCCAGCGACAGCACACTGCGCCAGCGATCCGGACTCATGACCCGCAGCGGCACGTCCACGACACCACCGTGCACCGGCAACGCGTGGGCGTCCATGCCATGGCCGGCACGCGCCTCGAACAGCGTCACGTCGAAACCGGCCTGCCGTGCACGCCGTGCGGCGGCAAGACCCGCCATGCCGCTGCCAATCACGGCGATTGTGCGTAAGGTTGCGCCCACTACGGGTGTGCGGGACTGCTGGCGTGCATCAGGATGTATGAAACAAGGATAATCCGGCCCGCCACGGTAGTCATAAGGGGTATCGGACCTCAAAATAACCGAGGGATGGGCCAGCGGCAAGCCAGCCGCTGTGGCTGCGGCGCGCACGACGCGAAAAGGGGATCACGATGAAGCGCAAGCCGGCGCGTGCCGTGCGACAACCAGCGCCGAAGACCGAGCCGCGCTACCGGCAGGTGAAGGCTCACGTGCTTGCGCTGATCGCCAACGGACGGCTGCAGGCCAACGATCGCGTGCCGTCCGAGCATGCGCTCACCGAGGCGCTCGGCGTGTCGAGAATGACCGCGAACCGCGCGCTGCGCGAACTCGCCGAGGAAGGCTATGTAACAAGGCTGGCCGGCGCCGGCACCTTCGTGGCCGGCGAACGTCCGGCCTCCCATGTCCTGCGCGTCCGCAACATCGCCGAGGAGATCCGTGCCCGCGGCCACGAGCACAGCAGCAAGGTGCTGGCGCTCGAGGCCACGAAAGCCGATGCCCACCTGGCCGAGCGGCTGCAGCTGCGCCGCGGCGCCAGGCTGTTTCACTCGGTAATCCTGCACTTCGAAAGCGGCCAGCCCATCCAGCTCGAAGAGCGCTGGGTGTGCCCGCGACTGGCGCCGGACTACCTGAAGACCGACTTCACCCGGACCACGCCCAACGCCTATCTCAGCGCGGTGGCGCCCCTGCATACGGCTGAACATGTCGTGCGAGCGAGCATGCCTTCGGCGCGTGTGCGCCGGCTGCTAGCCATGCGTGACAACGTACCCTGCCTGGTGATCCGGCGGCGGACGTGGTCGGATGGGCGCCCGGTCAGCCTCGCCGAGCTCACCCACTCCGGCAACAACTACGAACTCGTGGGCACACTCGGCGACCAGTAAGCCTCAGGGCCACCCGGGTTCCGTGGCCTCCGCACAGGAGAGCTCAGGCGACCGGTCACGGACTGTCGGTGGCATGAAAACCGGCCAGCGCCGCAAGCCTGCCTTCGTGGATCAGGCGCGCCGCCTGCGCGATGTCGGGCGCGAAATAGCGGTCGTGATCATAGAACGGCACATGCGTCCTGAGCAGCGCCTTGGCCGCCTCGATGTGCGTGCTCGATCGAAGCGGTGCACGAAAATCCAGACCCTGGGCGGCCGCCAGCCACTCGATGGCGAGGATGCCTTCGACGTTCTCGCAGATGTCTGCCAACCGACGCGCGGCAAACGTCGCCATGGACACGTGATCTTCCTGGTTGGCCGAGGTCGGCAGCGAGTCCACCGAGGCCGGATGGGCCAGCGACTTGTTCTCGCTGGCCAGAGCTGCGGCCGTGACCTGGGCCACCATGAAACCGGAGTTCACGCCGCCGTTGTCGACAATGAACGGCGGCAGACCACTGAGCGAACTGTCGATCAGCAGGGCGGTGCGTCGCTCGGACAGCGCGCCGATCTCGGCCAGCGCGATGGCCAGCACATCGGCGGCCATGGCCACCGCTTCAGCATGAAAGTTGCCGCCGGAGAGGATCGCATCATCCTCGGCAAACACCAGCGGATTGTCCGACACGCCATTGGCCTCGGCCACGAGAATGTCGGCGACGTTGCGGATCTGCTGCAGGCAGGCGCCCATGACCTGTGGCTGGCAGCGCAACGAGTAGGGATCCTGCACCTTGTCGCAGTCCTCGTGGGCGTGGGCGATCTCGGAGTCGGCGAGAATTTCACGGTAGCGCGCCGCGATCTCGGCCTGAGCAGCGTGGCCGCGGATGCGATGGATGCGCGCATCGAACGGCACGCGCGAACCCATTGCCGCGTCCACCGTCATCGCACCGATTAGCACCGCTGAGGCCAGCGCGTTGTCGGCGCCGAACAGGCCCTCGAGCGCATAGGCCGTCGAGGACTGGGTGCCGTTGAGCAGTGCCAGGCCTTCCTTCGGCGCCAGCGCCAGCGGCGCAAGCCCAGCATGTGCAAGCGCGCTGGACGCATCGACGAGTTCGCCGCCGACGTACGCCTGGCCTTCGCCCAGCAGCAGCACGCTCATGTGTGCCAGCGGTGCCAGGTCGCCCGACGCGCCGACCGAGCCCTTCTTCGGGATCGCCGGATAGACCTCGTGGTTGACCAGTGCGACCAGTGCATCGACAAGCGCGGGACGCACCCCCGAGTAGCCGCGCGTCAGTGACTGGATCTTCAGCACCATCAGCAACCGCACCGTGTGACAGGGCATGAACTCGCCGATGCCGGCCGCATGCGACAGCACGATGCTTCGTTGCAGCGTCTCCAGCGCATCATGCGGGATCCGGGTATTGGCCAGGCGACCGAAGCCGGTGTTGACGCCGTACACGGTGCGATCTTCCCGGGTGACACGCGCGATGGTGTCGGCCGAACGCTGCATGGCGTGGCGACAGCGCTCATCGATCTGCAGGCGCACAGGCCCGGCACTGACAGCGCGCAATTGCGTCAGCGTCAGCGACTCGGGCGTGATGGTCAGCTGCAGGGCGACACTCATGGCGCCGTGCCGATCATCGGCAGGTCCAGCCCCTGTTTGCCTGCGCAGGCGATGGCCTCGTCATAGCCGGCATCCGCATGGCGCATGACACCGCTGGCAGGATCGTTCCACAACACCCGTTCAATGCGTCGGGCCGCAGCCTCGCTGCCATCGCAGACGATGACCAGGCCGGCATGCTGACTGAAGCCCATGCCCACGCCCCCACCATGGTGGATGCTCACCCAGGTGGCGCCCCCGGCAGTGCTGAGCAACGCATTGAGCAGCGCCCAGTCGGACACCGCATCGCTGCCATCGCGCATGGCTTCGGTTTCACGATTGGGCGAGGCCACGGAACCGGAGTCCAAATGATCACGGCCGATCACGACCGGCGCGGCGAGTTCACCGCTGGCGACCATCGCGTTGAAGGCCAGACCGAGGCGCGCGCGATCGGCCAGGCCCACCCAGCAGATCCTCGCGGGCAGCCCCTGGAAGCTGATGCGCTCGCGCGCAAGGTCCAGCCAGTTGTGCAGGTGCTCGTTATCCGGGAGCAGTTCCCGGACCTTGGCATCGGTGCGGTAAATATCTTCGGGATCACCGCTGAGGGCGGCCCAGCGGAAAGGTCCGATGCCCTCACAGAACAGCGGCCGGATATAGGCGGGCACGAAACCGGGGAAGTCGAAGGCATTGCCGACACCCTCGTCCTTGGCAACCTGGCGAATATTGTTGCCATAGTCAAAGCATACGGCGCCGTTTGCCTGCAGCGCCAGCATGGCGCGCACATGCACTGCCATGGAGGCGCGTGCGGCGCGCACCACGCCGTCAGGGTCGCTTGCCCGACGCTTTTGCGTATCAGCCAGCGTCCAGCCGCTGGGCACATAACCGTTGAGCGGATCATGGGCACTGGTCTGGTCTGTCACCACGTCCGGCACGATGTCGCGGCTGACAAGGGCCGGCAAAACCTCCGCGGCGTTGCCGAGCAGCCCCACTGAGATCGCCTCGCGCCGCTGACAGGCCTGCTCGATCATCGTCAGCGCCTCATCGAGATCGGTCGCCTTGTGATCGAGATAGCCGGTCTTCAGCCGAAAGTCGATGCGCGATTCGTCCACTTCCACGACCAGCATGGAAAACCCCGCCATGGTCGCGGCCAGCGGCTGGGCACCGCCCATGCCGCCCAGGCCAGCGCTCAGAATCCAGCGTCCACTGGCATCGCCATCGAAGTGCTGCCGCGCGACGGCGCCGAAGGTCTCGTAGGTCCCCTGGACGATCCCCTGGGAGCCGATATAGATCCACGAGCCGGCGGTCATCTGCCCGTACATCATCAGGCCCAACATCCAGAGCACCTGGATAGTTCGTTTCCTTCCGCGATCCTTCGCAGGGCATCGAGCGGGTCATCCGCCTCG
>JAFIFN010000276.1 GCA_020832005.1 Gammaproteobacteria bacterium | reverse complement strand
GTTCTGGATATATAGCGTATACCGAGAATGGTAAGCAACATCTTGTCGATTGGGGTTTTCCGGAGGAAAAAGTTTCTGTCGCATTTAATACGCTCGACGTCGGCAATTCTGGTTGGACTTCTGGAGGATCCTATATTCTGTATGTGGGGCGGCTTCAGAAGAGAAAGGAGCTGGATCTTGCGATCAGATTACTGCCTGAAACGGGTTTGGTGTTGCGAATAGTCGGTGATGGCGATTGCCTGGATGAGCTAAATGAGCTGGCGGAGAGAATTGAGGTTTCTGAACAGATTGAGTTCCATCCCGGCACGTTTGATGAAAGCGTCCTCAAAGAGCATTTCGCTGGAGCGATTGCCTATATCTCGCCCGGACATGTAGGTTTGGGCGTTGTTCATGCATTCTCCTATGCTGTGCCCGTGATTACGCTTCGGCATCGACATCACGCGCCAGAGTTTGAGTATTGTAATTCGTGCAATTCTTACATCTGCGATAACGAGGACGTTCTTGCCCAACTCCTCGGTACCTTGGATGGTGATTCGGGCGTTCATTTGCAAAAGCGGAGGGCGGCTCTTGAGTTTTACGAGAATCAATTATCGCCACAACGTATGGTTGATTGCTTTGAGCGCAGGCTGGGGTTTCGTGCGTAGCCGACCCAGACGAGCACCGGAGGGGCCCATTGCAGAAGGATTCGGGGCCCTCCTTATCGATATGGCGCGGGCGACCGTAAGTCGATCCCTTTCAGGCTAGAGTCCCGCTCTTGAGACATTAGTTGAGGCCCCCTTTGAAACAGATCCTCCAATCCTTGAAGACCGGATGTACCGAAATTGCTGATGTCCCTGTGCCTCACGTGGGCCAGGGCGAGTTGCTGATCGGAACATCACACACCCTGGTGTCCGCCGGGACAGAGCGGATGTTGGTCGAATTCGGTAGGGCGAACCTACTCAACAAGGCACGCCAGCAGCCGCAGAAAGTTGGAATGGTGCTTGAAAAGGCGCGGACCGATGGATTGGCTGCCACGCTAGGGGCGGTGCGCAGCAAGCTGGATCAGCCGCTGGCCTTAGGCTACTGCAATGTTGGTGTTGTTTTGGAGATCGGGGCAGGTGTGGAGGGGTTCGCCCTTGGCGATCGGGTGGTGTCCAATGGTAAGCATGCGGAGGTGGTGGCCGTGCCGCGCAACCTGTGTGCGCACATTCCGGAGGGCGTGACCGGCGAGAAGGCGGCCTTTACGGTGATCGGCGCCATCGGCCTGCAAGGCATTCGGCTGGCGAATCCCACTCTTGGCGAATGCGTTGTAGTGACGGGCCTCGGTCTTATTGGCTTGATGACGGTGCAAATGCTTCGCGCGCAGGGCTGTCGGGTCATGGGCATCGATGTCGAAGCCGGGCGGCTGGACCTGGCGCGGCAGATGGGCGCGGAGGTGGTGGCGAGCCCTAGCGCTGGGGGGGACGTGTTTGCGGTCGCGCAAGCCTTCTCGCGCGGTCGCGGTGTGGACGCGGTGCTTATCACCGCCTCGACCGGTAGCAGTGAACCGGTACGTCACGCGGCCAAACTATGCCGAAAACGCGGACGCATTGTGCTGGTGGGGGTCACCGGCTTGGAGCTATCCCGAGCGGATTTCTATGAGAAGGAGTTGAGTTTCCAGGTGAGTTGCTCGTACGGACCGGGACGGTATGACCCGGCCTACGAGGAGGGCGGGCACGATTATCCGGTGGGGTTTGTGCGCTGGACTCAGCAGCGGAACTTTGAGGCCGTGCTGGATTTGATGGCTTCGGGAGCATTGGATGTGGCGCCGCTCATATCGCACCGTTTTCCCCTGGAGCGGGCGGTTGAGGCGTACGACCTATTGGCGTCTGGAGGGCCGTCGTTGGGAATTATGTTGGAGTATCCCGGGGTGTCGGGTGAACCGGAGCGGCTGGTTCGGCTGCCAGAAGCGACATCTAGCCGGACGGCGGTCCCGAGCAGACGTCGTTCAGGTGAAAACAAATGCGTAGTCGGGTTCTTGGGTGCGGGTAACTATGCGGGAAGAGTTCTGATTCCGGCCTTCAGTTCTGCTGGTGCGGAGCTCCATACGGTGGTCAGTAGCGGCGGCGTAAGTGCGGTGCATTTCGGCAAGAAGTTTGGATTTGGACGAGCAGCAACGGATGCGGCACTGATGTTCGATGATCCCGATGTAAATACTGTAGCTATTGCAACTCGGCACGATACACACGCCGCACATGTTATTGCGGCGCTTGGCGCGCGAAAGCATGTATTTTGTGAGAAACCACTGTGTCTGACGTTGACGGAACTGGAGCAGATTAAGGTTGCAGTCGATCGATCTGGCGGTGAACTTTGTCTGATGGTGGGATTCAATCGTCGGTTTGCACCCCAGATAGAGAAAATGAAAGCCCTTCTGCAGACCACGGCAGAGCCGAAAATATTTGTAATGACAGTGAATGCTGGAGAAATCTCTGCAGAGCATTGGACTCAAAACATCGTTGTTGGCGGTGGTCGTATTATCGGCGAGGCCTGCCACTTTATCGACCTGCTCCGCTATCTGGTGGGTAGGCCTATTGTGCAGCATCACGCTGTTGCGCTGGGTCGGCACTCAGAGCTCGCAGTGACCGGCGACAAGGCAACGATTACTTTGGAGTTCGCTGATGGGTCTGTCGGGACAATTCACTACCTGGCCAACGGTCATAAGGCCTTCCCAAAGGAGAGGTTGGAGGTGTTTTGTGCTGGACGCGTTTTGCAGCTCGACAACTTCCGTAGCCTTCGGGGATGGGGTTGGAGCGGGTTCTCGAAGTTTAATTTGTGGCGGCAGGATAAGGGCCAGAATGCGTGCGCTGCGGCCTTCGTTGAAGCCGTTCGACTTGGTAATCCGTCGCCAATTTCAATTGGGGAGGTGCTAGAGGTAAGCCGGGTATCGATCGAGTTAGGAGAGGAGTTGCGCTGATGTCGATTCGCCATTCCGGTGACGTCGGCAGTGACTCCCGCGTAATCGATATCATTGCGGGCGCACGGCCAAACTTCATGAAAGTCGCGCCGGTCATCCGTGCGCTAAAGAAGCGGCAGGCGTCAGGTAGTTCGCTTCGTTACAGACTCGTTCACACCGGGCAACACTATGATCCCAAACTATCAGATTCATTCTTCGAGCAGCTGGGAATTCCTCAGCCCGACGTGAACCTGGAGGTGGGCTCCGGGACTCATGCCGAACAGACAGCGGCGATCCTGACCCGCTACGAGCGACTGCTGCTAGACAGACCCTCTGCGCTTTGCCTGGTGGTGGGCGATGTCACATCAACGATGGCGTGCGCCATCGCCGCGCAGAAGCTATGCATTCCGGTTGCGCATGTGGAGGGGGGTATTCGTTCAGGTGACTGGACGATGCCAGAGGAGATCAATCGGATGGTCACGGATGCAATAACGAATTGGTTCTTCACCACCAGCGAGAACGCGAACCACAATCTCCGGCTTGCTGGTGTTGACGAGAAACGAATATTTTTCGTCGGTAATACGATGATCGACACGCTACTGGCGAACATCGATCGGTTGAGGAAGCCAGTTTTCTGGGAGGAGACCGGGCTCCGAAAGGGGAGGTACTTTGTGCTGACGTTGCACCGGCCGGCGAACGTTGATCAAAGTGAGGGGTTTCGCAAGCTTCTCTCTGCTATCGGCGATGGAACGCGTGGTCTGCCGGTGGTTTTCCCCGTGCATCCGCGTACTTCGAAGACACTCAAACAACTCGGAGATATACCGAGCAACATTTTCCTCGTTGAGCCTCAAGGTTACCTTGAGTTCAATTACCTAGTGCGCCATGCAAAGGCGGTGATTACTGATTCTGGTGGCATCACGGAGGAGACAACCGTGTTGGGTGTGCCGTGTATGACTATGCGAGACAACACGGAGCGCCCGGAGACTATATCGATTGGCACGAATGAATTGATCGGTACGGACCCTTCAGCCTTGTTACCAGCGCTGGAGTGTCTTTTTGCCGGCAATTGGAAGCGTGGCGGAATTCCGGAGAAGTGGGATGGTAGATCCGGAGAACGGATCGTGGAAGAGCTCGAACGCTTGCTGTGTAGGAATGGCTCGACGGCTGCCGGCAGCGTCTAGTCGGTTCTCACCATGATCCGGCAAGCTATGCTCTATTGGCACACGCTTCGCCATCTTCGACCTGTTCAGATATACGGGCGGCTTTGGTTCCGTGTCTCTCGCCCGAAGCCTGATCTTAGTCCGCCGCCGAATCTGCGTAGAGGCAGGGGCGCATGGCTCGCTCCTGCCGAAACCGCTCCGAGTTTAGTCGGCCCAGGCCAGTTCGTCTTGCTGGACCAGCCTGGAAGCTTGGCCGAGCTGGGTTGGGACGGTTCGCAACGGGATAAGTTGTGGCGATACAATCAGCACTACTTTCACGATTTGAATGCCAGAAATGCTGGTCGGCGAGCAACCTGGCATAGAGAATTGCTGTTGGACTGGGTTGACCAGAACCCACCCGGTACTGGTACCGGGTGGGAGCCGTATCCGACTTCCCTGCGGATGGTTAACTGGATCAAGTGGGCTTTGGCGGGGAATGCGCTCCCTGCTGCATGCGTGCGAAGCTTGGCGGTACAGGCCCGCTGGCTGACTGGGCGGCTGGAAACCCACCTGTTGGGAAATCATTTGTTCGCCAATGCGAAAGCACTCGTGTTCGCTGGTCTGTATTTTGAGGGTCTAGAGGCTGATCGTTGGCTTAGACTTGGGCTGGATATTCTCGATAGAGAAGTTCCTGAACAGATACTTGCGGATGGAGGGCATTTCGAGCGCAGTCCGATGTATCACGCGCTAGCGCTTGAGGACATGCTTGACCTTTGCAATGTCGGAAGCGCGTATATCAGTAAGTTGGACGATTTCGGCAGACACCAGCTGGAGCAGTGGCAGGCGCGCTTGCCCCTAATGTGTGCCTGGTTGAATGCTATGTCGCATCCAGATGGGGAAATCGCGTTATTTAATGACGCGGCCTTAGGCGTCGCTCCCTCGCCACAGCAGCTTAATGACTATGCGGATCGACTCGGCATATCCAAGCACCATATAAGCGGGCAAGTCTTCTATATGGAGGATTCTGGCTACGTTCGTATTTCGCTTAATGACGTCGTTCTGTTGATCGATGTGGCGCCTGTAGGTCCGGATTACCTCCCCGCCCATGCGCATGCGGACACCCTCAGCTTCGAGTTATCGCTGAGTGGCGAACGCACCATCGTTAATGGTGGAACCTCACGATACGGCCGTGGGCCGCTTCGCGAAGCCGAGCGCGGAACCGCGGCTCACTCAACAGTTCAGATTGATGGAGAAAACTCCTCAGAAGTGTGGGCCGGATTTAGAGTTGGACGCCGAGCCCGAACGTTCGATGTCTCGGTTCGCCAGGATGGTGATGCAGTGGTCGTGGACGCCGCGCATGATGGCTACAAGCGGCTTCCAGGGCGACCAGTCCATCGAAGGCAGTGGAGAATTCGGAGGGGGTCTCTGGAAGTGAATGACTCGATAGAAGGGAGGTACACTTCGGCCGTCGCGAGGTTTCATATGCATCCCGACGTCAAGACTCTGGCTTGCGAGAACAATGACGGCGAGTCGCGTTCGGGTCAATCGAAGATCCAGTGGGCTTCGAGTGCTTCGGGAGTACGCATTAGGCCGGGCGTGTGGCATCCTAAGTTTGGCGTCGAAGAACCTAATGAATGTATTGAGGTGCCCATTGACCCGGTGGGAGATCAAGGTACTACTCGGTTTCTGCTTCGTTGGGAAAGAGCGTGAGCATGCGGATCTTGATTCTCAGTTTCTACTTTCCGCCGGATTTGAGCGCAGGCTCCTTCAGGGCTCGGGCGTTGGTTGAAGCCTTAGAGGCGGAAGCTGGAAGCTCACTCTCGTTGGACATCATCACCACAGCGCCAAATCGCTATCAATCACACCAAGTTATCGCGCCGGAGTTCGAAGAACTAGGATCGGTAAGAATTCACCGCATCGCTTTGCCTGCGCATCAAAGTGGAATGAGGGATCAAGCGAAGGCCTTCTCTGTGTACGCTCGCAGGGTAAACGTCTTGACTCGCGCGCGTCGTTGGGACTTGGTAGTGGCGACATCGTCGCGGCTAATGACTGCGGCCTTGGGGGCAAGCGTTGCCAGGCGGTCTCGTTCGTACTTATACCTGGATATTCGAGACCTGTTCACCGATACGATGAATGATTTGCTCGCGGAGAGCACGTTGCGCCTTCTGCTGCCGGTGTTCGATCGGTTGGAGCGATGGACGTTGCGCCGTGCAGACCGAGTCAATGTGGTATCGGCAGGATTCCTGCCGCATGTCCATAAGGTGCTGCCGGAGCAACCGGTGAGGACCTTCACAAATGGCATTGATGAAGAGTTCATGGACATCGATTTCGCAAAGCGCGAACAGGATCGATCGCAGCTGCCGTTAATTGTTTATGCCGGTAATATTGGAGATGGACAAGGGCTGCATCGAGTGATTCCTGGTGCAGCTAAGCGTTTGGAGGGCAAGGCTAAACTTCGGATCATCGGAGATGGTGGACGGCGGGCACAGCTTGAGCGGAATTTGCTCGAGCCGGCGACAAGCAATGTGGCACTATTGCCGCCTGTTTCTCGGATAAAATTGTTCGACCATTATCGCGATGCTGACATACTGTTATTGCACCTAAATGATCATCCGGCATTTCATAAGGTCCTGCCGTCAAAAATCTTTGAGTACGCGGCAACAGGGAAGCCGATTCTAGCGGGCGTTGCGGGCTATGCGGCGGATTTTCTGCGCTCAGAGGTGCCGGGAGTTGAAGTGTTTGCTCCGTGCGATGCTGCTGCAATGTCCGATGCAGCTGAACGCCTTTTTAGGATTCGACAGGTTGTTGACCGAGAAGCTTTCTGTGAACGTTACGCGCGAAAATCCATTATGCGTGAGTTTGCAAAGGACATTCTCGCGCTAGGGAAACAGGTGTGACAGCCCGTGTGCTTGTGACTGGGGCGACGGGACTGGTCGGACGCGCTACCGCTGAGCAGTTGTTGTCGGGAATGCGTACCGTACGGATTGCGGTGAGGAACTCCGATGCGAAGTTAAACGGCGCGGAAGTATTCAGTGTCGGAGAAATTGGTCCGATGACCGACTGGACTGTAGCGCTGCAGGATGTCGATTGTGTCATTCACTGTGCGGCCCGGGCCCATGTGTTTCAGGAGGACCCCCGTGATTCTTCGGCTGCGTATCGTGAGGTGAACGTCGAAGGAACTCGGCGACTCGCAGAGCAGGCTAGCGAATGCGGCGTTCGCCGTTTAATTTTCGTGAGCTCAGTCAAGGTGAATGGAGAGCGTACGGAGCCAGGCAGGCGGTTCACGTTCGCGACTCCTGCGCGGCCGGAGGATGCTTACGGACAGTCGAAGTGGGAGGCGGAGCAGGCACTTCAGTCCATTGTGGCTCGGACCGGGCTTGAGGTGGTGATTGTGCGGCCTCCATTGGTCTATGGTCCTCATGCCAGGGGTAACTTTGCGCGGCTCGCTGGACTCGTGAAGCAGGGCATTCCGCTGCCACTTGGCGCGGTAAGTAATAGGCGCTCGTTAGTGGCTCTGGACAATCTTGTGGATCTGCTGGTTAAATGCATTGACCATCCCGCAGCGCCAGGTCATACGTTCCTGGTATCTGACGGCGAAGATATCTCTACTAAGGATTTGGTGCGACGCCAAGCTCGGGCAATGGGTCTTCCTATCCGGTTGGTGCCAGTTCCCGTAATCCTTCTCAAGGTTGCTGGTCACCTGAGTGGAAAGTCAAAGGAGGTCCAACGGCTTGTCGGCTCTCTACAAGTCGACATCAGGCACACGCAAGAAACCCTGGGTTGGACACCGCCAGTGAGTGTGGATGAAGGGCTGCGGCGCGCCGTTAACTCGGTCAACAGGTAATTTTATGATCCGGGTGCTGGACATCGTTTTCTCCGCACTCGGTCTTATCACTGGCTTTCCTATTCTGTTGGCGCTGACGTTGATTGGATTGTTTGAAACTGGATCCCCCATTTTTCGCCAGCAGCGTGTTGGCCGCTTCCAGAAGCCTTTCACGCTTGTGAAGTTTCGCACAATGCGAATTGATACGGCATCGGTTGCGACTCATCTCGCCGACGCGAGTTCGATTACTCGATTCGGTCGCTTCCTACGTCGCACCAAGCTTGATGAACTGCCGCAGCTATGGAATGTGCTGATTGGCGAGATGAGCCTAGTTGGGCCACGCCCCTGTTTGTCCAGCCAGGGAGAGCTGATTCGCGAGAGGGCCGAGCGTGGAGTGTTCGCCGCGCGGCCCGGCATAACCGGGCTGGCCCAAGTGAAGGGTATTGATATGTCCACGCCGCGCGTGCTGGCAGAAACGGATGCGCAGATGTTGGCAACACTGACGTTGCGTACCTATCTTCGGTATATCCTCCAGACTGTTCTGGGAAAAGGATCCGGCGACCGGGTGCGGGATGAGGAATAAGGTTGGCAGGACAGGTCGGGCAACGTGGTTTTTGGGGTGATGCCTGAGACTTGTCCTGGGAAAAAATAGAGCTAATTCCCTGAGGCGATACGATTCGGGGGTTAAGGGTGACGCAATTTTGCGACAAGGTTCACAAACTTATCCCTGTTGCGCAATTTCCGTTGTGTCGCAGTTGTCACTGTTTGGATTATGTCAGTGATACCATAGCGCTGTTAGACACATTCATTCGAGATCGGACGCTGAAATGTCCGAACATAAGCCGTTGGCCGGTTGTCGGGAGGTCAACCGGCCAACGGTAAGGAGCGTTTAGGTGACTGAATCGCGAGTGATCCCGCTCAGTGGGGGCAGTGGGCCGCACCGCGCAGTCACAGTTGGTGCCGAAGGAC
>JAFIFN010000143.1 GCA_020832005.1 Gammaproteobacteria bacterium | reverse complement strand
CGATGGCCGGGACAAGGCGCTGCGCTACCTGGCCCACCATATCGAGGCCCTGTGCGGCGAAGACGGGCCACTGGCGATCATGAGCGAGATTCCCTCGCTGGATCCCGAACACAAGGCCGACATCCTCGAGCGCTCGCGCGCCCACAGCCTCGCCTTCGAGGCGCTGCTGACCGAGGGCATCGGCGATGGCAGCATAGCGCCCTGTGATGTGCGCATGACCGGCAACGCGATCATGGGCGCGGTGAACTGGATCCCGAAGTGGTATCGCCCTGACGGCCCGGTCAGCGCCGAGCAGGTGCGCAGCCAGTTCAGCGCGTTTTTCGGCCGGGCGCTGGTCGCCGACGCCACCGAGCCGCAGCCGCTGCCCGTCGAGGCGGCCCGGTAGTGGCCCGGCGTGCCCGGGTGAAATCGCTGGGCGGTGCCGGTATGATGCACCGCACAATCCGGTCGGGCGACGCTGCAAGGCGCGACGACAACGACCTTACTCCACCACCGCAATAACAAGGACCTGACATGGAACTCAAGGATGCAGTGATCGTAATCACCGGCGGCGCACGCGGCCTGGGTGCAGCCATGGCCCGCGGCCTGGCCGGCCGGGGCGCGAAGCTGGCGCTGGTCGACGTCGATGGCGAGGCGCTCGATGCCATGGTCACCGAATGCGAGGGCCTGGGCGTCGAGGCGCGCGGCTATGTCACGAACATCGCAAAGGAAGACGAAGTCGTCGCCCTGTTCAACGATGTCGTCAGCGACTTCGGCCGCCTGGACGGCGTCATCAACAACGCAGGCATCCTGCGCGACGGCCTGCTGGTCAAGGCAAAGAACGGCGAGATCGCCGGCAAGATGAGCCTCGCCCAGTGGCAGTCGGTCATCGACGTGAACCTCACCGGTGTGTTCCTGTGCGGCCGCGAAGCCGCCGAGCACATGATCAAGCTGGGCTCCAAGGGCCTGATCGTGAACATCTCCAGCATCTCGCGGGCCGGCAACATGGGCCAGACGAACTACTCGGCCGCCAAGGCCGGCGTGGCCGCCATGGCGGTGGTCTGGGCCAAGGAACTGGCCCGCTACGGCATCCGCGCCAATGCCATCGCACCCGGCTTCGTCAGCACCGAGATGGTGGCCTCCATGAAGCCCGAGGCGCTGGAGAAGATGGCGGCGATGATTCCGCTGCGCAGGCTTGGCACGCCCGAGGAGATCGCCCACACGGTGGTCTACCTGTTCGAGAACGACTACGTCAGCGGACGGGTCATGGAGATCGACGGCGCGCTGCGAATCTAGCCAGCCTCAGCCCTGGTCGGGCGCGTGGCCGGCGCGATCGGTCACGAGGTGGCCGTCGATGAGTTCGATGACCCGGTCGCAGCCCTCGGCCAGATCGGGATCGTGCGTGACGATAATGAACGCACAGCCGAACTCGCGGTTGAATCGACGCAGCAGCGAGAACGCCTGGGCCGAGGTTTCGGTGTCGAGGTTGCCGGTGGGCTCGTCGGCCAGCACCAGCGGCGGGCGGTGAATCAGCGCGCGGCAGATGGCCACGCGCTGCTGCTGTCCGCCCGACAGCTCCTTGGGACGTCGCTGTGTGTAGTCGGCCAGACCGACGGCGGCCAGCAGTTCCTGCGCGCGCGCCTGGACGTCGGCATCACGCCGCCCCATTGCCGCCCAGCGCGGCAGTTGGACATTGTCCAGTGCACTGAAGGCGCTGAGCAGGTGATGGAACTGGAACACGAAGCCCAGCGACTCACCGCGCAGGCGTGAGCGCTCGGTGTCGGGCAGCTCGCGCGTCGCACGGCCGTCAATCCACACCTCGCCGTCACTGGGTCGGTCGAGCAGGCCAATGATATTGAGCAGCGTACTCTTGCCCGAACCGGACGGACCGACCATCGCAAGAAACTCCCCGGGCGCGACGTCCAGATCGATGCCGTGCAGCACCTCGGTCTCCACGGGCGTGCCCTCGCCGTAGCGCTTGCGCACGGCGCGCAGTCGCAGCACGGACTCCGCCGGCTGCCTGGACAGGCCTGCCTGCTCAGCCATCGCGGATCGCCGTCACCGGGTCGACGAGGGCTGCGCGCCGCGCCGGGAAGTACGCGGCGATGATACCGGTCAAGGTCGCCAGAATACTGGCGCCGACGATCAGCCCAACCCCTGCGTTGATGTCGAACAGTGCCTCCTCGGTGGGGCGTGGACCGATGCTCGTGAACAGCTGCACCATGCCCAGCCCCGCCACGGCGCCGATAATCGAGCCAATCAGCCCCACGATACCGCCCTGGATCAGGAACACTGCCATGACCTGGTTGGAGGTCGTGCCCATCGCCCGCAGGATACCGATCTCGCGGCGTCGCTGGACCACCGACACCGCCAGCACACTGGCAATCCCGAAGGCCACCGAGACGCCGACGAAGCTCTGGATCAGCTGCGTGGACTCACTTTGCGCGCGCAGCGCATTGAGCAGCTGGGCGCTGGTCTGCATCCAGCTCTCGGCGGTGATGCCGTAACGTCCACTCAGCTCGCGCGCAAGCGCTTCGGCGGCAAAGATCTCGTCAATAGTCACGTCGATGTTGGTGATGCCGCCGGGCAGATCAAGCAGGGTCTGCGCCGGGCGCAGCGGCAGGAACACGAAGCGCTCGTCGAGATCGCGCACACCGAGGTTGAATATCCCGGCCACCTGGAAACTGCCCGCCCGCCCGTCCGTGCCCTCGATACGGATGCGGTCACTCAAGCCCACACCGAGCTCATCGGCCAGCACATCGCCGATGACCACCTCGGTGGCCGTCGGCCTGAACACACCTGCACGCATATTGTCGGGCACCGGCACGATCTGTGCGTAGCGAGCAGGATCCACGCCGAGGATCGCAATGGCCTTGAAAGCCTCGCCCCGGCGGGCAAACGCAGGCCCGGTGACCACCGGCGAGACGGCCACGATCTGCGGCGTCGTCTCGAGATCTTCCGCAATCGCCTGCCAGTTCTGGATCGAGCGCAGGCGTTGCGCGCGCTCGTTGCGCCGCTGTGCAGCCACGGCAAGCCCTTCCACGGGTCGTAATTCGCGCACGAACTCGTCGGGTGCACGCAGCTTGATATGCGCCTGCGTGCCCAGCGTGCGCTCCACGAGGTTGTCCTGCAGACCCGTGATCAACGCCAGCACGAAGACGATCACCGCCACGCCCAGCGCCACGCCGAAAATGATCAGCAGGCTCTGGGCCCTGCCCTCGCGCAGGAATTCCACCGCCAGCCTGCTCTCATACCACAGGGGCACACGCATCAGCGAGGCCTTGCCCTGACCCGTTGTCCGTCCTCGACCTCGGCGCTGCGCGGCAGTACGAGATCGCCTTCGCTGAGCCCGGACACCACTTCGGTCGCCGTCAGGCCACGCAGTCCCAGCGTGACCTGCCGATCCTGCACGCGTCGGCCGTCGAGCAGCCACACACGTGCCCGATTGCCGGCCTGGTCACGCAGCGCCTCGTTGGGCACGGCCAGCGCGCGCTCCCGCTCGCCGATGCGGATATCCACCGAGACGGTCATGTCCTGACGCAGGAAGGCCGGTGGGTCGTCCACGCTCAGGCGAAGTTCGAGATTGCCGCGTTCGGGATCGATCTGCGGTGAGATGAACGACAGCTGTGCCTCGAACACCTGGTCCGGATAGGCATCAGCCTCGACCAGCGCGGCCTGCCCGATGGCCAGGCCCTGCAGGCTGACCTCGTCGACCGGCGCCTCGATCTCCATTCGCCCGCCCGGGGAGATGACCAGCAGTACGGCACCCGGCTGTACCGTATCGCCGGGCTCGACGCGCCTGCGCAGCACCAGTCCGTCGACCGGCGCGCTGATGGCGGTGCGCTCCAGCTCCGCGCGGGCCTGTTCGAGCGCGGCCTGCGCGTCGTCCAGCACGGCGCGGGCCAGGCGCTGCTCATCACCTTGCGCCGCCAGCGAGCCAACCCGCAACTCGACGCGCGCAAGGGCGGCACGCGCACGCGCCAGTTCCAGTTCGCTTCGATCCAGTTCCTCGGCACTGAGCAGATTGCGCGCGCGCAGGTCGCTACGGCGTTGTACTTCGCGTTCAGCCTGCGCCACGGCCGCCTGCGCCTCGATGAAGGCGGCCTGGGCATCCGGCCGATCGAACTCGGTGAGCCGCGCGAGACGGATCTGCGCCTGCACCAGCCCGGCCTCGGCGCGCCGCAGGGCGGCACGCTGCGTGGCATCATCGAGTTCGATGAGTGTCTCGCCGGCGGCGACGCGTTCGCCCTCGTCGACGTGGACGCTGACCACCGTGCCGACGAGCTCGCTGCCCACCTGGACCCGGTGGCGGGTCACCACCCGACCGGTGGTGACCACATTCTGCAGCAGCCGGCCGCTTTGCACCTCGAGCGCGGCCACGGAGGGTCCGAGCACGCGCGTGACCAGCAGGGGTGGCAGCACGGCGATGGCGACCGCTGCGAGCACGATACGCGGCCAGGTGATGATTCTGTTTGTCATTGTTCTGTCAGCTTACCCAAAAGCCCGGGCGCTCGGGCGTCGGCGCATATCCTGACCGACTGGTGAGCCGGCACACAATGCGTGGATTCACTGACAGATTCGTCGTATTGGCCCAAACCGATTCATGCCCCCTTCTTCGCTGCCGGGAAACACAGACGTTTCAATTTGCTGCGAAGCTTGGGAAAATTGTGGATTGACCCTTGGCGGACCAATTCATGGCACAGACTCCTGCAAACACCCGCGCCAACTCCCCGGCAAAGACCCTGGCAGAAAAGCTCTGGGCGCAGCACACGGTGACCGAGCTCGACGGTGGCGCCACGCTGCTGTACATCGACCGGGTATTCCTGCACGAGCGCACCGGCAGCATCGCGCTGAAGGGCCTGGAGGCGGCGGGACGCAAGGTGCGCGAACCCGGCCAGGTGTTCTGCACCATGGACCATATCGTCGACACCTTTCCCGGCCGCGGCGACGAGACGCGCATGCCGGGGGGCAAGGATTTCATCGTCACCACCCGCAAGGCCGCGCGTGCGGCGGGCATCCACCTGTTCGACATCGGCGATCTCAACCAGGGTATTGTCCACGTGGTCTCGCCGGAGCAGGGTATCGCGCTGCCGGGGGTAACGCTGGTCTGTCCGGACAGTCATACGGGCACCGTGGGTGCACTGGGCGCGCTGGCCTGGGGCATCGGCTCCACGGAAGCCGAACACGCCATGGCCACGAAGACGCTGGCCGTGAACCCGCAAAAGCAGATGCGTGTGCGCTTCACCGGGCAACTGCCCTTCGGCGTCACCGCCAAGGACATGGTGCTGGCGCTGATCGGACGCCACGGTGCTGCCGGTGGCGTGGGCTACATCGTCGAGTTCGCAGGCCCGGCCGTGGAGGCACTCGAGATCGAGGCGCGCTTCACGCTGTGCAATATGGCCATTGAATTCGGTGCGTTCACCGGCTTGATCGCGCCCGATGAGAAGACGTTCTCCTATGTCGAAGGCCGCCCGTTTGCGCCCAAGGGGGCGCAGTGGGACGCCGCCCTCGCCCATTGGCGTGAGCTGCGCAGTGATGCCGACGCGCAGTTCGACCAGGAGATCGTCATCGATGCAGCATCCATTGCACCGCAGATCACCTGGGGTACCAGCCCGCAGCACGAGATCGCCGTCGACGGCATGATTCCGGACCCGGCTGCCGAGACGGACACCAATCGCCGCAAAGCCATGGAACGCGCGCTGACGTACATGGACCTGGACGCCGGCCGACCGCTGGCCGGCACCCCCATCGATGCGGCATTCATCGGCTCGTGCACGAACAGTCGGCTCAGCGATCTGCGCGCCGCGGCCGAGGTGCTGCGCGGCCGCCACGTCGCCGAGGGCATCAAGGCCATCTGCGTGCCTGGCTCCAGCCGCGTCAAGGCCGCCGCCGAGGCGGAAGGGCTGGATCGGGTGTTTACGCAGGCCGGATTCGAGTGGCGCGAATCGGGCTGCTCGATGTGCTTCTTCGCCGGCGGCGAGAGTTTCGGGCGCGACGAGCGCGTCATCACCAGCACCAACCGCAACTTCGAAAACCGCCAGGGCCCGGGCACCCGTTCGCACCTGGCCAGTCCGACCAGCGTGGCGGCCTCCGCCATCATGGGTGCAATCACTGACGTGCGCACGCTGGCACGCAAGGACGCATGAGCATGGAACCCTTTACCACGCACAGCGGGATCGCAGCGCCGCTGATCCGCATTAACATCGACACCGATGCCATCATCCCCAGCCGTGAGATGAAACGTGTCTCCAAGGAGGGGCTTGGTGAGGGCATGTTCGCGAACTGGCGCTACAGTGATGTCGCCACGCGCGAGGAAAACCCGGACTTCGTGCTCAACCAAGCACCGTTCCGCCAGGCAACCATCCTGCTCACCGGCGTGAACTTCGGCTGCGGCTCATCCAGGGAGCATGCCGTGTGGGCACTCAAGGATTTCGGCATCCGCGCCATCATCGCGCCGAGCTTCGGCTCGATCTTCTATGGCAACTGCGTGCGCAACGGCATTCTGCCGATCCGCCTGGCCGAGGACACCGTCGCAAGGCTTGCCGAGCTTCACGAGAAAACGCCGGAGGCGAAGCTTGCCATCGACCTGCCGGCCCAGCGCGTGCAAGACGCACAGGGCGGTGACTGGTCGTTCGAGATCGCCGCCGCCGACAAGGAGATGCTGCTCGAGGGCCTCGACCAGATCGCCATGACGCTCAAGCACGACGACAAGATCCGCGCCTTCATGGCGGGTGATCGCGAAACGCGCCCCTGGATCTACGCCCAGGCCCAATGCCACATGAATTAAGCACATAGCAGAGACCATGAGTACGTATCCTTCGGCGCGCTTTCTCCCGCGGCACTTTCAGCCTGGGGTAGGATTTCGGTCAGGTCAGCGGGAAAGTTACGCTTTCCGGTTCGCCAGCTGGGTCAATATTTGCTGGCGTCTATTGGGTGGAGCCTGGTTCGATAGTGCGGAGCAGAAGACACCTCCCACAAGCCTGGAGGCGCGGCAATGACATGCGCAATAGCCTGCGTTACCATCGCCGCGACGCCGTATTGTACTGCCGCGGTCTTGACGCCGGTGTTCTCGGGCTCAACGAGGTCCATATGGATATCGAGTCCTGGCTTACCACGAAGCTCGAGATGCCAGTGTCTAAACTCCTCGTAACCCGGTAGGCCACGGCCCATCACCCAGCTCACCGAATGGGTAATTACCCGCCGGCTGTTTACTAAGCCGTGTACTTGCCACTTGGTCGCAGCAACCGTACCAGCTTTGATCGTACCGGCCCGCGCACGAATGTCCTGAGGCGCTGCCACAACTTCATGGGCTGGTTCGATGGCTGTGAGTGGTATGTCGAGTCGTGCTCCCAGCGCACCAACGCATTGACGGAACATATCGGTGAACATGCGCGCCAGCGGTCCATCGGCAAGATCAACCTTTTCCGGTGGTGAACCCATACCCAGAATCCCGAAGACGTAATCCGGATTGGGCATATCGATGCAGTCATAGACTTCTCGGCAAGCGATCGAATCCAGTTCGAGGATCAATCCAGAGGCCACCACTGCCAACCGCTCGGCGATCATGCCCGGATTTATACCGGTGCCGGCCAGTGTGCTGTGGCCACGCTTGCAACTTTCCTCAAGCCGAGCAGCGTAATCAGCCCCGAGGCTTTGCGGATGGAAGTAATTATTTATCGAGATGACGTTCTTTCCTGACTCAAGTAGCCTGCAGACATCGTCATCGTGCGCGTCGTAAGGGAATTGTAGAAGCGGACAGTGCAGCACGATATCGGCATCGATGGCGAGTATTTCGTCTATCGACCGTGTTGCCTGGACTCCAGTCAACGGCCGACGTGCAATTTCCCCAGCATCTGCACCAGCCTTGCGTTCATCATGCACATAGAGACCGACCAGATCGAGGTCCGGGTGGTCTATGACGCTGCGCAGGCAGGTCTTGCCCATGGCGCCAGTAGCCCATTGCACCACCCGGTAAGGGGGGCTACGTTCACCTGGAGATCTGGATTTACGCTGCAAAGGGATTTTCTCCCTGCGTTACGGACATTGACACTAGATCCGCCGGTGCTCAACGGCCTGCTTCAGTATCGACCTTAAGGCCTCGATCAATTACCTGTTGAAGAAAGCCAGCTAAATCATCTGCGCTGAATTTGCTGTGCCGAGTGGAGGCGTAAGCATGTGCGGCACGCGGCTTGCGATCAAGCCAGAATCCAGCCGGGTCGGAGTCCGGACGCACGGCTGCCAGCCAAATGGCCGTATCCGCTCCCTGAGCGTGACTGCGGAGCACGAGACGTAAGATTTTTCGGAAACGCGGCAAGGAAGTCTTTACGCCTTCTGTGTCGACCCAGCCTGGGTGCATGACGTAGAAGCGCAGTTCATGGGATCGCCCGTACTTCCCCTGCCAATAGCAGGTGAGTTCGGCTTGGCCCCGCTTGTGGACAGCGTAGGCGAACACGCCATGGTAATGCTGGGGGGCGGTTACGTTCATGCGGCTGACCAGCAGGGGAGCGTTGTACATGCCGCCAGAAGATATATTTATTACGGATCCACCACGATTTATCAGATCATGTCGGATCAGGCCTTCGGTGAGAAGAAAGTGGTTGAGGATGTTAGTCGCGAAGGACGTTTCATTGCCTTCGGGCGTGAGGCTATGCTCGTGCAGTAATACCCCCACGTTGTTGACAAGGACGTCGATTCGGCGACCTTCGGCGTTGAGTCTTTCGACCAGGGACTCGGTGTCGGCCATCAGTGCCAAGTCAGCGACCATCGGAATGACGCGCTCGCTATGGTTGGAACGTTCCACCAGCGCCTCGAGCTTTGCCTCGTCTCGTGCTACCGCCAACACAGTGGCGCCTCGGCGTGCGGCATCCATGACGATAGCTTGACCAATGCCTCCTGATGCGCCTGTGACGAGCCAGATCTGGCCACTGAAGTCGGCATCGAGTCGCCGGCAGAACATGGCGCGAAAGAAATAACCCACTGCACTGACACT
>JAFIFN010000142.1 GCA_020832005.1 Gammaproteobacteria bacterium | reverse complement strand
GCGTTTCCCATACCGATTCGCCGTCCTCGATCAGGCTGACGCGAAACCGGGCGATATTCGCGATCACATAGCGTGGACCGAGATCACGAAACACCCAGCGAACTCGTTCAATGTTCACGCGCAACTGGTCGATCCGCGACTCTACGGATACATTGAGGGCCGCCAGCGTACGGGGGCCGACAACGGCGTCCTCGGTGAGCGCATGGCGGCGCTGGAAGCCGCGCACCGCCCGCTCAAGGTCGGCATCGTAATAGTCTTCATCCAGCGCCGGGGCTTGCCCGTCCGCGTCGGACTCGGTGTTCGGCGACCCAGCCGCGGCATCGTCGAACTCACCGGAGGCGCGCAGCCGATCACGCAGGGCGGCAACACGCGGCGATCGATCGCCAGGGCGTAACGTGGGTCCCGCTGGCACCGCCGGCCAGCCACCCTCATCAGCGATGGCGCGATACGTCGCCAGCGCATCAATCAAGGCAGTGTAGCGCGGCAGTTGCGGCGCCAGCGCGTCGAGCGCCAGCGGCAGGTCTTCGGCGTTGACCAGACGCGCCATGGCATTCACGGGGCTGATCCCGGCCATGCTGCGCGTGAAGTTCCATGTTGGCTCAAGCTGCTCGGGATTGACCTTACCGAAGTGCAGATGGAAAGCCAGGCGCGCCAGGGCATCGGTGGCCAGGATTTCGAGCTCGGGGCGAAACGCACCATCGTTCGCCAGGCCATCGAGTTTCTCGCGCAGCAGATCGAGATGGTAGTCGGCCGGGTTAAGGCCGTGACGTTCGCTGCCCGCCAGTGCATCAATCAGCTGCGCAAGCTTTGCCGGCGTATCCCAAACCGGGTTAAACTGCCGGCGCTCGTAGTACCGAGTCAGAAACCAGTGGTCGGCCACTGGCACATCGGCCACCCGCGGCTCCACCACCAGCACTTCCACGCGCGCGCGCAGGGTCTCCGCCTGCGGTGTAAGGGCCGGTTCGGCGATATCCGCGGCGAGGGCAGGCCCTGCGAGCAGGCATGTGAAGCAGGTCAACGCCGACAACCAGCCGGCGCGCAGATACTTGTAGTTCAGGGGCTGATCCTTCCGTGGGTCATATCGATACATTTCGAGGTCACCATGTGCCATTTGTGTGAACAGCTTGACGATCAGCCAACCCTCGGGCGGCGAGGCTTTGTTGCCGGCGCCATTGCGGCCGCTGCCGTCATCACAGTGCCAAAACCAGCGTACGCCCGCCAGGCACGAACTCTCAGTTTTTACCATACACACACTGGCGAGCGCCTGCGCCTGACCTACGCCGAACAGGGCCGGCACATACCTGAGGCGCTGGATGAGATCACGCATTTCCTGCGCGACTTCCGCACCGGCGACCGTCACCCGATCGACCCGACCCTGCTGGACGTGCTGCACCAGTTGCGCGTGAAGGCCGGTGATCGCGGCACCTTCGAGATCATTTCGGCCTTCCGCTCACCGCGCACGAACGAGATGCTGCGCAATAACAGCAACGGGGTGGCGCAACGCTCGCTGCACATGGAAGGCCGCGCGATCGATGTACGACTCCGCGGTGTGCCTACGGCCAAGCTGCGCGAGATGGCGCTGAACCTGAAGGCCGGGGGTGTAGGCTACTACGCGCGCTCGGATTTCATCCATGTTGATACAGGGCGCGTGCGTTTCTGGTAAGCCGAGCGTTGGTCATCGCACGGTAAGCTTGCCGGATTACACTGGAGCGATGCGTACCACGACGAACACATCGCTGCCCAGGCTGCTGTCTGGACTGTGCCTGGCAGGCCTGCTCACGTGGATGCCTGCTGCCGCCCAGGCGCCAGAATCCCCGGCGCCGCGCCGACCCGATGCTCCGGCACTGGCACTCCCCGGCCCCCATCCGGTTGGCGTCACCACGGTCTCGATGACCCACCCGGCGCAACTCGACCCTCTGAACCCGACCGCGGGCGAATCAGGGCCGGCGCGAAAGGACCGGACACTGACGATCGAACTTTGGTATCCGGCTCGCTGTTGCACCGACGGCGTGACCGAGTACGAAGATGTGCTCGGCAGCGGCCCCGGCAATGCCCAGCGCCCCTTGAGGCCCTTCCGCATCCAGGGCCGGGCCACGCGCAACGCGGCACCCGACCCGGCCACCGATCCCGCCCCGCTGGTCGTACTCTCGCATGGCTATCCGGGCTCACGCGTGCTGATGAGCTACCTCGGCGAGCATCTGGCCTCGCGCGGCTACCTGGTCGCCGCCATCGACCATGCCAACGCCACCCATGCCGACCGCGATGAGTTCGCAAGCACGCTCTTCCACCACCCGCGCGACATCGTATTCGTCATTGACGAATTGCTTGTCGGCGGCGGCAGCGGGCAGCGGCTCGCCTTCGCCGACCCTGAACGCACAGCGATCATCGGCTACTCAATGGGCGGCTATGGCGCGCTGGTGGCTGCCGGCGCTGGCGTGGCACGCGAAGTCGCTGACAGCAACTTCGTCACGCACGGGGCCATGCGCAAACATGCCGAGGGCGCGGTCAGCGCCGATGCACGGATTCGTGCCGTTATCGCGCTCGCCCCTTGGGGTGCACCGGCCGCCCTGCAGGCCGCTGGTATCGAGGACGTGGAATCGCTGTGGCGCAGGTCCGCGCTGTCAGACATCGCAGCCCCGATACTCTATATCGCCGGCGATGCGGACCGCGTGTCGGGCTACGAAGGCGGCGTGCGCTGGCTTTGGCAGCAGGGACATGGCGCCGAACGCTGGCTGCTGACCTATCACCAGGCCCGCCACAACGTCGCGCCCATGCCGCCGCCACTGGCCAGCCGTTCATACCCGCGCGAGTTCGCCCACTACGCCGAGCCCGTCTGGGACATCGAGCGCCTCAACGATCTGAACCGGCATTTCATCACGGCCTTTCTGGGCGTATATCTGCGCGCCGATGAATCGTACGCCGAGCATCTTCAGCCTTGGCTAAACGGGGACAGACAGACGCTGCCGGGTTTCGCGCCTGGCACGGCTATTGGCTTTTCGCTGGAGCGCGACTGACTCGAAGGACTTGCACCTGCCGGCTGGGCTTAGGCGTTACCCTCTGCCTGACCTTTCCTGCGACCGGCAGCTGCGTACTGCGAATCGCCGAAAAACATCTCACGGGTAGTCTCGTCCGGATCACCGATTTTCATTTTATCGGCGAGCAGCGCGAAGGCCCGCTGCACGGCTGGCCGCTCGAGCAGCCGCCGATACCATCTGTGCACCGCAGGGTATTCATCGAGCTCGATCTTGTGGAACCAGTGCACGTGTACCCACGGCAGTACCGCCATATCTGCAATCGAATACTCGCCGGCAAGATGTTCATGGCTTTCAAGCTGAGTCTCCAACACACCATAGAGCCGCCGCGTTTCCTTGTCGTAACGCTGAGTGGCATATGGCACGGGCTCGGGCGCATAGCCCAGAAAATGCCCCAGCTGGCCGAACATCGGCCCGACACTCCCCATCTGGAACATCAGCCACTGCAGCACCTGGTAGCGACCCGCACCCTCGCGCGGCAGGAAGCGCCCGGTCTTCTCGGCCAGATAAATGAGAATGGCGCCGGATTCGAATAATGCCAGGGGCTTGTCACCGGGACCGTGCGGATCAACCAGTGCGGGAATCTTGTTGTTCGGACTCACAGCAAGGAATTCGACTTCGAACTGCTCACCTTTGTTGATGTTGACCGGCACGAGCTCGTAGTCAAGCTGTGCTTCTTCCAGGAAGATCGGCACCTTGTGGCCGTTCGGGGTCGGCCAGTAATAGAGTTGAATACGTTGGCTTTCAGAGCTCATCAATGGCCTCCATGGCCTACCTGTGCCGGCGCTAGCGCGTGTGATTCTCGGACTGCGCAGCCAGCACTTCTGCCACCATGCGCTGATGGTACTCCGAGCTCGTCTCGCCCGCGAACTCAATACGAAAATGCGCTTTTACAGAATCGCGTTCCAGCGCCTTGTCGAACCAGTCTGACAACGCTGGACGGCCTTTTCTCCAGTCGAAATTCGGTCGCACCGGATCGTCCGCTCCCACGTTGCCACACCAGTACGCCAGGTAGCTGATCATGTGCAGCATGGAGGCATGGCCGATGTCGAAGTTATCCCAGCCAGCCGATGCGTCACGTTCGAGCTTGTCCAGCGCCGCCTCCAGTTTCGGCCACAACCAGTTGTAGGTATCGACGTTTCTAAGCTCGGGCGCGCGCCAGCGCTCCATGGCCAGTGTCACGGTCATCTCGAAACCCATGTCGCACAGGGCCAGACGCGTCAATGCATCCCAGCGCGCGCCCCCCGGCCTCGGATACAGTCGTGCCGCCCTGCTATTTTCATCGAGGTACTCACAAATTGCCTGGCTGCCATAGATCACCTGACCGTCATCCAGCGCCAGCGTGGGCACCTTGTCCAGCGGATTGATGGCCGCGAGCGAATACTGTCCACGTACGAGCTCTCCGGCCAGATTCTTGAACGGAAACGTGGCCACCCGCGTCAGGGATTCCCAGTGGCCTGTCTCGTGCGCACAGACCAGCACCTTGTGCACGAAGCTATGGAACGGCGAGTAAAACAGTTTCATTCAATGCCCTTTTCACGCCTGGGGAAGTCTTCATGCAGACTGCAGCTCGCGGAAATACCGTGGGCCTCAATCCCTATGCGCTCGGTGGCGGGGTATACCCGTGTCTGCGCCAGCACCGGCAGCGGATAGTCCTCCATCAGCACCAGGCGCAGCTCGTCAGCCCGGCCTTGCGCCTCGTCAGGAAACTCGCTGCGCAAAAGCATCAGCATGAGTTCCTTGTCATCATCCCCGGGTGGCGCAACAGCGACGCGAAAGCCGCGATCATGGCCGTCGAGCTTGCGCACCCCACTGCTGTCTTCGATAACACAGCGGTATGGACGCGCACGCCGATAGCGTGTGTGCGTACGATCTTCGCGCCCCAGAAAAAGCTCGCCGTCCATCGTATTGAGATCGTAGTACCACCACGTCTCAGGACCCAGCACCCACTGAGCATCGGCAAAAAACTCGACCTGCGTGGTGTCTGATATATAGGCGCAGGTCCCGGGGCCGTATCTGCGTCGCTCGGGGGTTCGGCCTTCCAGCTCACCGAAAACCTGGTCACCGGATCGACGCCACAGGAAGTCGCAACGTATCGCGGACTCATCGCGCATCTGCACCTCGCTCCACAGTTCCGGCCGCTCGCCCAGATCAAGGAATCGCTCGGGATCTTTCGGGCCCTGGCCGGCGATGACGACAGCTCCACGGGTCTCGTCAATCGTGACCTTGTAGAGATGCTGGCTGCGCGGGATCACCGGCCCATTGCGATCGCCGATGTGCACCTGTGCATAGAACACCGCCGCCCCGCCGATCTGGGGCGCATCGATCAGCGACACACTGCGGTGCCAATTGTCATGCTCCCCTGCCTCAGGCATACGTACCGTACGGTTGTGGTGCACATGGGGGAATGCACTCCACTCGCCCGGCAACCAATCGATCATGCGGCTGAGCACCCACTGCAGGTCGTCGATACCCTGGTCATACTGGGGTGCGGCCGACAGCGGCGCCACCAAGAGGAGATTTCCAGACAGGAATATCCATCCACCGGCATAGGCGTGTCGCCAGCACCGACCCAGACGCGAAATCAGCTCTGAGATATCACTGATCACGATTGATTGGCACGAAGGCGTCCTGGAGGGTACAGACCGCGGTCACCCCGAGGTGCTCCAGCGCGATGCTCGGCGCAGCGCCATTGGCCTGCGTGAACGCCATAACCGGCCCGGGATACGCCTGCATCATCTTCAGACGCAATGCGTCGGCACGACCCTCGCGCTCGTCGGGATATTCGGTACGCAGCAGCATCAATTCGACACGTTCACCAATCCCGGTCACCGCAGGGAGCCTCAAACCGCGGTCATGGCCCTGGAGCTCACGCTTGCCGTCGGCATCTTCAATCACGCAGCTGTACGGACGCGCTCTCAGATAGCGCGTGTGCGTGCGATCCTCGCGCCCGATGAACTGGAAGCCGCCCATCGTGTTGATGTCATACAGCCACAACGACTCCGGCGAGAGCACCCATTCGGCATCGGCAAAGAACTCCGCATCAGCTGCCTCGGAGATATACGTACACGTTCCCGGCCCGTACTTCTGGCGCTCCGGTGTCTTGCCTTCCAGTACGCCAAACACCTGGTCACCGGTGCGCCGCCAGATAAAGTCGCAGCGGATGCCGGCCTCATCGCGCATTTCCACCTCTCCCCAAAGCTCCGGGCGCTCGCCCAGATCGACGAAGCGATCTGGATCCTTGGGTCCCTGGCCATTGAACACGACCACGCCCCGATCGTCATCCACCCAGATCTTGTAGAGGTTCTGGCTGCGCCCCAGCACCGGCCCGTCGCGACCTCCGACAGTGATCTGCGCATAGAACACCGCATCGCCCCCGACCTGTGGTGCGTTGATCAGCGTGATGCTGCGATGCCAGTCCTCGTGCTCGCCAACCTCCGGCATGCGTACCGTACGATTGTGGTGTACGTGAGGAAACGCACTCCACTCGCCGGGCAGCCATTCGACCATGCGGGCTAGCACCCACTTCAGGTCATCGATACCCTGGTCATACTCCGGGCCAGCCGCAGCCGGAGCGCTTATCAATACGCTGCCAAGCAGTGCGGCCGCGATACCATGTTTTTTCATTTCACATCCCCCTGTTCCTGTCGTCGTTATCGCGCCCCACCTGCACATGAGGCGCCTTGGTCACTGGCCAGACCCGTGCCGCTTATCAGGCATGTGAGCACATACTCGGCATTGAGCCGAGGCAGACGCATGCGCAGGACGATGAAATCCTCGGGCGTCACCCACATCTCGTTTGCGCCTGCCAGAGTCGCGTGTAACGCATCGAACCGTCCGGCAGGCACCTCCACCGTGGTGAGCGCGTGGCGCTCGATAGGCATCGTCACCAGGCTAGCAGAGATGCCCTCAGCACCGGCAGGATCCATGGCGAACAGCTGCGCCGACAAAGCCCCCTTCGGCATCGCCGCCAGATGCAGCCCGTCCGCAGAGACGGGATGCATCGACAGTGAGAACGACTCCGGGGCGGCAATCTCAAGCGTGCCTTCGCCTCCCGGGCCGGCACTGGCAAGTCGGATCAAGTCAACCGTGCTGTCTATATTGACCGTACCTCGCCAAAGACCACCGCTCCAGTAGGCAGCGAATGCGGTCACGGGACGAAAGGCCGCATCGACGCGAAGCAGCATGCTGATCTGTGTTGCCCGAGCCCTGTTGTCGTTCCAGACCAGGATCGTGCGCGTACCGTCCGGGTGGCGCATGAGTCTAAAGCGCTCGACGCCGAAAGGTTCGCCGTCGGCGGCGTGCCGGTACTCGTAGCTACCCTCCCACCAGTGCGTCACGGCGGAGTCTGCAGGCTCTGCTGCCCCGGGGGTGGCCCCGATCCCGGCCACCAGCAGGAAGAGGGCCTTGCAAATCGTGGGCAATGCCCCCCGCTGACAGTACGGCCGAGCCGGACGAAGCCGGGTCGGCCGCCATATGCGGGAACTCCTGAGACTGAGCATGTTCATCGGAATTCGGACACCGGATGGCAGGAGGCAATACTCATGGGACGTCCATGAAACAGCTGGCGCTGATCTCGCGATTGCTAAGCGCAAGGCGCACCGAATCCGGCGAGCTCGACGCATACGCGATGCCCCGACCGTCGTCGGGCACATCGGCATTCAGAAGGAACAGTCCACGTGAGGGCGCCGAGTCCCCGAAGGGCCAGACAACGTGGTGCAGGCGCAGGCCGAGACGACGCGCGGGCGAGTCATTCGTAGTTATCCAGACTTCCCCGCCCTGGTCATGGAGACGCAGATCAGTCCAAGTATCGAAACGCTGTACCCGCAGCTGCCCGAAATCCATCTGCCCCTCGTCGGTGAGGATAACGTTGATGCGACAGGTAAACATGCGGGCCTGACGCAGCCTAAGCTCAGAGACATAACGATCGGCAACCGACAGGTCCTGCTGCCGCTTTCTCGCGACCCAGAGATCACCCTTCGACACAGTCAGTGCCATCTCCCCGGTGCCTTCGCCCCAGTCCGGGCACTGCGAGCCACTCTGTCGACCGAGGTACTGGCCCCCATTCAGGCGCCAGATTACCCGGCAGTCGTGCAACTCACCACCGAAGGAACGAATGTGGCTTATGAGGTCGCCACTGTCGCGATCAATCTGATGCTCGAGGAGGCGCTGATCGAGTATTTCCTGCGACCCATCGCCTGCACTGATGCGCAATTGCGAAAAGACGCCGCGACCAGGCGTGTGATCGGTCACCCCCTCCATTTCCACGGGCACGATCGACACATGGACCAGCGTGCGTCTCGATGCCGCCTCGACGCCAAGTCTATGCTGAAAAAAGAACTGGTCCATGTTGCCCCAGTCGCCATGCAGAGACGCAAGCAGATGATCAAGCTGGCGCGAAAGCATGTCTGAACGCGCAGATTCATGCGCTGCCTGCTGCTGGCCGGAAACCGGCGTGGCGAGGCACAGCAACGCAACCAGAATCAAAGCCGGCGCACGTATCATCAGACTGTGCTGACGATACATGTTCGCACCCCCGTCGACACCCTGAGCACTACCAAATCTGGATTCAGTCTACCGCACGACAGTGAATAGCGTTGCCTGGATAAACCAGACTGACGTGATCCGTGCGGCCCTTCATCATGGTCTCGGCGATGACTTCATCCTGGCCGCTGCGCAACATCATTAGCCTTGTCTGCTCAACCAGAGTATCGCTTCCCGACAGGGGCAGGTTTGCGCGCAGCAACTTCAGCTCCAGTGAGCCATTGGCAAGCGAACGCGTCTCGCCGCGATCGTGCAACAGGATGTCTTCGCTCGCTCCTGCGCCGTCGGTCACCTGGCATCGGAAGTCACGAGTCCTGGAGAGTCGGTGGTGGACCCGGTCATGACGACCAAGGAACATCGTACCGTCTTCGAGATAGCCGTTATCGAAGATCCATAACTCCTCGTCGGTCAACACCCATTCGGCATCCCAGGTGTAGGTCTGCCCGGTCACCCGTGACGTGTGAGTACAGGTACCATCCTCCTCAAGGCGGCCAACCACCTGATCGCCATTCAT
>JAFIFN010000141.1 GCA_020832005.1 Gammaproteobacteria bacterium | reverse complement strand
GGCCAGCCACGCCGGGTGACGCAGCAGCAGGCGCCCGGCGAAATCGCTGGAGATGGCCACCTTGGCGGCCGCGGCCTTCAGTGCAGGCGTCTTTGTCAGCAGGCCGGCGGTCGCCTCATGAACCTCCAGCGCGGCGAGCACGGGGGCTGCAAATTCCTCGTGGAGATCCGTCGATGCGCTTTCCATGGCGCCATTGTGGCATTAAGCTTGCGGCCCGAGCAGCCGTACCGTGCTGTCCGGCACGAGAGGGAGACGCGGTATAAATACCTATGGCCAGCGTTCGCCGTGACAAATTCCAATAAGCAGTTGGGGACCAATGAGTCGGCGAAACAGCCGCGACGGGAGAAACCATGATCACGGAACACGAAATCCTCAGGTGGCTGCATGTGCTGGCCATGGTGTACTGGCTGGGTGGCGAATGGGGGGTCTTCCAGTCCGCCTACAACGTGGCAAATCCGAAGCTTGCGCTCGATGAGCGGCGGCGCCACATGGAAACCGCCTACCGCATCGACATACTGGCGCGCACCGGCATCATCCTGCTGCTGCCGCTGGGCCTGCACATGGGCTATAACCTTGGCGCCCAGCCGCTGGGGGGCATGTGGCTGGTGGGGTTCTGGCTGCTGACAGCCGCCTGGCTGACGCTGACCTGGAGCGCCTTCGTCAAGCGCGAAACCGATACCGGCATCCGGCTTACGCTGTGGGACGAGCGCATCCGCTATGTGCTCATTCCGCTGCTGGCGATCACCGCGATCCTGTCGCTGATCAATGGCCGGCCGTTCACGCAGGACTGGTACTCGACCAAGGTCCTGCTGTTCTCCTTCGCGCTGGTGATCGGTCTGGGGCTGCGTTTCATCATGCGTCACTGGACGCAGATCTTCCGCGAACTGGCCACGGCAGCGGGCGATGCACGTGCACCGCTCGAGGCGCGCCTTTCTCGCGAGCTGGCATTCGGTCGCGGTATGGCCTACGTCTACTGGATCACCATCGGCACGACGGCACTGCTGGGCGTCGCCAAACCGTTCTGATACGCAGCCGCGAGGCGCCCGCTGAAGTGTGAGGGCCGCCGGGTAGCGAATCAGCACCGAGTACGACATGGACTGGATGATCTACGGCGCCAACGGCTACACCGGCGAAATGACCGCGCGCGAGGCCGCCGCGCGCGGGCTCAGGCCGATCCTGGCAGGTCGCAACCGGACAGCCGTCGAAGCCCTGGCGGCCGAGCTGGGGCTGCCCTCGCGCGTGTTCGGCCTGGACGACGTTCAGCAGGCAAGCGAGGCGCTGCAGGGCATGCACCTGGTGCTGCATTGCGCCGGTCCGTTCTCGGCCACTGCGGCGCCAATGCTGGAGGCCTGTCTGGCCGCACACTGCCACTACCTGGACATCACCGGCGAGATCGACGTGTTCGCCCACTGCCACGCGCAGGATGCGCGTGCGATCACTGCAGGCATCGTGGTGCTGCCCGGTGCCGGCTTCGACGTCGTACCCACCGACTGCCTGTCAGCGATGCTGGCGCGCGAGCTGCCTGCCGCGCAATCGCTGGTACTGGCCTTCGAGGCCGGCGGCGGGCCAAGTCCCGGGACTGCGAAGACCAGCATCGAGGGTCTCGGCAAAGGCGGTCGCGCGCGCATCGACGGCGAAGTGCGACGGGTCCCGCTGGCCTGGAAGTCGCGTACGTTCGAGCGCGACGGCGAGGCGCGCTGCGCAATGACGATCCCGTGGGGCGATGTCTTCACCGCCTACGTGTCCACCGGCATTCCCAACATCGAGGTCTATATGGGCGTACCGCCGGCCACGGTGACGCGCCTGCGCCGGCTGCGCATGCTCGGCCCGCTGCTGGGCTGGGGTCCGGTGCAGGCTGTGCTCAAGAAACAGGTGGCGAAGAAGGTGCGCGGACCTTCGGAGCAGCGCCGCGGCAAGACCGGGTGCGTGGTCTGGGGCGAGGTGCGTGACGCGGCGGGGACCGAGGTGAAGAAGATCCTGCGCACGCCCAATGGCTACGAGCTGACGGTGACCGCGTCGCTGGGCATCGTCGCGCGGCTGCTGGCCACGGACCCGCCAAAGCCCGGTTTCCACACCCCATCAATGCTGATGGGTGAGGACTATGTGCTGACCTTGCCGGGGGTGAGTCTGGAAGACTGAACGGACTCCATGGCAGTGGCTTATAGGAGGTCGTTCTTGTGGAGGCTCGCAGCGCTTAGGCTCACCTGCAGGGCGGCTGCACCTTCGGTCCATGCGCCGCTCCGGCTCACTTCCCGGCACAAATGAAAACGGCCCCGTCCCAAGAGACGAGGCCGTGATGTTGCAAGGGGTTGCGGACGGGCAAGGCCCGTTCCGCAGGGGACTGACTTACATCATGCCGCCCATGCCACCCATGCCGCCCATATCCGGCATCGGCGCACCGCCCTTCTCTTCCTTCGGCGCCTCGGCAATCATCGCCTCGGTCGTCAGCAGCAGGCCGGCAACGGACGCTGCGTTCTGCAGCGCGTAGCGGCTGACCTTGGTCGGGTCGAGAATACCCAGCGCGATCATGTCACCGTACTCACCGGTGGCTGCGTTGTAGCCGTAGTTGCCCTTGCCTTCGCGCACCTGGTTGAGCACCACGGAGGCATCGGCGCCGGCGTTGGAGACGATCTGGCGCAGGGGCTCCTCGATGGCACGACGCAGGATGTTGATACCCACGTTCTGGTCATCGTTGTCGCCCTTCAAACCCTCAATGCCCTTGACGGCACGAATCAGGGCCACACCACCGCCCGGCACCACGCCTTCCTCGACGGCGGCACGCGTGGCGTGCAGCGCATCCTCGACGCGGGCCTTCTTCTCCTTCATCTCGATCTCGGTGGCAGCGCCAACCTTGATCACGGCAACACCGCCGGCCAGCTTGGCAACACGCTCCTGGAGCTTTTCCTTGTCGTAATCCGACGAGGAGTCTTCCATTTCCCGGTTGATCTGCTTGACGCGCGCCTGGATCTCCTCGCTCTTGCCGGCACCATCGATCAGCGTCGTGTTTTACTTTGTCACCTGGACCTTCTTGGCCTCGCCGAGATCTTCCAGCGTCGCCTTCTCCAGCGACAGTCCGACTTCCTCGGAGATGACCTGGCCGCCGGTCAGGATCGCGATGTCCTGCAGCATGGCCTTGCGACGATCACCGAAGCCCGGCGCCTTGACGGCGGCGACCTTGACGATGCCACGGATGTTGTTGACCACCAGCGTGGCCAGGGCCTCACCCTCGACATCCTCGGCAATGATCAGCAGCGGACGCGAGGACTTGGCAACACCCTCGAGCACCGGAAGCAGATCGCGGATCGACGAGATCTTCTTGTCGAACAGCAGGATGTAGGGGTTTTCCAGCTCGGCCGACTGGCTCTGCTGATTGTTGATGAAGTAGGGCGACAGGTAGCCGCGATCGAACTGCATGCCCTCGACGACGTCGAGCTCGTTGTCCAGACCCGAACCTTCCTCGACGGTGATGACGCCTTCCTTGCCGACCTTCTTCATCGCATCGGCGATGATGTCACCGATGGCATGGTCGGAGTTCGCCGAGATCGTACCGACCTGGGCAATGGCCTTGTGGTCGTCACAGGGCTTGGAGAGTTTCTTGAGCTCGGCGACGATGGCGGCCGAGGCCTTGTCGATGCCGCGCTTGAGGTCCATCGGATTGAAGCCGGCGGCGACCGACTTCAGGCCTTCGCGCAGGATGGCCTGGGCGAGCACGGTGGCAGTGGTGGTGCCGTCACCGGCGATATCAGAGGTCTGCGAAGCAACCTCCTTGACCATCTGCGCGCCCATGTTCTCGAACTTGTCTTCAAGCTCGATCTCCTTGGCCACGGAAACACCGTCCTTGGTGACGGTCGGGGCGCCGAAGCTCTTGTCGAGCACCACGTTGCGGCCCTTGGGGCCAAGCGTCACGCGGACGGCATTGGCCAGAACGTTGACGCCGCGGAACATGGCCTGGCGGGCGTCATCGCTGAAACGTACTTCTTTGGCAGACATTGCTGTTTGTCCTCTCTATTGCTTTGGTGGCGGAAAACGCGGGTACGGCGTGCTTACTCGAGCACTGCCATGATGTCGTCTTCCTTCATGACCAGGTAGTCTTCGCCGTCGAGCTTGACCTCGGTACCGGAGTACTTGCCGAACAGCACCTTGTCGCCCTTCTTCAGGGTCAGGGCGCGAAGTTCGCCACTGTCCAGAACCTTGCCCTGGCCCACGGCGATAACCTCACCCTTGATCGGCTTCTCGGCAGCCGAGTCCGGGATCACGATCCCGCCGGGTGACGTACGTTCCTCTTCCATGCGCTTGATCAGAACACGATCATGCAGCGGACGAATTTTCATCGATTGAACTCCCTAAAAGTCCCCAGTGATTGAAACGCCGGGACCTCCTTTGAGACTCCGGCCTCGGGTGCGCTGTTAGCACTCACCCGAATCGAGTGCTAATTATGGGGATGCCGGGAGGGAATTCAAGGGCCATCGGCGGAAGTTTTTTGTGGCACCCTGCCGTGGCGGTATTCTTGGAGGCGCGATGACCCCCGATGCGATCCTGGTGCTGACCACCTGCGCCGACGAAGCACAAGCCGAGTCGCTGGCCACGGCCCTGCTCGATCAGCGGCTTGCAGCCTGCGTATCGCGCCTGCCGGGCCTGCGCTCCTGGTATCGCTGGGAAGGCCGGGTGAACCGGGAAGACGAGGTCCTGGTGCTGATCAAGTCACAGGCAGACCGGTATCCGGCACTCGAAGCGGCGATCGTCGAGCTGCACGACTACGAGGTACCCGAGATCCTGGCGCTGCCGGTGGCGGCCGGCCTGCCCGCCTACCTTGCCTGGCTCACCGATCAGCTGGAGGTGCCGGACATGCCGCCCGGCACCTCTGGCTGAGGCGCTCAGCGAAGGGCAGCGCTGCGCGTCGCCGGCCGGGTCCGCGAAATCCAGGCACGCCCGTCCTGCACCCACGCCACCAGCACCGACCCGTCGGCCTGCGCGGCCAGCAGCGGGTGGCTGGCACCGCCGCCGCCGGGCGGGCCAGGCACCTCGATCGGCGCACTCCAGCGCTCGCCGTGGTCATGGGAGACGCTCACATAGATCTTGCGCGCCCCGTCTGCCCGGGCGTGCCAGGTGACGTAGGCCGAGCCACCGGCCACCGTAACGCTCGGGGCATCCGAAAGCGAAGCCTCAGGATGCAGGGCCTGGGGTGCTGAGAAACTGTAACCGCCATCGCGAGAGGTCGTCACATAGACGCCCGGCGGCGACTCGGCACCCGAGTACCACGCCGTATAGACGTGCTTCCCGTCCACGGCGATGGCGGTGGGCTTCATCGGACAGCCCTCCAGGCGCCAGCGCTCTTCATTGAGGCGCACCGGCGCGGCATACGAGTTACCCCCGTCGCGCGAGGCCGCCAGCACGTTGTCGCGATAGCTCTCGATGGTGACCTGTCGCAGGCCGAGGAACACGGTGTCACCCTCGTCGGCGAAAGCCGTGGTCAACTGGCAGCACGGGCATACGTCGGTCTCGATGATCGGCGTGTCCTGGGCAAACGACAGGCCATCATCGCGCGAGACCGCGCCCCACACCGCGGCCGGCGCCATGGCCGCCGCCGAGGCGCCCTCGGGATCCACACCGGCGCCCAGGCCACGGGTATCGATCCAGAACGCGTGCACGGCGCCATCGGGGGCGACCCCGAGGGTGCCGAACACATGCACCGCCGAGAAACCGCCGTGGATCTGGTCGCTGTGGTCTGTGCCGGCCGGCGTATTGAGCGTACGCGGTTCGCTCCACTCACGGCCGTCTTCCGAACGCACGTAGCGGGCCACCACCTCAGGCGCGCGTCCCTCGCGCGTGGCGTTGGCCGGGTACATCACGTGCACCGACCCTGACGGAGCCACCTGGACACGCGGACGGCTGATCGCAAAGCCCCAGACTTCGCCATCGGCGCGATTGACCTGGACGGGCGCGCCAAAGCGCAGATCATGGTCGCCGCGCACGTAGTAGAGGTTGTCGCGCGCATGGTGACGATCACCATGCCCGGCGTGGCCGGTATGACCGCCAGCCGGGGCAGACGCGGCCACCGGCCCCTTGTCCACCCACACCACATGTGCCCGACCTTGTGCATCGAGCGCAAGCTCGAGTGCATCGATGCGCCGGTCCTCACCGCTGATTGGCTGCGGCGCAGAGAACTCCAACTCGCCCGCCGATGCAACTGCGGGCCATCCAATGATGGCGGCCATGGCGGCCACCGTGTACAGCTGTTTCATGTCCTTCCCCTGGCGGATCAATGGATCCGACGCTGCATTACAGAACGTCGCGGACTGCCGCGAGGAACTCCTCTTTCGACACTTTGCCCTGGATAGTGCGGGCGATGGTGCCGTCGCGATCGATGATGTAGGTCGTTGGCATGATCTCGTTCCAGGACGCATCAACCACCGAAGCGATCATGTCCATCTCCGGATCGGTCCGCAGGTAACTTTCGAACCCGGGAAACCAGCGATCGATGAATGACTCGATCTGCGCCTGACCCGAATAGGGGTCATCCATCGACAGCGGCACGAAGACGAAGGGCTCATCAGCCAGGTCCTCGGCCACCGCCATCAGGTCAGGGATTTCGCGCAGACACGGCGCGCACCAGGTGGCCCAGTAATTGACCATGACGACCTTGCCACGATGCGCCTGCAGCAGCGCGTCGAACTCGGCCGCACTGATCGGCGTCACGGGGGAAGCCTGCTCTGCGCGAAGCGCCGCTGATGACGCGCTCAGCGCCAGCGCCAGCAGGCCTGAAATCAGTAGTTTGTTGATCTGCATAGGGAGTCTCCTTGAGAAATTCGGTGCTCATGCGGCGCGAAGCTTCGACGTCAGCCAAAAATTCCCCTTTTCGGGGAACTGCGCACCAGCGTTGCACAGGCCAGGCGCCCGCGCTGGAGGATCGGCGCGCTACAAGCGCCAGCGCTGGGTGAGCAACAGGTGCTGCCGGACAGCGTTCGGCACAGCAGGCAGGAACGCTCGCAGTGGCGGCGGCGATATTCCCGAACCCGGAAACGCCGCCGCGGCCGCGTCCGGCGCCAGATCCATGGCAGGCTCCCAGGCCAGCGCTTCAGTCTCGAGGCGCTGGGGTGAATGGCCGGGAGCAGCGAACAGGACGGCGCCGCATCCCGGCGCGTCGGCCCAGTCACAATGCAGTGTGGACATCGCCGGAACCATGTCTGCCGCGGGCGCGGCCTGGCCCGATGCCGCCGGCCCATGCGTGGGACAGTCTGCCTTGGCAGCGGTTTCGTCGGTCAGCCCCGAGGCCATGGCTGGGCAGCAATGAGCCAGCGCAGGCTGCGCGAGCAGACATCCGGTGGCGAACAGCAAGACCAACCAGCGCAGGTTCGTCAATCGCTGCATTCTTATCTCCCCCTGGCGTAACCAGCGGCTGAGCGCACCGCAGGGACCTTCGCCCGCCTCACTTTACCCCACCGTGGCGATCCGGCAAAGTCTGCCTGCAGCCCGGCCGGGCCGTGGGAACCCGGCCTGCACCCCCGCAGTCTGAGAACTGCTGGGGTGAAAATCTGGCCGCCGCGTCCTATCATCGCGCCGCGGTGGCAGACTTCGGGCGAACTGCATCAGGTCCTGACGACCCAGGGGGCCCGCAGCGGGCCCGGCGGGCGCGACGGCCCCCCATCCCGGACGCAACGAGGAAAGACGAGATGAATTCAAGAGTGATCTGGCTGCTGCTGGCCACGCTGCTCTGGCCCTGCGCGCAGAGCCAGGCGCAGGAAGTGCTGCCACCCGCCCAGGTGTTCCTCTATGAGACCTCGGCCGAACAGGGACGCATCCTGATTGACTGGGAGGTGCGCCCGGCCCATTACCTCTACCGCGAGCGCTTCGGCTTCAGCACCGACACACCGGGCATCGAACTCGGCGAACCGGTGTATCCGACCGGCATCATGCACGAAGACGAGTTCTTCGGCCGCCAGGAGATCTACCGCGGCAATTTCCGGGTCGAGATTCCGTATAGCGGTGATGCCACGGAAATGACCCTTCGCATGCGGCTGCAAGGCTGCGCGGACATCGGCCTGTGCTATCCGCCGCTGACCTGGCCGACAGACATCCAGCTGGCGGGCAGCGGCGCGCCACCCGCCGCGGCGTCCAGCGGCGGGTCCAGCGGGCCCCGGGGGGATCTCGCAGGGCTGATCGGCGGCAATGGCAGCGGTGACTTCCTGCCACCAGAGCAGGCCTTCCGCTCGTACGCCGAGTTCACCGGCGACAACGAACTGACGGTGCGCTGGGACATCGCCGAGGGCTACTACCTGTACCGCGACCAGTTCAGCGTCACCGTCGCGGATGGCCCGCTGCAACTCGGCACACCCGCGCTACCCTCGGGGACGCCGCATGAGGACGAGTATTTCGGCCGCACCGAAGTGTTCTTCGATGCCGTGGATATGGTCGTCGCTTTCTCGCGGGGCAGCGCTGCGAGCGCCCCTGTCACGCTCACCCTGGGGTTCCAGGGCTGCGCCGACGGCGGCATCTGCTATCCACCACTGGAACGCGAACTGACCGTGATGCTGGCAGCCGCCACGGCCGATGGCGGTGGCACGGGCATCGCGACCGCGCCGACCGCGCCCGTCTCGGAGCAGGATCGCCTGGCAGGCCTGATTACCGACGCCTCGTTGCCGCTGGTGCTGGCCACCTTCTTCGGCCTGGGCCTGTTGCTGGCGTTCACCCCCTGCGTGCTGCCGATGGTGCCGATCCTCTCGGGCATCATCGCCGGCCAGGGCAAGAACGTGACCACGCTTCGCGCTTTCAATCTCTCGCTGGCCTATGTGCTGGGCATGGCCGTGACCTACACGGCCGCCGGCGCCATTGCCGCGATGGCCGGTGCGCAGGTCCAGGCGTTCTTCCAGCAAACCTGGATCATCGTGCTGTTTGCCGGTTTGTTCGTCATCCTGGCCCTGTCGATGTTCGGTTTCTTTACGTTGCAGATGCCGGTCGCCATTCAAAGCCGCCTTGCCGATGTCAGCGGACGGCAGAGGACCGGCACGTTTGTCGGCACGGCAATCATCGGTGCGCTCAGTGCGCTGATCGTATCTGCCTGTGTTGCACCCCCGCTGGTGGCAACGCTCGCGGTCATCGGACAGGCGGGCGATGTCGTGCGCGGCAGCGCGTCGCTGTTCGTCATGAGCCTGGG
>JAFIFN010000140.1 GCA_020832005.1 Gammaproteobacteria bacterium | reverse complement strand
CCGAGGTGTCGCCCACTGCCATATCCGGCGCGAGCTCCTGGAGCTTCTCGATCATCGCGCGCTCCAACGCGATCGCCGTTTCCAGGCGCTTTGTCGATGAGCGCTCAATGCCTGCGTGGACGAATGCTGTGAGTGCCGTGTCGTTGCTGGCCAAACCCAGCGCTTCCAGGTCGTGCAGCGCTTTGCGCACACCCGTTGCATCCAGACCCGTCACACCCATCAGTTCATCGGTGCTCACCCCCTCGTCGGGGTCCGCCTGCAGAAGCTTCCTGACGATGCTCAGAAGGTGAGTCATCACGGGTTCCGTGACCTTCCGATGTAGCAGAATTTTCTCGGCATCCTCGAGGCTCGCCACCCGCAGCGATGACGGGAAGATGCACACTTCGTTCTCGTCGCGCTGCAGCAGCTTTGCCTCCTCCAGCCAGGCCAGCGCGGTGCGAACGCGCGTGTCGTCGCTGGTCGAGTCGCGGGTGAAGCTGCCCTGCTCCTCCTCGAGAAGGATCTCGCCACTGGTGACGATGACCTCGCCGCCCTGACGCTTTTTCTTATCCAGTCGCCGAAGCGCACGCAGGATCGCACTGATCTCGCGGACTTTAAGTCTCGAGCGCGCCGACATGCCGAACTGACGCTCCACATCTTCCGGGGCGAACAGCAGCACGCAACGCGCGGGCTGGCCGTCGCGACCCGCACGCCCGGCCTCCTGCAGGTAGTTCTCCAGCGACCCCGGGATATCGGCGTGGATCACCAGCCGCACGTCCGGCTTGTCGATCCCCATGCCGAACGCGTTGGTGGCGACGATCACCCGCAGCTCGCCGTCGATGAAGCGACTTTGGACGTATTTCTTCACCTCGGGAGAGAGCCCTGCGTGAAAGTGCTCTGCGGCAAGGCCCTTGGCCTGGAGAAATGCCGCCATCTCCTCGGTGGTCCGGCGGGTCGCACAGTAGATAATCGCACCGCCGTCGGCAGTCTCCGGCAGCTCTGTATCGATCACCTGATGGACCTGCGCAAATTTCTCCGCGATCGCGGTCTGCACGACTGCGAAATCCAGATTGGTGCGGGAGCTGCCGCCGTCGTAGGTCTGCAGCTCGATATCCAGGCGTTCGCGGAAATGCGCTGCGATGTCTTCGATGACCTCCGGCTTCGCGGTCGCGGTAAGGCAGAGGATCGGGGGTACCGGGTCTGCGCCCGCGCGCTCCTGGATGTAGCGGCCGATGTAGCGATAATCCGGGCGGAAGTCGTGCCCCCACTTGGACAGACAATGCGCTTCGTCGAGCACCCAGCCGCCGATCTGGCGTTGTTCCAGCACCCGTCGCAGCGCGCGGCTGCGCAGCTGTTCCGGCGAGATGATCAGGATGGCCAGCTCACCCAGCCGCACGCGATCCAGCACGTCGCTGCGCTCGGGCATCGACAACAGGCCATTGAACGCCGCGCAGTTTGAAACGCCCTGGCGCTCCAGACCCGCCACCTGATCGGCCATCAGCGCCACCAGCGGTGAGATCACTACGGTCAGCGCGCCGGTCTTGTCGTATCGCGACAAGGCCGGGATCTGGTAACACAGCGACTTGCCGGTGCCCGTGGGCAAAATACCAAAGACATGTTGGCCCGCCATCGCCGCCTCGACGATGACCTGCTGCAGCGGTCGGCCGCGTGCATCGACGGGTGTCGGGCGGAAGTCCTCGAAACCGAACCAACGTGTCAACTCGGCGCGGGCATCATGGCGCGTCCGGCACCAGCGGCACTCGGGCTGCGTGCACGCAAGATCGCGAAGCAGGGTCACGATCCTGCTGGCTTCCGGGAACTGGAATCGCACCCATGGGGGCATTGCCGAGTCGCCGCCCGCCACAGACAGCCAGGCCAACGCGTAGGCCAGCGCCCAGTTGTCCGCAGCGGTGCGCTGGAGCAGCTCGTGGCTGTGCGTCGCACACATGTCGTTGGCGAAACGCCGGCGGATGGCCTCGACCGCTTGCTCGCGGCTGGGCCTTGGCGCGTCCCTGATTTCCGTGAACAGCGCTTGTAGACCGCCGACCAAGTCGTCCCGCGTCGTCAACCAGTGCCAGGCCAGCAGCAGGTCGGGGTCGGTCGAGTGCAAGGCGCTGAAGGCTGCGTACTGATCCTGGAGCAGTTCCAGCGTCAGCAGGGAATCGAGCTTCGGATCATTCAGCTGGACTTTCTTCAGCCCGCCATCGTGGTAGTGCTTGACCAGGTGGTGATAGGGGTTGCGAGGAAAGGCCAGCGGGTTGAGGCGAAGCGTGTCGACGCACGGCAAGCGCAGCAGGGCAAGATCGGAGGCTGCGGCCTGCAGGTGCGGCACATCGAACGCCACCAGATTGTGACCGACGAGATAATCCGCGCCCGCGGCCAACTGATCGAGCCGCGCTAGATCGCCTTTGAGATCGCCACGGCCGCTGGTGAATGCACGGCCACTGTCCGCGCGCACTGCAGCGAAGCGATTGATGCGGCCGTTCTGCTTGCCGACCTCGAGGTCCAGTGACAGACCTCCAGTCAGAAACCGACTGTGTTTTCTCTCCTGACCTGTCATCGACCCGCCTGCAACCCCGTGGGCGAATTCGTTCCGGCCGTCCGAAAGGTCCGGACAGGACGTGCGCTACGCTTGGCTAGTGAGGTCGATATTATGTAGAGGGGAGTCTTTTCTCAAACAATACATAGGGATATGTGACGTGAGGCACATCGCGCACGGATTGGACGCACTAATTATCGTATGACGAGCCGTCGATGCGTCTCGCCGGCGCAAAGTGAGATGTAAGAGATTTTGCTGACCTTCTTGGTTTGTACCTCTGCGAGCCTCAGCGATCAGAAGTTAAAGCAACTGCGACCAAAGACCCTAGGCTTTTGGCTCCACAACAACAGCGGATGGCACATTTTTTGGCAAGACGAGGCAGCGGTCCGAGAAGCAACTAATCAGGTCAGTCTTTCGGCTAGAGGGGCGCCCAAGCTGTCTACGCGTGTTGAACGAAGAGGCGCGAGCGCGGGGAAGAGGCGATTCTAGCTCGGAGACCTAAGCGCACTTTGGTGCATTGAATTCTTCGATAGCTGTGGTGGCATGTGACCGCTATAGCCGTAGCCGGTAACATCCCGCATTCAGGCAAATAATAAGAGGCTAGCGCGATGCAGGTCGAAACCGCTTGGGTAAAGCCGCCGCCGCAGATTGGCGGGCTTGATCATCTGGCCGTTCAGGCTCCCTGCATAAACATCTACGGCCGCATGCTGCCGGGCATCACGAACGTCACAGACCGGGCGCGTTACTATTCCTTTTATCCGTGGTTGATGTGGGCATTCGATCAGCGCGGCTATACCAGGTTCGACGATGACTTTATAGAACGCTTTCGCCGCGCCGATTGCCTGTTCTGCCTGATTGCTCATCGGCATGCGGATGTCAGCAAGACCGACGCTGAAGACCATGCTGGAGCGCTGGTCGGCAGCGACACGCTTCGGGAGGTCGCCCAGACTATTCAAGCACACGACACAGTGCGGCTTTCTGATTACTCGCTTCGTGTTGGCGCGAAGAAGCGCTACTTCGCCAACGACATGGGCGGACTTGGGCAATATTACCTCGGCGTGTTACGGGAACTCGCAATCCTCGACGGCGATGGCCGCAACGGTATCCGCTACACCAAGCAGATCGGCCAGGTCATCGCCGCTCGCATGGATCAGGGCATCGACCGAGAACTTTTCCTTGAGGTAGTAGAAGCTGATCGTGTATCAGCCGCCGAGCTGGATGCGCTGCACGGCTTTTGCCCTTGTCAGCTCGTTCAATGTTCCGAGGAACGAAAGATTCTCGAGGAGCTTTTTTTCGTTCGCGGCCCGTTCTATGACCTTGAGGCACTGCCACGCCGGCGCACGCTCCAGTCAATCATGCAGCTCGCCGGTTTGCTTGCTGAAGACGGAAAGGAGATATCGGAGGACCTATTTCGCGCCTGTGCATATGCAGGTGGGTTGTCGAGCAACAGGCCTTGGACAGTGCCGGTGTCGCTCGCGGGAAACCGGGAAAGATGGGCGGTTTACGCGCGAAACGAGCTTCTCTCTATAGCCGTTCAGGGTTTATTCCATTCCGTGCTGAGCGCCTATAGTGAGTCGGGTTTGCGTCTTGATACCAGCCCACAAATTGTTGACTGGTTCATGGGCGAGGATGACGTGTGCGCCGCGCTGGCCGAACTCGGCGCGGGCCAGACCTTCGCCGCAGCTGTCAGCGCGGCGACCGACTGGATTCCGGAGCTGACGAACTGGGGTAACGACGTGCACGAAGTGCAGCTCACCAACAAAATTACGAAACTGACACGGGCGTCTAAGTCAGCAGGGAACTGCCGGAAGATTATCGCTGCCTCCTTACGCACGCTTGTCGCCCTTGCCGCTAGACAGGGCAACCGTGAAAGCGTCTATGCCGATTTGGTTTTCGATCCGAACTACTTTAGCTACTACCCGATCAATCTCCAGTCTTTCTCCTTTCATGGTGCGGAGACCTGGCGATCGCTGACGATGAGTGAGCTCCTACGCTGGCTCCTCGTTAATTGGGGCCTGGAAACACACCTGCGGGTTGCGCTCCGGAAACTGCGCGGACAGTCCACCTCGACTTTCCGCATCCGTCCGACGGATCGCGGTATGGAAGTGATCGATATTCCTCCGGCCGTTCATACCCGGCCGAGGTTTTACCAAGCCCTGCGCGTTCTCAAAGATGTTGGCGCGCTTGAAAGGACGCCGGCGGGCCTATGGCAGCCGAGCAGTTTTGGGACCGCAATGCTGGAGCTGGGCGATGCTCCCTAAGACTTCGCTCCTGAAGGAGCTGACTAAAGGGGGCTATGAGGCGTCCCTCATCACCACCTACAACGCCTACTTGCCCTTTTACGAGGAAGTCGTTCTGCGCCGGCTCGTCAACGCAGGCGTGAGACACAATGTGCTGATGATGGATGCGCGACAATACACAGTATCCGTAGAACATCATCCGCCGCGGCTCGCGGGTCGGCAGTACACCCTCCTGCCAATGAAGGTCGGCGGCGCCTTCCACCCCAAGCTGGTCTTTCTCGCAGGTAAGCATAAGGGGCTCGTGCTCGTCGGCAGCCACAATATGACGATCTCGGGTTTTGGGTTTAACCGCGAGCTGACGAATCTGGTAAAGATCGAAGGCAAAGACGACGCCGCCGGTATCGCTTTTGCCCGCGATGTCTGGTCCGAGATCGACGTCTGGCTCGAGGCATTCGCGAATGGGGTTCCCTGGCATCTGAAGGACATGGTCCGCCGCGTACGCGACTTCGCGCCCTGGCTTAACGGTCAGGCCGTTGCCAATCCGGACCTTCGGCTGCTCGCCGGTCGCCCCGGCGGGCCGTCGCTATGGGAGCAATTCACCGAGATGCTGACAGGGGTGGCGTCTCAAGTCTCGCTCTGCGGTCCTTTCTTCGATAACGGGCTCCGCTTCATAGATCGCGTGCGCGAGGATCTAGCGCCTGCCGCACTGGCCGTTGCGATCGACCCGAAGACAGTCCAGATACCTGCAGCAGTGCGGACCCTAAGCGGTGTGTCGCTTGTTCAGGCAGCCCATCTGGGCGCCGATAATGAAGAGGAAAGTAGCCGATACCTGCACGCCAAGGGCATATTGGTGGAGCATAAGGGTGGCAGCGTAGTGCTTGCGGCCGGCAGCGCGAATCCGAGCGAACCCGCATGGCTCGCAGCGGCCAGTAGCGGCAATGTGGAACTTATGCTCGCACGGCGAGATGAGGGTGCCCGCGCCGCCGCTGACGCCTTGGGATTTTCTGATATACCGCAGATGGCACCCATGCAGGCGGAAGATTGGCAAGTGATTGCTGCCAACACGCGGGAAATTGTCGAGCCGGCGCCGCCCCTTTTCGGTAGGGGGATCGCGTGCGTGGAAGAGGATCGCATCGTCTTTGATGGAGCCTTACTCGAGGGGCTGGGCAAGCCCGAATTCACGCTTTTTGTTGATGGGCGACACTTGTTTCCGGAAACCGAACTGCATTGCGAGGGAGGCCTGGCGGTTGTAGGCTTTGGATCTGCAGAAATTGCGCAGGCCAGTGAGCTCCACGTAATGGAGAACGGTGGAATCGTTCTCAAATTGCTACTTCATCACGTCCGCGCCATTGAGGAACAGGTCCGCACCGGCACGCAGCGCCAATTCAAGGACGCGCTATTGAGCCTTCAGACCGATACACCGAATATCGCGCTGTTGATTCAGTGCATCGACAAGATCGTGTTCGCCGAACACCCGAAAGACCCAGCATCCGCGCTGAAACGAGCCGGAACCCGTTCGGAAGCACAGCCAGCGGAGAGATCCGATCCAGACACGCTCGCGATTGATGTTGCGGACATCAAGAGGCGCAAGACGAAGCACCGTCTCAGCCATTCGGGTGATTTCGCCTATCTTCTCGATGCGCTTATCTACCATCTACGAATCCATGAGGATAAGAGCGTCGTTGAAGTTGACCGGCTCGGTCGCAACGAGGAGGAACAAGTCGGCGCTGATGACGATCAGGATGCAGATCCCGTCAAGGAGACTGCGCAGAAGCAGGAAGATCTGCTCAAAGTCTGCCACTCAAAAGTCAAAACCGTCGTCAACCGCATGGCGGCGCAACTGGAAGCCTACATGAATAGCGAACGGAGCCTCGACGATGTATTGGTTCGGCTTCTTGGTGTTCTGGCCGTTCTAAGGGAGCTGCGCAGTTGCGATGGGCGCGTAGCCTGGGTTGATAAGGGAAGGACAACAGTTCCCGAGCCCCAGCGGCTCCGTCTACTGCAGGCCGTCATGTTCAGCCTCTTCGAGCACAATTCAAACGGAAGCATGGCTTCACTCCTCCATCTCGACGTGCTCGGCGAGGATTTTCGTGACAGCGATGACGTGGCAAGGCTCAAGGGGTTAGTGCTCTGGCTCGCATGGGATTGTGGCCTAGCGCTCGACCTCAAGAAGCCCTTTATGGAAAGCCGCGAGCATCTCGCGGAGCGGCTTCGCCGCAACGCGATGGTTCTGGCCCTCGCGCAAATGATTCGCGCCGACGACGTCGTAATCGACGAAGCGCGGCAGAGCATCGGAAGCTTAACGGCGAGCGAACTGACATGGCTCATGGAGATTCAGCTATTGGCTGACCAATGTGCATCTTTGCGGGCAGATCTGACAGAGCTCTATCCGGCGCAAATGGCGCAGCCTGGCGACATTGCGGTACATCGTACGTCAGCCACCTGGGATCTACGCGTCGTTGCCAGCGGGGATGACAACCGGCTATTCGTCGTTCGCTTGACCAAGGAGGGAACGCCCATGGCGTTTCTTCCGGAGGCTCTGGCGGTCGCGCGGTTGACGGAGCTGAAGGCTAGCCCCGCGGGCGGCGTCAATGTCATTGCTGACAATTAGCGCCCGATATCGTAGTTCCGCGCCTCTCGACACACGATTGATGCCTGGATCTGCAGGCGCAGATACACGACATTTTGTGTCTTTGGAATGCGGTTAACTGTCAGATGGCCGCCTTCCACTCCCGCAGCAGACCGACAGTCTGAGTCAGGCCCTGCTCGAGCAGCGTGTCCAGGTACTCGTCACTGGTCTTCGGCGGACTCTTCAGCGACCGGCGGTGACTGGCCGCCGCCCCGCATACCTGGGCTGGATGCAGGTCGAGCAGGTCCAGGATGAAGTCGTCGGGATGCTGGGCGGCCAGGTTGTAGCGCTCGATCTGCTCCCGCGGGAAATCCTGAAGGTTGAATGTCACGATCAGATTGGCGGAACACATCCGTCAGCGCCAGGCGCATTAGAAGATCGCGCAGGGGTGCGGGATAGAGCACACACGCGTCATAGACGACGGTGAAGTGCGAACTCACTCATACCCCATCTCGAGCTCCTGGGCCTGCTCGGCCAGAGCATCGAGGGCCCTGCTGCGCTCGGCGTCGATACGCTCCTTGTAGGCAACCACGTCCTGATAACGCACGCGGCGGTGGGTGCCGATCTTGTGGAACGGAATCCCGCCCCGCTCAAGCAGCTGCACCAGGAACGGGCGGGAAACGTTCAGCACATCCGCAGCCTCCTGCGTGGTGAGCTCGGCATGGATCGGGATAATACTGACCGCGTTGCCCTCGCCGATTTCGGTCAGGACATCCACGAGCAGGCGCAGTGCCGACACGGGCATGCGAACCGGATGGGCTTTGCCCCTGTCGTCCACGATTTCAATCTGCTGCGTCTCGGCGCGGGTCTGCAGATAGGCGGACAGGGCCCGGCCGCTCTCCCGGGCGAGAGCAACCTCTTCTGCCGTGGGCAGCGAGCGGGTGGGTGAGAGCGTGGCCATGGCGGCCTCCTGATCGGGTCAAACGGCATCAGGAGGAAGTTTAAACGAAATAAACGAATATTCGCAATATCCGAAAACATCCGTCGGAATGCTCCTACTGCGTTCGGCGGAAATCTGAGGTTTCAAGTGTAGCCCGCGGGCGTCGGCTGCGACCTGGCCGAATCTGTTGATTCCTGGCGATTCAGCCCGGCAGGACCGCTGGTGTGCATACCGCTGATCAGATCACGGGCGACAAGCGAGCGCTAAGACAGGGTAGATCCCAGCGTCTGAGGGCTGGCACTGGCGCGATGCAATCTCCCGCAGCAGCACCCTGCTACGGCACTTCAGCCCGCAACACATCGACTGATATACGCCCTCGTATCGGCATCCAGCACCCAGACATACACGCCTCGGAGAGGCCTCGTGAGAAGTATCCGATAAGCTTGGCAGACCTTTCGCAAGAGTTCTCTCTGCGCATCCGCGTCACCGCGTTTTGCCCGGCCGATTAGCCGCGAAAGCCCGCTTTCGAAAACCTCGGAAGTATTGATACTCCAACGATTCTCCTCGGTCGACCACACCAGATCCTTCAGCCAAAGCAGTCCGATATAGTCGAAGTCAAAGCCTCGCACCACATACGGACATCCCACCTCCGCCAGTGGATCCTCGCATATACCACTGCCGGGGGCCCCTTGAACAAACGGTGCGTAGTTGTCTCGATCCGGAACTACGTTCCAAACCTTGCTCCACGGCTTTGTCTCCTGCTCGGCCCCGCTCGCGAAAATGAAATCCCTATCACCCGGTGAAACCCGATGCGGATCCTGCATGCTCCTGGTCTTCCAAGGTACTGAGTAGCTGGAAAGAAATCGCGCAGAAAACCCCTTGGCGACCTTGTCTCGCAACGCAGACTCCAATGACC
>JAFIFN010000007.1 GCA_020832005.1 Gammaproteobacteria bacterium | reverse complement strand
CGACCAGCAGCGGTGCGGTCCAGGGCCATTGCGCCAGCGTCTCACCCCAGGCCAGTGCGCCCTCGCGATCGACCGGCTCGGTGAGCGCAAACGTGACCCCGGCAACGACCAACAGGAACAACAACGCCAGTCGCCATCGACGACTGGGCTTGGGGTCCCGGGACATTGTGACCGGTCCGGCGCTAAGGCGCGGCGGCGCCGGCGGCGTGGTCCGATTGGACGGCTGATCGTGCCTGGCCCGCCGGGCGCACCGCGACGACCTCGATCTCGACCAGCCAGCCGGGATTGACCAGGGCGGCGACTTCCATCACCGAGCGCGCCGGCACATTGGGCTGCTCATCGGTACCGAAAAACTCGCTGTAGGCCTGCATGAAGCCGCGGAAGTCCATGCGCCCCTCGAGCGCCGGATCCCCCACCAGGAAGACCTGCATCTTGACCACGTCGCCCATGCCCAGCTCGAGTCGCTCAAGGATCTCCTGGATACGCACCAATACGTTGGTCGTCTGCACCCGTGTGTCGCCCCAGGCCGCGACGCTGGCGCGATCGGCCTCCGGATTGATCAGCGTGGGCACCTGGCCGCTGACGTAGACCAGCGTGTTCCCGGGCGGAATCTCCACCGCCTGGGCAATCGGAAAATCCGCGCCGGGAATCGGATGGCGGATCGGGGCGCCGGACTCAGCCATGACCGGACCGGTCGACAGCCACAGACCTGCCAGCACAAGCAAACAGCCACGCAGCTTCATAGTCGTCTCCTGGCCAGGCCGGGCCATTGATTGGCATGATCATCACGCCTGGGCTTTTCTCCAGGCTGCGAGAATATCACTGCCGGTGGCCGCCCAGACGCCGTCGTGACCGAGCACATATTCCAGCGCGCGGCGGAAAGCACGAATGCGATACGGCAGGCCCGTGATGTAGGGGATCACCGGCAGGCACAGCACACGGCCCCCGTACTTTTCGGACTCCGCATACAGGCAGTCGAAAGCATCACAGACCTGTTCGACGTAGTCATCCTCGGAGAAGTGGTAGTCGATGAGGATCTGGCGGTCTGAGAGTTCCGTGCTGTGCGGCATCGAGTGCAGTGAGCCGCTGGCGGTATTCAGTGCATAGGGCATGTCGTCATTGACCCAGTCGCAGACATACTCAACACCCTGGGCTGCGAGCAGATCCGGGGTGGCAAACGACTCGCTCTTGGCCGGCGACAGCCAGCCCGTGACCGGCTGGCCCGACGCCTTGCGCAACGCCTCCAGAGACGTCGTGATCTGGCCGGCCTCTTCGGCCTCATCCAGGCCACCATAGTGCAGCACGTCCATGTCCACGCCATGGGCAATGACCTCCCAGTCGCGCCGGGTGACTTCCTGCAGCAGGGCCGGATAGCGTTCGGCGACCACTGAATTGAAGGCCACCGAGGCCGGGATCTTCAGCTCGTCGAGCACACGGAAAATGCGGTAGATGCCCACGCGATTGCCGTAATCACGCGTGGTGTAATGACGGAAATCCGGGTACGGCGTGACCATGCTGCCCGGCGCCTTGAAGGGCTTTCCGGACGGGTTGAGCGGGAAGAACTCCAGCGCCGGCACGATCCACAGCGCCACTCTGGCTGAGTTCGGCCAGGCGACAGGCTTGCGCTCGAACAGGTTCGAAAACCCGTAGCGATCATGGTCCATGCCGTGACGACGCCATGGATATTTCAGGTAATCGGCAGGCAGGCTCATGCGCGCTCCTCCCCCGGGGTCATGCCAAGCAGCTTGCAGATCCCGGCATAGTAATTTTCGTAGTAGTAATCGGCAATCTCGCGCGCGGTGGCGACCCAGACATCCTCATGGCTGGTGATGTACTTCAGCGCATCGGCAAACGGGCCGACGCGATGCGGATGACCCACGAGATAGGCATGCAGCGGGATGCACATGACGGTGCCCGACTCGGCACCCTCCTCGTAGAGCTGGTCGAACTGCATCTTCAGCACATCGCCATAGCGGCGAGGACTCATCAGGTAGCTGTTGTAGGCGATGACGTCGTTGACCTCGAGTGAATAGGGCATCGAGATCAGCCGACCCTTGTTGACGTGAATCGGCTGGGGCTGATCATCCTGGAACAGGTCACAGGTGTATTTGAAGCCGTACTCCGCCAGCAGGTCGAAAGTGCGCTCGGTGTGCGTGAGCGCCGGTGCCAGCCAGCCGTGAATGCGCTGACCGGTGGCGTCGTCCACGGTCTTGATGGCGTCTTCGATGATGGCGCGCTCCTGCGCCTCATCCATGCCATAGCAGTAACGCGTGTTGTAGATGCCGTGGGAGAAAAACTCCCAGTCACGCTCGATACAGGCTTCGATGATCTCCGGGTGATGCTGGCACAGCGCCACCGACAGCGAGATGCTGCCGCGCACGCCGTACTTGTCCATCGCCTCCATCATCCGCCAGTGACCGGCGCGGTTGCCGTAGTCGCGCTGTGCGTAGTGCAACACATCCGGGTTGGGACGCGCCCAGGGCTTGCGCTGCGGATTGGTCGGCGGGTCGAGTTCGTAGTACTCGATATTGGGCGCCACCCAGAAGGCGATGCGCGCACCGTTCGGCCAGGTGATCTTCGGGCGATCGATGTAGGGCCAGAACTCGTAGAGTTTCGGATCACGCATCATCGCACTCACTCCGATTTCATCTTTTCGAGATATTCAAAGACCTCCTGCACACTGACGACGTCGGCGTACTTGAGCTGCAGGTCGGTGAGATTGGCGAAGTGATAGCTTTCGTGTTTGTCGGCCACGCACTCTTCGGGCACGATCGTGCGATAGCCATGACTCAGGCTGTCCACACCCGCTGCGCGGATGCAGCCCGAGGTCGAGCCACCGGTCAGCACCAGGGTGTCGATGCGGTGCCAGACCAGCAGGGATTGCAGATTGGTTTCGTGAAACGGTGACGGCATGCGCTTGTGCATGATCACGTCGCGACTGCGATTGATGTTCAGCCGGTCATCGAATTCAGAGCGCTCGGAGCCGTGCTTGATGTTCTGCAGCGAATCCGGGGTGTCGGTGCGCGTCCCCCAGACACCGGCGTCCTCACCGGATTCCATGTATGCGACGTAGGTCCAGATCACCGGCAGATTGCGCTCGCGGAACATCGCGGCCAGGCGATCGACGTATTCCAGCTGGCGCGGATCGGTCTGGTAGGCGGTCTTGAACTTGCCTACCGCCGTATAGGATTTCTGCAGATCGATGTTCAGCAGCGCCGGGCGCTTGCCAAAACCGAAACGCGCGCGGGCAGGATTGGCCTTGACCTCTTCATAGATCTGCCGCGCGGTCTTGTTACTGGTTTCCATATCACTCCCCTGGCTTGAACGCAGCACCGCTTTCACTGAAGGCCGCGTCAAAGGTAATAAATCAACAGCGATGCGGCCAACAAGATAGCCACCCACAGTACCATACTGCCGGTCGGCCACGTCCGCGCCAGAATGCCCTGTGGTCCATGGTGCGCCGAGACCGTCGCAACAATCCTCGTGAGCTTGCGCACCAGTGCGCCCAGCGAGGCCCGCCAGACACCGCCGCCAACACGATGCACGGCGCCGGCCATTGCGGGCATCGCCTTGCGGTACACCCAGTCGGTATCGAGGCTGATCTTGGGCTCGCCGCCGACATGCTTGAGCAGCACGAAGAAGCCGACACCGGTGAACAGCAGCAGCTGCAGTTCCCACAGGACATGGCCGGACGTATAGGCCTGATAGTCCACCGTGGCCGGCATCATCGCGTAGAGCCACTGTGGATAGATGCCGATGAAGATGCAGAAGAACGCCGCGATGCCCATGGCGATGAGCATATTCACGGGCGCCTCGCGCGGCTTGAGCCCGCGGTCGGGTCCGAAGAACGTAAACCACGGCAGCTTCAGGCCGGTATGCAGAAACGTGCCGGCCGAAGCCAGCGAGAGCAGCAGCCACACCCAGGCACGCTGATCGAGTGCCGCGGCCTCCACCACCATGGTCTTGCTGACGAAGCCGCTGAACAGCGGGAACGCGGAAATCGAGAACGCCCCAATCATGTACAGCAGGAACGTCACCGGCATGTAGCGGTAGATGCCGCCGAGTTCGGTGAGCTTCGCGCGCCCGGTCATGTGAATGACCGCGCCTGCGCCCATGAACAGCAGCGCCTTGTAGAGAATATGCGTGAAGGCGTGCGAGGCCGAACCGTTTAGCGCCATGATGGTGCCCATGCCCACGCCTGCGACCATGTAACCGACCTGGCTGATGATGTGATAGGCCAGCAGCCGCCGGATATCGTTGGCGAGCACCGCATAGACTACGCCCCACAGGGCCATCACCACGCCCAGCCAGACCAGCAGCTCGGTGCCCGGATAGCCCCTGATCAGCGTGTATACGGCGGTCTTGGTGGTCAGGGCACTGAGGAAGATCGCACCGGTGATCGTGGACTCCGGATAGGCGTCGGCCAGCCAGGCCCCCAGCGGCGGCACGGCCGCGTTGAGCATGAAGCCCACGAGAATCAGGTAGAACGCAAGCCCCGTGTTCTCGAGTTCGGCGAACTGCACGGTACCGGTATCGAGATAGTAGAGGATGATGCCGGCGAGCAGCACGATCCCGCCCAGCGCGTGGACGAGCAGGTAGCGAAAGCCCGCCGCCATCGACGTCGGATTGCGCCGGCACCAGATGAGCCACACCGAGGTGAAGACCATCAGCTCCCAGAACACGTAGAGCGTGACGAGATCGCCGGCGAACACCACACCGAGCGCCGAGCCTGCGTACATCAGGGCCGCGACATGCTGCGTAGTGTCTTTGACATGCAGGGCATAGATCGCCCCGACCAGCGTGATGATGGCGAACACCGAGGCGAACACCATGCTCAGGCTGTCCACGCGCATCGGCGAGAGTTCTATGCCGAGGAACTCGGTGGCACCGAACACGCCGCCGGGCAACGAGAACACCAGCCAGATCAGCGCGGCGGCCACCAGCAGGAGGCAGCCCTGCTGCAGGCGCCCGCGCAGCACCGCCACGACCAGCGCGCCGGTGAACAGCAGGAACGATGGGTGCAGCACCTCACTCATCGTAGTAGTCCTCTGAGCGATACAGCAGCAGATAGCCCAGCGCCTTGGAAATCACGATGATCAGTACGCAGGAGATGAAGCCGTAGAACGCCCCGAAGCCACCGACACTCTCCCAGGGAAAGCGGTCGTACTTCGAGGGCACGAGGATGTCGGCGATGACCAGGCCGGCCAGCACGACGTACATGATCCGGCGCAACAGCACGCCGCGCTCCACCATCGCCTGCAGCAGTTTGCCCAAGTCCATCTTCAGTTCACTCCGTATTCGGCCCGCGCGCCACTCAGCCGCCCGTCACTGCCAGGTAGGGCCTCAGCAGCTCGGCCAGCGGCTGCGCCATGACGAACAGCACGAGGCAACCCAGCCCCGTCAGGCTCAGCGGCAAGACACACAGCAGCGGCGCCTCGCGTACGCCACCGGCCTGCTCACCCTGCGGCGGCGGCAACAGGAACGCCCGCACCACCGGGGGAATCAGGTAGGCGATGTTCAGCAGCGTGCTGACAATCAGCGCCAGCACGACCAGTCCATAGCCGGAGTCGTAGGCGCCCATAAACAGGTGCCACTTGCTCCATACCCCGCCCATCGGCGGTACGCCGATCACGCACAGCGCGCCGATGAAAAAAGCGAAAAAGGTCACCGGCATGCGCCGTCCGAGGCCGTTCATGTCGCTGATCTCGGTCTTCTTGGTGGCGACATAGATCGCGCCGGCGCAGAAGAACAGCGTGATCTTGCCGAAAGCATGCATGACGATGTGCATGCCACCACCCAGCGCCGCAAACTCGCTGACCAGCATCGCTGCGGCAACGATGTAGGACAGCTGGCTGACCGTCGAGTACGCCAGCCGCGCCTTGAGGTTGTCCTGCTGCATGGCCACCAGCGAGGCCGACAGCAGCGTGAACACGGCGATGTAGAGTATGAACTCGCTGGTGACCAGCTCGCGCAGGTAGTCCAGGCCGAACAGATACACACTGACCTTGAGCACCGTGAACACGCCGGCCTTCACCACCGCCACGGCATGCAGCAGCGCCGAGACCGGCGTTGGCGCCACCATGGCCGCGGGCAGCCAGCGGTGGAACGGCATCAGCGCCGCCTTGCCGATGCCGTACATGAACAGCACCAGCAGAATCGAGCCCACGAATGGATCGACGCGACCGGCCATGATGCCGCCCGGGGTGAAATCAAGCGTGCCCGTCAGCCACCAGGTGGCGATGATGGCCGGCAGCAGCAAGCCAACGGAGGTGCCGAGCAGAAGGCCGAGATAGGTCCGTGCACCCTTCTTTGCCGTCTCGGTACCCTTGTGCGCCACCAGCGGATAGGTGGACAAGGTCAGTGCCTCGTAGAACACGAACAGTGAAAACATGTTTGCCGAGAAGGCAATGCCCGTGGCACTGAACAGCGCGATGCAGAAGAACACGTGGAAACGCGTGTGATTGAGCTCCTTGGCGCCGCGCATGTAGCCGATGGCATACACCGCTGTGATGATCCACAGACCCGAGGCCAGCAACGCGAAGACCATGCCCAGTGGTTCGACCACGAAGGCGATCTCGAGTCCGGGGAACAGCTCAAGCAGGGTCGCAGATGGCCGCTGGCCGTCGCGGACCCGCGGCAGCAACTGCAGCACGATGCTGAACATCACCGCCGCGGTGGTCACCACCACGGCATCACGCAGCGCAGCCCAGCGGCTGGTCGCCAGCAGCACGAAGATGCCGACCAGAGGCGTCGCCAGCGCCAGGTAGATCAGCGTGGCATCACTTACCATGACTGCGGCACCCCGAGCAGCGCTTCGGCCGCGTTACGCGCGGCACTGATCGGGAACTGTGCCCAGACCCCGAAAACAATCGTCATGGCAGTGAGCACCCAGGTCGGGATCAGCAGGGCCAACGGCGCCTCGCGAACCTCGCGCGCGTCGTCCGGCGGGGCGCGGAAATAGGCGGCCTCGATGACTCTCCAGATGTAGATGGCAGCTATCAGCGACGTGGCCAGCAGCAGGGCGGCGACGGGCCACAGCCCGCCCATCAGTGCGGCCTGCAGCAGATACCACTTGGTGACGAAACCGGCCGTCAGCGGCACGCCGATCAGGCTCAGGCCCGCCACGACGAAAGCCGCCATGGTCCAGGGCATGCGCTCGGCCGCACCTGCGATACGCGCAAGCGAAACCCCGCCGAGGCGGTAGACCAGACAGCCCACGGCCATGAACAGTGCCGCCTTGGTGATCGCATGATTGAACAGGTGGAGCACCGAGGCCATCAGGCCCAGGGCGCTGGCCAGGCTGATGCCCAGAATCATGTAGCCGACCTGCGCCACACTGGAATACGCAAGCAGTCGCTTCACGTCGTCCTGGAACACGGCGATCAGCGAGGGCACGACGATGCCCAGCAGGGCGAGCGGCATCAGCACCCAGGTCATCGACAGTTCGACGAAACTGAACTCGAAGCCGAAGACGGTGTAGACAAAGCGCAGCAGCACGTAGATCGCCACCTTGGTGGCGGTGGCCGACAGAAACACGGTGACCATGGAGGGTGCAAAGCCATAGGCATTCGGCAGCCACAGGTGCAGCGGGAACAGCGCCAGCTTCAGCGAAACACCGACGGCAATGAACGCAAATGCGGCACGTATCGTGCGCGTATCCGTCACCTCCGGCAGCCGCGCGGCCAGGTCACCGAGGTTCAGCGTGCCTGTCATGATGTACAGAAAGCCGATGCCGATCAGCAGGAAGGTGGTGCCGATCGTGCCCATGACCAGGTACTGATACGATGCCAGGATGGCGCGACGATCCCGTCCCATCGCGATCAGCGCATAGGAGGCCAGCGCCGAGATCTCGAAGAACACGAAGATGTTGAAGGCGTCCGCGGTGACGGTGATGCCGAGCAGGCCGGCGTTGGCCAGCAGGAAGGCCGAATAGAACAGGCCGATGCGATCTGCCGGGATTTCCTGCTCGACACTGCGACGCGCGAACGGCATGACCACGGCACTGACCAGGCCGATGATCAACAGCACCCAGGCGTTGGCGCCATCGATGCGATACTCGATGCCCCACGGCGGCGCCCAGCCACCCATGTCGTAATGAACGGCGCTGCCGTCGGCGACCTGCAGCAGCAGCATGATGGCCACGGCGAACGTGGCCCAGCAGGTCACCAGGGTCACGCCCCAGGCCAGGCGCGGCATCCTGTTGAGCAGCATCACGATGGGGGCGGCGGTCAGCGCGATCACCACCTGGAGTGCAGGCAGATGTTCGGTCACTGGTATTCGTCCTGCTCGTGGATATCGTCTTCTTCGATGGAGCCGTAGGCCTCATGGATTCTGACCACGAGCGCCAGGCCCATGGCCGTCAGCGCTACACCCACGACGATGGCCGTGAGGATAAGCACATGCGGCAGCGGGTTGGAGTATTCAGTGACGCCGGGCAGGGCGATCGGTGCCGTGCCACCTTCCTTCCAGGCCAGGCTGATGAAGAAGATGAACGCGGAGGTCTGGAAGATGTTCAGCCCTACGATCTTCTTCACCAGGTTGCCCTGGGCGATGACGATGTAGAAGCCGATCATCATCAGCACGATGACGATCCAGTAGTTGTACAGGCCCAGCCAGATCATCTGTCGTGCCTCCGGCCGGCAAACGAGTAAAACAGCGTCAGGGCCACGCCCGCCACAGTGAGGCCCACGCCCAGCTCGATGCCGATGATGCCGAAGGTCTCGGCTGCCTGGTCGTTGGGCAGCAGAACCTTGTATTCCAGGAAATTACCGTCGAGCAGCATGCCGGCAAAGCCAAAGGCGGCGAACAGCAGGACACCGGCCGCCGAGAGCACATGCGCGGCCTTCGGCGGGATCGCACGCTGCGCCGCCTCCAGACCGTAGAGCAGCGTGTAGACGACGAACGCCGCGGCGAACACGATCCCGGCCTGGAACCCGCCGCCGGGACTGTATTCGCCATGGAACTGAATGTAGAAGGCGAAAATCAGGATGATCGGGATGATCAGGCCGCTGATGACCCTCAGGACGATGTAGCGGTTCATGGGCTGGCGTCCTTGTCGTCCTTGTCCGCCGACTCACCGGACTTGCGCCTGCGCACCGTGCCGCTGCCCAGGACCAGCAGCACGCCCACCGCGGCGGCAAACACCACAACGGCCTCGCCGAGGGTATCGATGCCGCGGTAGCTGGCCAGCACCGAGGTCACCATGTTGGGAATGCCGATCTCCTGGGGAGAATCCTGTGTGAAGCGCGGCGACAGGTGGACGTGCGCCGGGGCTTCGGGATCCCCGAAGCGCGGCATGTCGAGTGTGGCGTAGATCAGTGCCGCTCCGGTGATCACCACCACGACCAGGGCAAGGAGATTGTGGCGCATCCTGTGAGGGCGTTCTTCGCGCGTCGTCAGGGCGATGGTGGCCAGCATCAGGATGACCATCAGGCCGGCACCGACCGCAGCCTCGGTCAGCGCCACGTCCACGGCGTCCATGAGCACGAACAGCACGGCGACGATCAGGCTGTAGATGCCGGTCAGCATGGTCACGGCCAGCAGGTTGCGGATGCGTACGATCGCCACCGCGATGATCGCCAGGAACGTGAGCAGGACAATATCGATCAGCGCTTCGATGACGCACCTCCCGGCGCCCGGCGCCACGGCTCGAGGCGGTCGTGCTGGGCGGTCTTGGCCAGCGCATGCGCCGCAGTCGGGCCCGTGAACAGCAGGAAGACCAGCGTGAACAGCAACTTCGCCGCCAGCGGCACGCTGTCAGCCTGCAGCGTCAGGCCCAGCAGGATCAGGATGGAGCACAGCGTATCGGTCAGACCGGCAGCCTGGATGCGCGAGTAGAAATCCGGCATGCGGATCAGGCCGATGCCACCGATGACCATAAGCGCCGAACCGGCCAGCAGCAGCATCCAGCTGAGAATGTCGAGCACGATGCCCATCAGCCCTGGCCCCCGCCCTGCTCGGGCTCGTCGGCCGGTTCTACGGCAAGCGTGCCGGACTCGAACACCCGGAGCACACAGATAATGGCGATGTAGTTCAGCAGTGCGTAGACGATCGCGATGTCGACGAATTCCGGACGCCCGACGATGAACCCGACCACCGCGATCATCAGCACGGTCTTGGTGCCGACCACGTTGACGGCGAGGATGCGGTCGTGGATCGTCGGGCCGACGAAAGCCCGGATCAGCGCCAGCGCGAGCGTCACAAGAATGGCCAGTGCAACGGCGATGAACATCACGACAGGCCCTCCTCGAAACGCAGTGCCCGACGGTTCATTTCGCCGGCTTCGAGGTCGTCGACCAGATCAGGTGTCAGCGCGTAGTACTCGATATGGTCTTCCGTCACGCGCAACGTCACGGTACCCGGCGTCAGGGTGATGGAGTTGGCCATGATGGCCCTGCCGACGTGCGTGCGCTGCAGGGTTTTCGTCTGTGCGATGCGCGGATCGATGGCATCGGGTCCCGCCAGGATCCGACCCGCAACCTGGAGGTTGGCGCGCACGATCTGGCCCATCAGCCACGGCCAGTAGCGCAGTGCGGCCGGGATCATGTGCAGCACCTCGGTATCACGCGCCAGCAGGCCCATGCGCCCGACCAGCCAGACGGTCACGATCACCGAGGCCACCCCCAGGGACAGGATGACCGGATAGGTCCACATGCCTGAAAACAGCAGCCAGACGACGGACAGCAGCACTGTCTGACTGATCACATACCTGGTCACGGCAGACTCCCGAACCGCTGGACGCCAAAATCCCTGTCGACACCTGATCGCACACCCGCGACGTGAAGCTCACGCTCACGCCCTGGCGCGTACCAAACCCCGCTCAGCCGCGTGGGTTGCGAGTTTGAGGGGCCGGATTCTATAACGAAAAATCGCGCCCTGCCGAGTTACCGGTCAATTAGTTTTGCACAAATATAGTTTGTTACTTATAATATCGGGCTGACGTGAACAGGGAATCGAAATCAGGGACCAAAACCAGACAAAAGCGCCAAGGCCGCAATCCGCGGCGCTTACGCGACGATGAGCAGTCATCACACGCCCGCGAGGTACGTGTGATGTCGGCAGTCAGGCAGTTTCGCATCGTCGTTCGCGCCATCCAGGCGCACTCCAGCTGGGTAGAACGCCAGTGCGGCGTCAGTGCCGCGCAACTCTGGGCCCTGTGGGAGGTGTTTCGCGAGCCTGGATTGAAAGTCTCCGACATCTCACGTCGGCTTTCGATCAAGCCGGCCACGGCCAGCAACCTGCTCGACAAGATCGAGGCGAAGGGCCTGCTGCGGAGGGAACGTCGCGGGCCGGACGCGCGCGTGGTCCAGCTGTTCCCCACCGACGAAGGGGCTCGCCTGCTGGCCAGTGCGCCACGCCCGGCCGAAGGTGCGCTGCTCGATGCCCTGACACGGCTGGAGGATCGTCAGCTCGAGGATCTCAACCGCAGCCTCGAAGCGCTGGTGGAAATCCTGCGGGTCAAGGACGAAGGCTCGGCACTGGCACCAATGCCGCCTGCCGAGCCCTGATCCGGCGACCCATAGCCAGAACGTCGAAACAGCGTTACCGCAGAGCGAAATCAGAACTAAATAGACGCAAGCTTTTTCTCATAAATACTAAAACAGGCAAACCTGATATGGACATCATCGTTCAGAAGTACGGCGGCTCATCACTGGCCGAAGACGCACAGTTGCGCGCGGTCGCACAACGCATCGCTCGCGCCCGCAATGACGGACATGGCATCGTCGCGGTCGTCTCGGCGATGGGCAATACCACGAGCCGGCTGCTCGCCCATGCGGGACGGCTCAATGCCAACCCGGAACACCGTGAGCTGGACATGCTGCTGGCTGCCGGCGAGCAGAAGTCCGCCTCGCTGCTGTCGCTGACGTTGCAGGATCTCGGCGTGGATGCAATCGCACTGACCGGCGCCCAGGCAGGCGTGCGCACCTGTTCGGCACACCTCAATGCGCGCATCCGCAACGTCGAGCCTGCGCGCATGCGCGAGGCACTCGCCAGCGGTCAGGTCGTCGTCGTCGCAGGCTTCCAGGGCACCAGCCCCAGCGGTGACATCACCACACTGGGCCGTGGTGGCTCCGACACCACGGCTGTGGCGATTGCCGCCGCACTGTCGGCCTCGCGCTGCGAGATCTACTCGGATGTCGATGGCGTGTACACCGCAGACCCGCGGATCGTGCCTGACGCCGCCCGTCTGCGCATGCTCAGCCTCGTGGAGATGAAGGCGCTTGCCCACCATGGTGCCGGCGTACTCAATGAGCGCGCCATCGACTACGCGCTCGAGCATGGCGTGACGATCTTCGCGCGCAAGACCCATGGCAAGGGCGGCGAGACCGTGGTGCGCGACGAGCCCGGTGCCGGACGCACGCGCATCGTCGGTGTCGCAAGTCACAAGGCCCTGCTGCGCGTCGACTTCACCGAGCATGCAGATCATGAGGATCTGCGTGAGATGCTGGGGGAGTTCGATCTGTTCGCGCCGGCATTGTCCGAAGGCGGTCGTGGCAGCTACCTGATCACCACCGAGCAGATCGCCGATATCCCGGGCCTGACCGGCGCCATATCGAAGCGCTTCAGCGAAGGCGTGACCATCCACGCACCGCTGGGCGCGGTGTCCGCCGTGGGGCGACGCGCCGGGCGCGACCCCTCCACGCTTGCGTTCGCGCGCAGCACGCTCGCAGGCGCCGACATCGAGGTACGCCAGGCCTTCGCCACCGAACATGCCGTGACCTGCCTGGTGGACCCCGATGCGGTGGGCGAGGCCGCACGCCTGTTCCACAGCAGCTTCCGCATCACCGATACGGGTGTCGCCGATGTCGCGTAATGCCGCCAATGCGCACACGCATCCGGTGCCGCAGTTTCGCCAGGCGCGCCCTGAAGACGGTGCGGCCATGTGGGCGCTGGTCAAGGAGATGGGCGGGCTGGAACTCAACAGCGCCTATTTCTACGTGCTGTTCTGCACCGATTTCTCAGACAGCTGCGTGGTGGCCGAAGTCGACGGCCGGCTCGCCGGCTTCGTCGTCGGCCATCGCCCGCCCAAGCGCCCGGACGCGATCTTCGTCTGGCAGGTCGGCGTGGCGCCCTGGATGCGCCGCCAGGGGCTTGCCGGGCGCCTGCTCGAGGCCCTGCTCGACCAGCAGAACCCGCCGGCGCGCTGGCTGGAAGCCACCGTCACGCCAGACAACCAGCCCTCACGCAGCCTGTTCCGGGCGCTGGCGCGCAATCGCCAGACCGGCTGCGAAGAGCGCGCCTTCCTGGGCGCCGACCTGTTCCCCGTCAGCCACGAGGCGGAAGACCTTTTTCGCATCGGCCCGCTGACATCGAATTCATCACCTGAGGTTGATCCATCATGAGCATGCAGACCATCGAACGACTCGAATCCGCCGTACGTGGCTACGTGCGCACTTTCCCGTGTGTGTTCACGCATGCACGCGGCGCGCGCCTCACCGACGAGGACGGACGCGAATACATCGACTTCTTCGCCGGCGCAGGCGTCATGAACTATGGCCACAACCACCCCGCGCTGAAGACCGCACTGCTGGAGTATCTTGCCGAGGACCATATCGTCCACAGCCTGGACATGGCCACTGCGGCGAAGATCCGCTTCCTCGAGCGTTTCGAGGAAGTGATCCTGAAGCCGCGCAACATGGACTACCGCGTGCAGTTTCCCGGACCCACGGGGACCAACGCCGTCGAGGCGGCATTGAAGCTGGCACGCAAGGTCACCGGCCGTGAGCGCGTCATCTCGTTCACCAATGCCTTCCACGGCATGACACTGGGCTCGCTGGCCGTCACCGGCAACGCGTTCAAGCGCGCCGGCGCCGGCGTGCCACTGTCGCACACCACGCTGATGCCGTTTGACAGCTATCTCGATGTCGCCGACGAACAAAGCCTGCAGCTGCTGGAGGCCGTGCTGGGTGACGAAGGCTCAGGCATGGACAAGCCGGCGGCCGCCATCATCGAAACCGTACAGGCCGAGGGCGGCGTCAATGTCGCACGCATGGAATGGCTGCGCGAGCTGGCCGCAATCCTCAAGCGCCATGACGTCCTGCTGATCGTCGATGACATCCAGGTCGGCTGCGGTCGCACCGGTCCGTTCTTCAGCTTCGAGGCCGCCGGTATTCAGCCGGACATCATCTGTCTGTCGAAGTCCCTGAGCGGCTTCGGCCTGCCGCTGGCGATCACACTGATGCGCCCTGAGCTCGACGTCTGGGAGCCAGGTGAACACAACGGTACCTTCCGCGGCCATAACCCGGCGTTCGTCACCGCCACCGCCGCGCTGGGGTTCTGGGCCGATGACCAGCTCGAGCGCGAGGTGGCCCGCAAGGCCGCGCTGGTCGAGGCGCGCCTGGCGGCACTGGTTGATGCCATCCCGGTGCAGGCCAGCGCGCGCGGACGCGGGCTGATCCAGGGCATCGAGTTCGAGGACCGCACGCTGGCGGCGAAGGCCTCGCGCGAGGCCTTTGCGAACGGCCTGATCATCGAGACCGCCGGCGTGGATGACCAGGTGCTCAAGTTGTTACCGCCACTGACGATCGCCGATGCGGATCTCGAGGCGGGCCTGCGCATCATGGAGGCGGCGGTGAAAAAGGTGGCGGCCAAGGCCGCCCCCGGGCGCAAGGTCGCCTGAATATTGCAGGCCAATCCAATCGTCCGCACTCAACAACGCAAGGAGCACAGGCACATGATCGTAAGAACACTCAAGGGAACGCTGGGCAGCGAACGCGAGGTGGTCAGCAAGGGCTGGACCAGCCGTCGCCTGTTGCTCAAAAGCGAGGGCATGGGATTTTCGCTGCACGACACGCTCATCGAGGCCGGCGCACAGCTGCCCATGCACTACCGCAATCACCTCGAGGCGGTTTACTGCATCGAAGGTGAGGGCGAGGTTGAAACCACCGCAGACGGAATCCGCCACCAGATCAAGCCGGGCACCGTGTACGCCCTGGACCAGCACGACGAGCACATCCTGCGCGCGCGTACCCAGATGCGTATGGTCTGTGTGTTCAATCCGCCGGTCAGCGGCCAGGAGGTGCATGACGCAGATGGCGCCTACCCTGCCAGCGACGACACACCCGCCGTAGCGGCCGCAGCGTCCTGAGGTCACCGGCACAAAACGTAAAACGCATTCACCCGATCAATAGTAGCGAGGACATGAACAGCAACACTGCCACCCCACTGTATTCGCCCGACCCCTACCCTTCTCGCGTGGCCCCGCGACCGGCCCGCCTGGACAGGCTTGATCCGGTGATCTGGGGGGCTGCCGGCAAGGGCCCGCTCGACAAACAGGCACTGGCGCGTTACGAGCGCCAGGGTTACCTGATCATGCCGGCGCTGCTCGATGCCGACGAGGTCGCCGGCTTTTCCGCCGAGCTTTCGCGGCTGCGCCATGACTTCGCCGCCTCCGGCGATGCGCGTGTCATTGCCGAGCCTGGCAGCGGCGCGGTGCGCTCGATTTTCGCCGTGCATGAACTCAGCGAACGCCTGACGGCGTTGTTCCGTGATCCGCGTCTGCTCGGTGCGGCCAGACAGATTCTCGGTGGCGATGTCTACCTGCACCAGAGCCGCATCAACTACAAGCCGGGTTTTCGCGGCAAGGAATTCTACTGGCACTCGGACTTCGAAACCTGGCATGTCGAGGACGGCATGCCTCGCATGCGGGCGCTGTCGTGTTCGATCAGTCTTACCGACAACACCGAAAACAACGGCCCGCTGCTGCTGATCCCCGGATCGCACCTGAGCTTCATTGCCTGCGTCGGCGAGACCCCGCAGAACCATTACCAGACATCGCTGCGGCGACAGGAGTACGGCGTCCCCGACGACCTGAACCTGGCAGACCTGGTACGTGAGGGTGGCATCGAAGCCTTCACCGGCATTGCCGGCAGCGTGGTGTTCTTCGACTGCAACACCATGCACGGATCAAGCTCGAACATCTCGCCACAGCCGCGCTCGAACATCTTCGCGGTGTACAACAGCGTGGAAAACACGCTTGGCGAGCCCACCTGCGGACTGCCGCCCAGGCCGCAGTTCATCGCCGATCGGCGCCCGCCCACACCGCTGCGCCCGCCGCAGGAGTGAACACGGCCACGGCGCTGCAGCGGCTCCGCGGGGCCGGCTTCTGGATCCTGCTGTTACTGCTGGCCGTATGGCTGGCCCCGCGCGGCTGGCTTGGCGCCGGCGCCGACTCGAGCGATCTGCCGACGCTGGAGCGTATTCGCGAACGCGGTGTCGTGCGCGTGGGCTATGCCAACGAAGCGCCGTTCGCCTATTTCGATTCGACCACCGATCGCCTCACCGGCGAGGCTCCGGAGATTGCCCGCGTGGTCTTCAGCATGCTTGGCGTCCCCCGCATCGAGGGCGTGCTCACGGAATTCGGCTCGCTGATACCGGGACTGCAGGCCGGGCGCTTCGACGTCATCGCAGCCGGCATGTACATCACGCCCGCGCGATGCCTCGAGGTGACCTTCTCCAACCCGACCTACGGCATCGGTGAGGCCTTTCTCGTGCGCGAGAGCAATCCGCTGGGCCTGCACAGCTACGCCGATGTCGTCGAGCACCCCACGGCGCGCCTGGGGGTCGTCAGCGGTGCCATCCAGCTGCGCTATGCGCGCGCGCTGGACATCGATGAATCGCGCCTGGTGATCGTTCCCGATCCGCCCAGTGCGTTGGCCGCGGTCGAGGCCGGACGTATCGATGCCTACGCCGGCACCGCGCTGACGGTCCAGGACCTGCTGGGACGCACAAGCAGCACGCGCGTCGAACGCGCCGAACCGTTCACCGATCCGGTGATCGACGGCCAGACGGTGCGTGGCTACGGTGCCTTTGCACTGCGCCACGAGGATGTCGCGCTGAGCGAACTGCTCAACGAGCAGCTGGCGGGTTTCGTGGGCTCACGCCAGCACCTGGAACTGGTGGCACCGTTCGGCTTCACCGAAGCCGAGCTGCCGGGCGATGCCACGGCCAGCGCACTGTGTGCCGCAGCGGTGGACGAATAAACCTGTGAGCGGCCTGATCGAGCTGTTGCCGACCCTGCTGGAAGGTCTGCGCCTGACGCTGCAGATCACCGTCGTGGCCGCCGCACTCGGCCTGGCCTGCGCCGTGGTGGCCGGTCTGGCACGCGAGTTCGCACCTCGCCCGCTGAACTGGCTGGCGGCCACCTACGTGGAAGTGTTTCGTGGCACCTCGGCACTGGTGCAGCTGTTCTGGTTTTTCTTCGCCCTGCCACTGATGGGCATCAATCTCGGCGCCTTCCTGACCGCCGTGCTGGTCCTGGGGCTGAACACCGGCGCCTATGGCGCAGAGGTCGTGCGCGGGGCCATTGGCGCCGTGCCGCGCGGACAGTGGGAGGCCGCAGCCTCACTGGGCTACGGCCGTGCCGGCACCCTGCGCCGCGTGATCTTCCCGCAGGCGGCGCTGGCGATGGTGCCGCCTACCGGCAACCTGCTCATCGAACTGCTGAAGAACACCGCACTGGTATCGATGATCACGCTCAGCGATCTGACCTTCCGCGCGCAGATGCTGCGCGCCGAGACGCTGCGCACCGTGGAGATCTTCCTGCTCGTGCTGCTGCTGTACTACCTCGCCGCGCGCTTGATCACGCATGGCATGGGCCGACTCGAGCGCCACCTGGCTCGCGGCCGTGACCATGGCGGCAGCCTGTCATGAACTTCGACTGGGGCTATGCGCTGGAGACGCTGCCAGGCCTGCTCTCGGGCCTGGTCATCACGCTGCAGGCAACGGTGCTGGGCATGCTCGTGGCGCTGACCCTGGGCCTGCTGCTGGCGGTGCTGCGCCACGCCGGGGGGCGCTGGATCGGCGGGGCTGCACGCCACTTCATCGAGTTCGTGCGCAGCACGCCGTTGCTGATCCAGCTGTATTTCCTGTTCTATGTGCTGCCCGGCCTGGGCGTGACGCTCTCGCCGCTGGTCACCGGCGTGCTGGCACTGGGCGTGCACTACGCCGCCTACTGTGCCGAGGTCTATCGTGCCGGCATCAACAGCGTGCCGCGCGGACAGTGGGAGGCGGCCGCCTCGCTGGGCTATCCGGCCGGCGCACGCTGGCGACGCATCATCCTGCCGCAGGCCATCCCCCCGGTGATTCCGGCGCTGGGCAACTACCTGATCGCGATGTTCAAGGACACCCCGCTGCTCTCGGCAATCACGGTCATGGAGGTGCTGCAGGTGGCCAAGATCGCCGGTGCCGAATCATTTCGCTACCTCGAGCCGCTGACGCTGGTCGGGGTGATGTTTCTTGTATTGAGCCTCACCGCCTCACGGCTGGTGCGGCGCCTGGAAGCCCGCTACGGCCGGCAAGCGAGGCCAGCATGACATCGGCACTGGAATTCACCGGCGTGGAGAAGCGCTATGGCGAGCTTGCGGTCCTCGACGGCTTCGAGCTGTCGGTCCCGCGCGGGGAGAAACTCGCCATCATCGGGCCTTCGGGCTCGGGCAAGTCGACGGTGCTGCGCATCGCCATGGCGCTCGAGGGCATCCAGCGCGGTCGCGTGGAACTGCTGGGCGAGACCCTGTGGGACGGTGCGAAGCGTCCGCCGGAGAAAACCCTGCGACGGCTGCGTCTGCATGCCGGCATGGTGTTCCAGCACTTCAACCTGTTTCCGCATATGAGCGCGCTGGAGAATGTCTGCTGTGCGCCGGTGGATGTGCTGGGCGTGCCGCGCGCGCAGGCGCAAGCGCGCGGTCGCGAACTTCTCGAACAGGTCGGCCTGGCCGACAAGGCCGACAGCGCCCCGGAGCAGCTCTCCGGCGGGCAGAAACAGCGTGTGGCCATCGCCCGCGCGCTGGCCATGGAGCCGGCGGTGATGCTGTTCGACGAGGTGACCTCGGCACTCGACCCCGAGATGGTCGGCGAGGTCCTGAATGTGCTGCGTGACCTGGCCGCGCGTTCCGACATGACCATGCTGCTGGTAACCCACGAGATGCAGTTCGCAGGCGAGATCGCCGATCGCATCGTGTTCATGGATGGCGGACGCGTTGTCGAGCAGGGGCCGCCAGAGCAGCTGCTCAGTCAGCCCAGCGAGCCGCGCACCCAGGCCTTCCTGCGCTCCGTGCTGCAGCCCGGCCGCCAGGCGCCTGCGCAAGATTGACGCTCTGCCGGGATGCTAAACTGGGCCTGCAATCACCAGCACACGGACTATCATGAGCTCACAGCCCCGGTTCTCCCCGCAGGTCCATCTGAACCTGAACGTCCGCGGTCTGCAGCACTCCGCCACCGTCGCCATCAACGAGCGCAGCAATGCCTTGCGCCGCCAGGGCGTGAACGTGGTGCGGCTGGGCCTGGGCCAGTCACCGTTTCCGGTCCCCGAACTGATGGTGCAGTCGCTGCGCGAGCATGCCGGCGAGAAGGACTATCTCCCGGTGAAGGGCCTGCCGGCGCTGCGCCAGGCCATCGTCGACTACTACCGTCGCACCGAGGGACTGGAGTACCACCCCGATCATGTGCTGGTCGGCCCGGGCACCAAGGAGCTGATGTTCCTGGTGCAGCTGGTGTACTACGGCGATCTCGTCATCCCGGCGCCCAGCTGGGTGTCCTACGCACCTCAGGCCCAGATCATCGGTCGCCACCTGCGCTGGCTGCCCACGCAGATCGAGTCCGGGCTGGGCGTCACGCCCGCAGCACTTGAGCGCCTGTGTGCCGCCGATCCCGAGCGCCCGCGCCTGCTGATCCTGAATTATCCCGGCAACCCCACCGGCACCACCTACCCCGCCGAGCAGCTCGAGGCCATCGCCGAGGTCGCACGCCGCTACCGCGTGCTGCTGCTCTCCGACGAGATTTACAGCGGCCTGAATTTCGAGAACAACCACGTATCGATCGCGCGCTTCTATCCCGAGGGCACGATCATCAGCAACGGACTTTCAAAATGGGCCGGCGCGGGTGGCTGGCGCCTGGGCGCGTTCACCTTTCCCGAGACGCTGAAATGGCTGGTCGACACCATGGCCGCCGTGGCCAGCGAGACGTTCACCTCCACCGCAGCCCCGATCCAGTACGCAGCCATCCGCGGCTTCGAGGCCAGCGCCGAGATGGACGCCTACCTCGACAGCGCGCGGCGCATTCTCGCGGCACTGATGCACTACGCGTGGCGGCGCCTCGTCGAGGTGGGTGCGGAGCTCACCGAGCCACGCGGCGGCTTCTACGTGTTTCCGAACTTCACGCCCCTGCGCGAGAGACTGGCCAGAAAAGGCATCTCGACCAGCGCGGAGTTCTGTGAGCTGGCGCTGGAGCAGGCCGGCGTGGCTTTCCTGCCCGGCACCGCGTTCGGCAGACCCGAGCACGAACTCTCGGTGCGCATCGCCTGCGTGGATTTCGACGGTGCGAAGGCCATGCAGGCGCTGGCCGCGATGCCGTCCGGCACGCCGCCCGACGATGATTTCCTGGCGCGATTCTGCAACCCGACATGCGCCGGCATCGATCGGCTGTGCGAGTGGGTGGCGGAACACTGACGCGACACATAGGACCGCATCGGGAAATCAGGCTCAATGCGGTGTTCATTCAGCCCCCCGTGCACCGCTCTGGCCGCTGGGCTAAACTTAAACCTCGAGTCGGACGCAACCCGAGGACCCAGGTCCCGACACCGGACCTGGAGGCTGACGGGGACAAATCGGAGGAGAACTGAAAATCCATGGCTGCCAATATCCGAGAAGCGCTGCATACACTTGCAGACCAACTGCCGGAGGGGGCGACATGGAAAGACGTTGCCTACGAGGCTTATGTGCGCCAGGAGATCGAGGCGGGTCTTCATGAGGCGCGCCGAGGCGAGTTCGCCACCGACGACGAAGTGAAGTCCGCCTTCGCCCAGTGGGGTGTGCAGATTGAAACTGAAATGGACACGCCGGGCTCTTGAGCAGCTTATCGATGCGCAGGCGTATATTGCTCAAGAAAACCCTGGCGCTGCCCGCATAGTTTACGGTGCCGAATACCAGACACCGATATCAGCCACGTAGGAAAGCTTGTTCACGGCCTGTTGAAGTCGATGCGCAAGCGCCTGCGCGGCGGCGGAATCGGCGGCAATCGCAGCCGACAGGTAGACTTCCACGTAGACCCGCCCGCCCAGATAGTGCAGATCCACGCGCAGGACCCCCGCAGACACTTCGATGCCCTGCCAGGACTCATCCAGTGCATTCAGGATCTGTCGGCGTGTCGGCAGCAGCAACGTCTGTTCATCCATCGCGTCGTCGGCTTCCGGATCGACATGCACGGTGACGTCGCTGACTTCCTCGTCGGTGGCGATCAGCCGGGCGCGCACCCGCTCACTGATGTAGTGGGCCTCTGACACGCTGATGCGCGGCGACAGCTGCACGTGCACATCTACCAGCGCATGGCCACCCATGCGGCGTGTACGCAGCAGGTGCAGATCATGAACACCATCGACACTGCGGATCGTGTCACGCAAAGTGGCCAGCCGGGCACGCCCCAGCCCCCGATCAATCAGCTCGGCGAGGCTTCGGCGCATCAGGCGCAGACCGATCACAGCAATCATGCCGCCGACGATCGCAGCCGCCAGCGCATCCAGGTAAGTCAGCCCGGCCAGCGCCCCGGCCACGCCGGCCAGCACCACCAGCGACGAGGCGACATCGGAGCGCTGGTGCCAGGCATTGGCATGCAGCAGATCCGAACGCACGCGTCGTGCAATACGCCGCGTATAGCGAAACAGACCTTCCTTGGCCAGGATTGCCACCACTGCGAACAGCAGCGCCATCGGATGCGGCGCTGCCAGGGGCTCGGCTGAAAACAACCGGCGTGCGGCCTCCAACACCAGGCCTGTGGCAACAGCCAGCAGAAGCAGTGCCACGAATACCGTGGCCAGCGTCTCGATGCGGCCGTGACCATAGGGATGGGCTTCGTCGGGTGCCACGGTGGCCTGGCGCGATGCCAGCAGCACCACGGCATCGCCGAACAGGTCGGAGAGCGTATGCAGGCCATCTGCGATCAGGGCCTGGGAGTTCGCCAGCAGCCCGCCTGCGAGCTGCACGGCCGCCAGCACGACATTGGTCGCCCCGGCCACGAGCGTGGCCCGGCGCATCAAACGATAGCGCTGTTCGAGCGCGCTCATGCGTGCAACTCCCTGCGCGGCGACCCAATGACCGGCAGCACCGCGGTGTTGCAGGCCAGCTAGTTGCCGACGAGCAGCTTCCTCACCCAGCCGCCACCGTGGCTGGTCTCCACCGCCAGATAGCCGTCACGCTCCTCGCCAAGATAGATCATGTCATCGCGACGGCTCAGCGTGGCCACGACATTGCCTTCGTCGCCGGGACCGGCGAGCAACCGGACATTGTCGATCCTGGGGCGCACGACGTCGCCGGGATTGAACACCGCACCGGCAGTGGCCGGTTCACCGCCCAAGGCTGCACTGACATCACGCTGCAGCCCGGGATCGGCACGCACGAGGCGCACGATACCATTGAGATTGTCGGCGAATCCGGCCGCGATCACGCGGCCCTCATCGGTATTCGAATAGCCGCCCAGCGTGCCGCCAATGCCCGAGGCGCCGCCCAGGGCGCGCACATTGAAGCTGGTCTCCCGCGCGTTGCCCTCGGCCGAGGCGACCTGCACGCCCGAGCGCGAATCCGCGAGCAGCAGCGTGGTCTTGGCCTCGCTGAACTTCAGTCCGCCGGCCACGCCGCCGAGCATGCGACCGCTGCGTCCGCCGATCAGTCCGCCCACCGCGCCACTGACGCCGCCGGCGTCACGCTGCGAGATCACCACCTCGGGGCTGAGCACATAGTCGGCGGTGACCATCTGGCCGCCGCCGACATTGGCGCCCTCGCGCAGCTCGCCGGCCTGGGCCAGTTCGCGCTCCTGCATCATGTTGCGCATGCCCATGCCGCGCTCGACCACGACGAAGCAGTTGGATTCCTGCACCATCATGCGAATCAGGCTGGTGGGCGACTGCAGCTCGAACTGGCGCAGCGTGCGCATGTACTGGTCCTGGGGCTCGACCACCGCGAGCGTGCCCATCGGCTGCTCGCAGCGCTCGAGTTCCAGCTCACTGGCCTGCGGCACAGTGGCCGGCAGCAGGGTGATCACGGCGGCGAGCACCGCCACGGTACGCATCGGCTTCACGGTCTGCATCTGCTGTCCTCCCCTCTAGCGGGTGCGCGCAGCAGCACGCACGCCATTAGTTCACCGCCAGCACCTTGACGGCAAAATTCAGTGTCTGGCCGGCCAATGGATGATTGAAATCCACCACCACGGCGTCATCGCGGACTTCGGCGACGCGGACCTGGAAGGGCTGACCACTGGGGTCGGCCCCGACCAGCACCTCGCCGACCTGCCGGCCCTCCTCCGGGATGGCCTCCAGCGGCACCTCCTGGAACATCTCCGGATCAACCGGCCCGTAACCGTCCTCGGCACTGATGCGCACCTCACGCGCATCGCCCGGCACCAGGCCCACGAGCGCGGCTTCCAGGGCGGCGAGGATCTGCTGCTGGCCCTGCACGTAGACAAAAGGCGCCTCGCCAACATTACTATCGGCCAGCGTCCCGTCATCGAGCGTGAGGGTGTACTCGATGGCTACTTCGCGGCCCTCGGCCACGGCACTGGCCTCATCGGCACCGGCCGGAAAGGCCACCATGGCCAGCAGCATGGCCATGCCGGCCGCGAGCGTTGTCTTGATATTCACGCGAAAACTCCTGAGGATGAACGTGGCTGTAAGCCCCGGAAATCGTCACCCTACACGTCGCCGAGGTCGAATCACAAGTATGGACTTCCAGCTCGATCCCGTACTCGCGGGCGACACCCTGCCAGTAGCCACGCTGGGCGACTGCCGGCTGCTCATGATGGACGACAGCCGCTATGCCTGGTGCATCCTGGTGCCCGCCCTGCCGGGCCTGCGCGAACTGCATGAACTGCCGCCCGGGCGGCGCGGCGAGGTGCTCGAGCTGGCCTGCGAAGTGGCCCGCCGCATGGCCGGGGCCTTCAGCGCCGACAAGATGAACGTGGCAGCCCTTGGCAACGTGGTGGCACAGCTGCACATCCACATCATCGCCCGCCATATCGGCGACGACGCCTGGCCGGCGCCGGTGTGGGGTCGCGGCCAGGCAGTGGCGTATACGCCCACCCAGCGCGGCGAACGCCTGGCGCGGCTGCAGGCCTGCCTCGAGGGCCTGCCGGCGGTGTCCTTCCCTGCCACGAAGTCCCGAGGCCCATGACGCCGGGCCGAGTGCTGGGCGGCTTCTCGCTGGCGCCGCTGCTGCCCAGCGCCCTGTGGGCGATATCACCACAGGGCTTCAATATCATCGCCTTCGCACAGACCCTGCCCTGGGCCTATGCGCTGACTGCGGCGGCCGGCGTGCCGGCCTGGCTGCTGCTGCGCGCGCTGCGCAGACACACCGTGCTGATGGTCATGGCGCTTGGTGCCGGGGCCACGGCGCTGGTCGGAACGGCCTTCCACGCCTGGGATCTGCGCCGCGCCAGCTGGGTGCGTCAGCGCCAGGTCGATCTCGTGGTCGACGGCCAGTTCACCAGCGAGGGGCTGGCGGCAGTGGCAATGCATGGCGCAAGCCTGCTGGTGCTCGGGGCCATCGGGGCGCTGGTGTGGTGGTGGGTCACTCGATCGTCCCGTCGAACAGCTGGCGCAGAAACATCACGGTCGCAGCCTGGAAGTAGTCGCGGTTGACCTTCCTCGCAAACCCGTGGCCCTCGTCCATCGCCAGCAGATACCAGACCTCGCCGTCGTTATCACGCACCGCCTGCACGATCTGTTCGGACTCGGTGTAGGGGACGCGCGGGTCGTTATAGCCCTGGGCGACGAACAGCGGCGAGCGGATGCGCTCGGCGTTGTTCAGTGGCGAGATGCGCTCGAGAAACGCGCGCATCTCGGGATCACGCTCATCGCCGTATTCGGCACGGCGCAGGTCACGACGATAGTCTTGCGTGTTTTCCAGGAAGGTCACGAAGCTGCTGATACCGACGATGCTCACCCCGCCGAGCAGGCGCTCGTCGAAGTGCGTCAGCGAGGCCAGCACCATGTAGCCGCCGTAGGAGCCGCCGTAGACGACGACGCGCTGCGCATCGAGATCCGGCTGGGTCTCGATCCAGTCGAGCAGTGCACCGATGTCGCGTACCGAGTCCTCGCGCAGCACGCCGTTGTCGAGCGTGAGGTAAGTCTTGCCGTAGCCGCTGGAGCCGCGAACATTAGGGCTGATGACCGCGGCACCGAGTTCGTTGACCCAGTAGGCGAACAGCGGACTGAACAAAGGCCGTGACTGCGCCTCCGGCCCGCCGTGAATCTGCACGATGACCGGATGGGGCCCCTCGCCGCGCGGGCGATACACCCAGGCGGGCACCTCGAGACCATCGAAGCTCGCGAAGCTGACGAGCTCGGGCGCCGGAAACTTCGCGGTGTCCAGGCCGCCGACCTCGCTTTGCGTCCAGCGCGTCAGCGTCCGTCTGCCGAGATCATGGACATGCACGTCGCTCGGCGAGGCTGGCGTGTTCAGCGTCAGCGCAAGCCTCGCCCCATCCGGGCTGAAGGCGAGGTTGCCGATCACACCGATCGGCAGGTCCGGGACCGGCAGCGGACGATTGCGCCGCAGGTCCTTGAGACGCAAGGTCGACATGCCGCCCTCGTTGACGACGAAGGCCATGCGCTGCCGGTCAGGCGACAGGACAACCGCGCTGACGTCCCACGGGATATCGGCAGACAGCCCCCGACTGCGGCCGGTTGCGAGTGCCACGTGGTGCAGCTCGCGAAACTCGCTGCCGTGATCGTGGACCAGGTAAACACCGCTGCCGTCGCGATCAAAGGCGCCGGCGCCATAGCCCACGGTCTCGCCGGTATCGTGCACGCGCGTAAGCTCACCGCTCTCGATATCGAGCACGAACACGTAGCCCTCGTTGATCGAGACGTAGTTCAGCAGCAGCAGTCGTCCATCATCGGGCGCCCAGTCGAGCACCAGCCACAGGCCCTCGCCCTCCATCACGCGGCGATGCTCCGGGTAGGCGTCATCGAGACCGGCGACGTAGATGTCGTAATTGCGCCCGTCGCGCCGCGTGCTCGCGTACGCATAGCGGTCGCCGGCATTCGACCACAGCGCTTCACTGTGCTGTGTGCGCCCGCCATCAGTCAGCAGGCGGCTCTCCCCGCTCGCCCTGTCGAACCAGTAGAGCTGGTAGAACTCGTCGCCGCCGCGATCGCGCACGAACGCAAACCCGTTGCGGGCCGGATCAGCCGGGACGGTGGCACCGAACACAGGCTCGGTGAAGAACGTGAGCTGACGGCGTGCGCCCAGCGGTGTACGCACTTCATGGATCTGGTTGGTCTCGCCGAAGCGCGTCGTAATCAGCAGACCACCGTCGGGCAACCAGGCGGCGAGGCTGCCGGCGCGGGTGTTCTGATACTGCTCCAGGCGCGTCGTGACAGCTGGCGGAATCTCCGGAATGTTTTCGAGTATCAGGTTGCCGCGCTCGATGCGCGTGATCTCGGCCGATGCTGCGGCGGCCAGGCACAGGCCGAGCAGTACTACAACAGTCTGGCGCAGGGTCATCGTTCGCTCCAGTGAGTTCTGACTCTTCCATGGTACCTGCTGCAACGATTCGCATGCCTGCCGCACGGGCCGACGATCCGGAAGGGAGGCCCCATTTCGGCGAATCGGCGCATGGCATTTCGGGCATTGCCGAACCTCGCGCGCAGGAGTACATTCCGGGCCGTAGTAGCCTGTTTCCAATTAATTAACAATAATTCCCAGGCTGCTGCGATAGCCGCAGGGAAGCGGGAGGACGACATGTCCACATTCGCAGTCGGTGCCAGGCAGGGCGTTGTAATCGTGACCGCGCTGTTCTGCGCGCTGACCATCCTGACGGCTCAGGCGCGCCTGGTGCGCGGCACCGCCGGGACCAGCCTCGATAACCAGGGTGAGGAGCTGAGGTATTTCATCACCTCCACGACCGAACCCGGCGTGATCTTCAGTGAATTGCAGTCCTGGGCCTCGAGCTTCGTGGTCTCGCCGGTGCCGACCTTTTTTGACGAGCAATCCTGCGTGGGGCCATTTGGCGAGGTCGAATGCGGCTACGAGGTGGCGGCCGGTGAATCACTGCGCCTGGAAGTCTTCCCGCAGGGCGCCAATGGCATTGCCCTGGGATTCCCCAGCGCGTTTCAGCAGGTGCCGACGCTGCAGATCACCTGGCGAGTCTACAGCGCCAGCAACGCGCTGCTGAAAACCGTGGTGTTCTCCGATCAGACGCCACTCGGACCGCTTGCCCAGGAACTGGTGCTCAACGACCTGCCCGCCACGAATCCCGCGGACCCGTCGCAGGATCACCGGCTGGAGGTGGAGCTCGTCTATTCGCTGCCCGAGGGTTTTGCGTTCTATTCCGGCGCCTCGCTGCTGTTCGAGGCAGATATTCGCGACCGGCCGGACCTCTATGCAAATTTAGGCGCGACCTTGTCCGGGAAGGGCTCGACCTTTCTGAGGATTCATCCCGACGCCGTGCCCGCGGATGTGACGCCGCCGGTGAGCTCGGCTGTCGTGACGCCAGCACCGAATGCCGGCGGCTGGAACAACAGCCCGGTCACGGTGACGATCACCGCGGCCGATGAACCGGATGGCTCGGGACTGGAGCTGATCCGCTATGAATTCGGCACCGCGCCCACGCTGTCCATGGGCTCATCGCCGAGTTCGCCGACATCTTTCGCGATCCCCGGACCGGGGGTCATCCCGGTCAGCCATTCGGCCATCGACAAGGAAGGTAACGAGGAGGCGCCGCAGAACCTCACCGTGCGCATCGACCTGGCCAATCCGCTGATCTCTGCCAGCGTATCGCCGGCGGCAAACGCCGCTGGCTGGCATCGCGGCGGCGTGTCCGTGGGATTCGTATGCACGGATGCACTCTCCGGCATCGCCAGCTGCCTGCCCGCCCAGCAGCTACTCAGCACCCAGGGCGCGGACCAGTCAGCCACCGGCGTGGCCACGGACAACGCCGGCAATACCGCGAGCACGGTCGTGTCGCCGATCAATATCGACCTGACACCACCTGTCGTGGTCGTGACCGGCGTGACCGCCGATGCGGTGTACCTGCCCGGTGAAGCGTCGGCCGCCGGCTGCGAGACCACGGATGGCCTGTCCGGCGTCGCCACGCACGCAGTGCTCACGCTGAGCGGCCGTGCTGATGGCCTGGGGGCCTTCACGGCCACCTGCGATGGCGCAACGGACCGGGCCGGCAACGCCGCCGAGGCGGTCAGCGTCAGCTACGACGTCCGCTACCCGTTCACCGGCTTCTTCAGGCCTGTCGACAACCTGCCGGTAGTCAATCGCGTCCGCGCAGGTCAGGCGGTGCCGCTGCGCTTCAGCCTCGGTGGCGATGTCGGCCTGGGCATCCTGGCGGACGCCTCGCCCTACACGCAGGCCGTGGGCTGCACGACCGCCGCAGTGGTGACCGACGTCGAGGAAACCGTCACCGCCGGCGGTTCCACGCTGAGCTACGACCCGCTCACCGGTCAGTACATCTATGTGTGGAAAACCCCTCGCGCGTTCGCCAACAGCTGCCGCCGGCTGACGATCGCCCTCATCGATGGCACGACCCATAGCGCCCACTTCGAGTTCCGGTGACAGACATGAGCCACGGCAGCCGCGGCCTCTCCAGATTTCTGGGTGAGCTGCGTCGCCGCCGTGTGATCTCGGTGATGGCCGGCTACGCCGTGGCGGTCTACGGCGTGGTCGCGGCGGTCGACCTGTTCGTACCCATTCTGGCACTGTGGGAAGGCCTGACGACGCTGGTGCTGGTATGTGCGATCACCTTCGCACCGGTGCTGGCTTACCTGAGCTGGTTTTTTCGTTTCTCGCCAGACGGTCTGGCGCGCATTGCCGACAACGTCACTGCCGGCGAAGAGGACTCGCCGCGACCGCTGTCATGGGTCAACTGGCTGGGCCTGCTGGTGATCGCCGGCGCGGCCACCGGCGCGGCTGTCCTGCTGTTCGAAGATGTCCGCTCACGGCGCGACGATGGTCAGCCGCCCATCGTGGCCGCACCGCAGGACAGGTCGCTTGCCGTCATGGTGTTTCGTGACCTCAGTCCCGAGCAGACGCTGGGCTATCTGGGCGAGGGCCTCGCCGAGGAACTCAGCGCCGCCCTGGGCAAGCAGGCCTCGCTGCAGGTCACAGCCGCGAGTTCCACGCGTCGCTTCGCCGAACGCACTGATCCGCCGCAGGTGATCGGACGGGAACTGGGCGTGTCGAGCCTGTTGGAAGGCAGTGTGCGGCTGGAGGGTTCGCGACTGCTGATCACCGCCAACCTGATCGATGCCGAGAGCGGCCGCACGCGCTGGAGCGAACGCTACGCCCGTCCTCTCGAGGACATCTTCCAGATCCAGGAGCAGATTGCCCGGTCGATCCTCAATCGCCTGTTCGATGCCTATGTGGCGCCGGAGGGTGAGCGGCTTACCGGTCAGGCGACTTCCGCGGAAGCCTATGTCATGTATCTGCGGGGCCGACAGCAGTTCCGCGAGCGTACCCCCGAGTCGATCCGCCAGGCCAGACGCTACTTCGAACAGGCCGTGGGGCTGGATCCGGAGTATGCGCCGGCCTACGTCGGCGTGGCCGACAGTGTGCGTCTGCTGGCACGCGGCGTGGAGAACTACGGTGATCTTGATCCGGTGATTGCAGCGCAGCTGGCGCAGAGCAATGTCGAGCGCGCGCTGCTGCGCGATCCACAGTTGCCCCAGGCGTACGCGGCGCTGGGACAGCTTGCAGTAATGGGGGGCCGCAACGAGGACGGTCTGGCCGCTTACGACAAGGCGATTGCGCTCAATCCCAGCCTCGCGGATGCGCATCACTGGCGCTTCCTGGTGCTGCGCAATATGGCCCGCTACGCCGATGCACTGGAGAGCCTGGAGACGGCCAGGCAACTCGATCCGCTGTCGCCGGTGATCCTGCGCAACTGGGCGGTCGAGCAGTCCCGCATGGGCAACAGCGAGCTTGCCTTGCAGACCTTCGACAAGCTCATCGAGCTTGATCCGGCGTCACCGGTGGGCTATCGAGCGGCCGCGCAGGTCGCCTATTCCAGCGGCGATCTGCTGCGCTCGGCCGACTATTATCATGAGGTGCTCAGGCGTTCTCCGGACACGGAGCAGTACCGCGTCGCGCTGGCCGATGTGTTCATGGTCGCCGGCCTGGCCGACGCCGCCGCGGCGCTACTCGACCCCGAGGTCTACGCGGTGAACCTGCATATTGCCGCCGGCGAGTTCAGCCGTGCGCTGGAACTCATTCGCTTTGCCCATGCCGCCGACCCCGAGGATGCGCTGCTCACCTTTGAGCACGCCTGGTACGAGTTGCTGTGGGGCGATCAGGCGCGTGGCCGGGAATTGCTGCGCTCCATCGAGGACACCATCCTTGCCACCGGGTGGTTCGACCGCAATTACTGTTCGCCGCAGATCGAGATGGCCTACGCCTACCCGCGCGGCGAGGATCGCGAGCGCTGGCTGGCACCCTGCCGGGTGTACGCGGGCGAGCAGCTGGCCAGTGGCTATGCCTCCTCCGAACTGTCCTACCTGCGCGCCCGTGTTGCGGCACTGGATGATGATGTCGACAGCGCACGAAACGCATTCGTCGAGGCCGTGGCGCTGGGCTGGCGGCAGCCGTGGACGGCCAGGGATCCACTGCTCTCGACAGTGTTCGAGCAACCCGAAGCCGCCCGGGCGCTGACCACGATCGACGAGGATCTCGCCGCGCAGCGGCAGGGGCTGGCAGCCAGGGCCCGACAGTGGGGTTATGCGGGCTCCGTCACCGACCCCTGAGCGCGTGACAGGGCGGTGCTAGGCGCGCAAACCGCCCAGCACCCGCTGAAAGCGCGGGTGATCGCGTAGCGCAGCGAGGTCCGGGTCATGCTCCACCCAGCCGCGATTGGCCATCTGCCGCAACTCGACGCGCTCCAGGCATGACAGCGCCAATTCCGACTCGCCCAGGCGCGCATACAGACAGGCGGCGTTGTAGTGCACCGCGACGTCTTCAGGGTCCAGGGCAAGCGCACGATTGATCCAGTCGCGCGCGGCAGCTTCGTCGCCAATACGCAGCAGGGCGCCGGCGCCCATCGAGTAGGCTCGGCCATCGTCAGGGAAGACACGGGCGTGACGGGATGCGCGATCCAGCCCTTCGCGTGCGAACAGCAGCGCCCGATCGCCCTGGCCCAGCTGATCGAGCGCCTGCGCCGCCAGCAGCGTGGCCTGGTATTCGTCGGGATCTGCGTCGCTGGCGCGCTGGTAGAGCTCCGCGGCCCTCGCATGCTCACCTTCATGCATACACGCGCGGCCATACTGATACAGGGCCGGGTAGTGATTCGGCCGTAGCGCCAGGGCCTGGTCAAAATGACCGCGCGCCTGCTCCCAGCGATCGAACATCATGTGTACAAGCCCTGCGGCGACATGGCTTTCGGGCAGATCGGGCCGCAGCGACAGCGCCGTGCGACTGGCCTCGTCGGCCTCCCGACGCAGCTCGGTCTGCGCGATCGAGTAGATATAGATGCGCGCGTTGCAGGCGGCCAGCTCGGCCCAGGCGCGGGCGTACTGCGAATCCAGCTCCTTGGCCCTGCGAAACTGCCGCTGGGCCTGCAGCAGGCGCTGCCGACCCGGCTGACGCGCGTAGTCCAGACCGGCAAGCAGGGCCGCGTAGGCATGCCCGTGAGCTGTCCCGCGCAGCTTGCCCAGGACCTGTTCGCAGGAGTCCGGATCCGTGCTCAGACTGCGAGCAACGCCACGGGCAATCGCCATGAAAGCCGTCGGGAGTTCATCCGGCACGCCGGCAAACCGGGCCGACCAGCGGGTGTGACCGCCGATCGTATCGACCAGGCGCATCGCCAGCAGCGTGTGGCCCTGCGGGCTCGGGCCCAGCGTCCCGGTCAGGACGCTGCGCACGCCACGACGGCGCCCCAGCATCACGGCATCCTCACCGCCTGGCTTGACCGCCTGCACCGCGCGGGCAACCCGCAGCCCGGGCATGCGCATCAGCACCCGCTGCAGATCCACCGCCAGGCCGCGGCAGATGTGACCGTAATCTCCAGTCGGGCTCAAGTCGTGAAGCGGTTGGATCGCCAGACTGGGCTGGTCTTCCTCGATCGCGGTGTCACGGGCGATCCACGGGCGCGGCGACAGACGGCGTCCGAGCTTCCCGGCCAAGGCCCGGATCCGTGAAGCAATTCGTGCCACGACACCCCCTGTTTCTCCAGTCGCGCATTCTAGCCCGACTGCGCCCTCGGATAGGGTGCCCTGGATCGCAGTCTCTACGCCTCGATCACGCCCCCATCCTCGCGGCTGACCGCGATAAGGCTGGATCGGGGCATCCTGTCCGGACCATCCGGCCAGTGGCTTTCCGGGTCCTCGACGGTGCCGTTCTCGCCGGGATGCTGGATGTTCAGGAACAGCGTCGTGCCATCGGCATTGAACTTGCAGCCGCACACCTCGGCGCCCAGCGGCGCGCTCATGAACTGTCGGACCTGGCCGCGTCCCGCACCTTCGGTGCCCGCCACGAAGCAGCCATTGTTGCTGCCGCGCGGCTGGTCGCCATCGGTGACGATCCACAGATTGCCGAAGCGGTCGACATCGAGATTGTCCGGCGCACCGAACGGGGCGAGGCCACCGGCATCCTCGAAGCCTGCGAAATAAGTATCATCGGCAGCCAGCGGCTTGCCTGTCACCTGGGTCAGGAAACGACCATCGGCCGAGAGTGGGTCACCTGCCAGCAGCAGCAGCTCCCAGCGGAACGTGCGTGCGGCATGATCATCGCCATCCTCATGGATCTCGACGATATGCCCCCAGCGATTGCCGACGCGTGGATTGACGGCATCGACACCGCGCGGACCTGCCTGAGCCTCACCCCGGCTGGTGTTGTGGGTGCAGGCCACGTAGACCTTTCCGGTCAGCGGACTCACGGCGATGTCCTCAGGCCGATCCATCGGCGTCGCACCCAGCAGGTCGGAAGCACCCCGCGTATTGAGCAGGACCGTGGCCTGGTCGGGGAAGCCCGTGGACCCGCTCAGGATGCCCTGCGGATCGTGCACCAGCGGCAGCCACATGCCCGTGCCATCGGCGTTGAAGCGCGCCACGTGCAGCACACCTTCGTCGAGCAGGTGACGGTTGGCCTCGCGCTCACGTGCGTTGAATTTGCCCTTCGACACGAACTTGTAGACGTACTCGAAGCGCCTGTCATCTCCGGAATAGACGACGATCTCGCCGCCGCGCGCGGTCGTCGTCGTGGCGCACTCGTGCGAGAAGCGACCCAGCGCCGTGCGCTTGATCGCAGGACGCTCGGGCTCGTAGGGGTCGACCTCGACAACCCAGCCGAAGCGCAACGGCTCATGAGGATTGCGTGTCATCAGGAAACGCGGATCCACGCGCTCCCAGCCCTGCCAGCTGGTGCGCTGGTGCGGCGGAAAACGATCGTGGATGACACGCAGCCGCGCATCGAGATCAGGATGCCGTCGCGCCAGCGCCCAGTCGCCGAAGTAATCCTGGATGTTCTCCTCGGCAGACAGGTACGTCCCCCAGGGCGTGCGCCCGCCGGCACAGTTGCCCACCGTGCCCAGGGCCCAGCGCCCCGCCGGATCGCCAACGCTGCGGATCAGTTCGCTGCCGCGCACCGGCCCGCGCAGCTCCATCGGCGTCTCGGCGGTGAGCCTGCGGTTGTACGGCGAATCACGCAGGAATCGCCAGTGACCGCCCTCACGTATCAGTTCGACCACCGTCACGCCGATGGACGCCTTCATGACCGCCACGGCCTCGGGATGACGCTGCAGCCAGGCCGTATCGATACGCCGGTCTTCGGTGATGTGATCGCTCAGGCGCGGGAACATCAGCCGCGGATCGACATATTCGTTATTGATGCAGGCAATGCCGTGGTCAGCCGAGTCATTCAAAGCGAACAGGTGAAAGGCATCGCAGTTGCTGCCGAACTGTCGCGCCGCCATTCGCGCGGCACCGGGATCCAGCAGCACGCCGTCGGGGATGCGGCGGGTATCCAGATCCGGCGTATCGGAAAACAGGCTTTCACCCCAGCGAATCACAACGTCGTGGAAGAAACCCTCGGGCAGTTCGACGCGATCGGTGGTGGCGCCGGAGATCGGTGTGAATCCACGGGATCCGGGCGCCAGCGAGCAGCCCACCAGTCCCGCACCCATCGCGGCACCCGCGAGCGCTGCCGCGCCACCCAGCACGCTGCGCCGCGACAGCCGCTGCTCGATGACGCTGCCGAAATAATCACTGTTCCGCCTCGGCCTGTTATCAGCCACCGGCTCGCTCCCTGAATCCATTGCTGTAGCAACAGTCTAGACACGGCAGATGACATCGGCATTAACAACTGCCCTTGCACGCCGGCCGTTGGATCCGATGGATGGTCAACACAGCGCTTACGACGCTGTCCAGCGCCCTACGGCGGGCTGCGTCGGCGCAGGTCGATGACGATGGGCAGGTGGTCGCTGAACGCTGAATCCTCAGCACGCAGCCCGTGCCGACGCAGGCTCGCAGCGTCCAGCACGGCCGTATCCAGCGCAAACGCGTTCAGCAGTTCGGCGCTGCTGTCCGAATACAGCATGTAATCCAGGCGCGAGGGCGAGAAGCGTGATCGCGGATCGCGCCACGTCGTCGCGGCATGGCCGCCCAGCGCCAGCAGCGGTGCGGCCGCGAGATCCGAACCATCGAGGTCCAGGCCGCGGGCGATGGTCTGCTTCGGTGATCGCGCACCGACGAGATTGAAGTCGCCGCCGATCACGGCCATCACGGCCGGTGAGTCGGCCAGCGCGCGGCGAAACGCGGCGTTGACGGTGACCGCCTCGGCCTGGCGCTGCAGATCCTCCTCCGCCGCCCAGGCGCCGCAACACTTCAGATGCAGGCTGGCCACGGCGACGGGGCCTGCGCGCGTCTGCGACAGCGCGCCGACGTAACGCACGCCGCGACCAAGCAGCGTTTCATCACCTTCGCTGAGCCGGTAGGCGATGCGCTCACCGCCCAGCGCCGTCAGGGCATCACGCGAGGCGATGGCGATGCCCAGTTCGGGCGAGCGGCGCACCTGCCAGCGACGCTCGCCCGGCGCATGGGTGTTGAACCACTCGGCGATCGCGTCTGCCGATTCACGGGGGATGGGCGGTTGGCCGCGTCTGCGTTCAATGCGATCCCATTCCTGCAGCAGCACGATGTCGGGATCCAGCGCCTTTAGGATGCGCGCAAACGGTGCCGGGTCGGTCAGCGGTGCGGCCCATTCGACGTTTGCAGACATGATCCGCACGGCATCGGACGCACGACGGGGAATGTCGACCTGCGCCCGCCAGGGCGCCGGCGCGGCGGCCGGCCGTTCGAAAGACAGCACCTGCGACTCCCAAACGGTCTCGCCGTCTGCACCGATGCGCCGGATGAGCGCGCGCGCGGTGCCGGCACGGCGCAACTGCGCCGCCGCCGGGCCGCGCTCGAGCACATGGCGCGGCACGCGCAGTTCGTAGCGCTGACTGGTGTAGGTGGGCAAGGCCGCGAAACCGACCTGCTGGTGACGCAGACGCGTCTCACGTTGTCCGGGCCCGTAGGCAAGCGCGGCCGCCCCGCCGCCGACGCCATGCTCATCACGGCCGTCGACGGGCGCGAACAGCAACGCCAGGTCCACGCCCAGCGGTGCGTTGTCATCCGTGCCCGGCGTGACCTTGCGTCCTGTCGAGACATCATCATCGAGATCGAGCAGCACGTGCGTGGCAACACGCGCGCTTTGCAGACCGATCTTCTCGGGAAACACCAGCTGCAGGTAAAGGTAGTAGGGATCAGCCTGGGCGACGACGCCGTCAGGCCAGTCGTCGAAACTGCCGTCCAGCAGCAGCGCGGGCGAATCCGCATGGGCCGGCGCCAGCGCAGCAAATGCCAGGTACAGCGTTGCCAGCACTGCGCTGCCCGGCGGGCGCCAGGAAAGAGCTCGCTTGATCATGGGCACAGAGTATCGCGACGCCAGATGACAACGAAATGTCGAATGCGCGGACTCGGGCCAGCAAGAATCATGGATTGCGGGCAGCTTGCGTCGCGGTGCCCGTCCACCTACTCGGCCAGCCGCGCCGCGACCAGCTGCGCCTGCGCCTGTGCGGCATCGGTAAAACCGCCCAGCCCGGTGCCCACACGCATCCGCGAGGTCGCCGCCAGCGTGCCATCCACGCGCTGCTCACGATCGCGCACCCGTCCGGCCGCATCCCGATAGCGCAGCTGCACCACCAGTCCGGTCACCGCGACCGGTTGCGGATTGGAGATCTCGAGCACCAGCTGCCCCTGGCCGTCGATGCCGTGGCGCAGTTCGAGGTATTCGCCGGGGTTGTCGGGCAGATCCAGGCGCAGCAACGCGCGCAGCGCTGCCTGGCCTTCCGGCGATGCGGCGCCGGCGGCGCGCCGGTAATGCGACTTGGCCTCCTCGAGATCACCGCGCTGTTCGGCGACGCGTCCCAGGCCGTGGAAGGCCGGCACCGTGGGCAGACGCTCGACACTGCTGGCAAGATCCTCGCCTGCGCCTGCCCAGTCGCCGACCTCGATACGCGCCAGTCCACGCTGCAGCGTGAAATAGAAGAATGTCGGATCAAGTTCGATGGCACGGCTGTAATCGCCGAGCGCATCGGCGGGCCGCAACTGCAGCCTGGCGATATCACCGCGCAGTGCATGGCCATGCGCCTCCTCGGGCAGCAGCGCGATGGCCTGCTCGGCCTGTGCCAGCGCGGTGTCGAACTCGCGTTCCGCCAGCGCCTTGCGCCCGGCATCTATTGCGTCGTGGCCGGGCTTTTGCGCACGCAGCCTGGCGGTGCGCTGCTCGTAGCGCTCGCGGCCATGCTCGCCGCCCGGCGGCAACTCCGCGGCCGTGGCCTGGTTGGCACGCACGCGGTCACGCGACGGGGGGTGGCTGGAGAACAGACCGGACAGCCAGTTCTGGTCGCGCCCTTCCGAAAGGCGAACGAAAGTCTCCTGCAGTTCAACTGCGCCCTGCGGATCCCAGCCGGCGCGCGACATGTAAATCATGCCGAAGCGGTCTGCTTCGAGCTCGGCACTGCGCCCGTAGCGCTGATTGACCATCTGTGCGGCCACCGACATCCCGCCCACGGCCAGGCCGCCGAACCCGGAATCGCCGGCCGCAATCGCGCCGGCGAGCAATACCCCCTGCAGCAGCATGCCGCGCTGCTGTGCCTGCGCGCCGTGACGGGCCGCCGCATGCACGATCTCATGGCCCATCACGGCCGCCAGCTCGGCCTCCGAGCGCATCTCCAGCAGCAAGCCGCGGTTGATCGCTATCTTGCCGCCCGGCAGCGCCCAGGCATTGGGCACGCTGGAGTTGAGGACCGCAAACTCGTATGGCAGCTCGCGGTCGGAGACCTCGGCCAGGCGCTGGCCGATGTCGTTGACGTAGGCGGTCAGTTCCGGATCGAGGCGATACTCGCCGCCCTGCATCTGCAGGCTGGGCGCGTAGTACTGTTCGCCGATCTGGATTTCATCAGCGGTGGTGATCAGCGCCAGCTGGCGCTGCCCGGTGACCGGGTTGACGGCGCAGGCCGTCAGGCCCGACAGCAGCAGCACGGCGGCAAGGGCGCGGATCAGTGGCGTCGCAGACACAATGGGCATCAGCTCTCTCGAGGGGATGAATTAAGCAATCACGCAGACGCGTGAACCTAAGATAGTAACCCGGCAGATGCGTTTTCGCAGACACGGTGTGACCCGGCCGCAATGACGGTTTCGCAGACCTGCAACGCGTATCCTGTCGCATGCCCGTAACGCAGTCAGGTTAGTGTTCAGGCGTTTTCGTACTTTCGGCGAGTCTGCAACTTGGCCACAAAGCGCATCTCAACGCCCTTGCCCGAAGCGCCGGACCCGCAGGCGCCGGGCCGGCGGCGCGCCGTCGCGGCGCTGGCGGCCATCGGCCTGGGCGCCGCGGTGCCGCTCAGAGCCGCCGGCAGTCCCCGGCCGGTGCTCGCGCAACAGGTGCCGTTGCGTCGGATCGCCTTCGGTTCCTGCGCTGATGAGCAGCGCCCGCAATCATTCTGGTATCCGATCCTCGGTCAGTCGCCCGAACTGTTCATGATGATCGGCGACAATGTTTACGCCACGGTGCGCGATGGCCAGGTCCTCGCCGAGCCCAACGTCACTGCCATGCGCGACGCCTACGCCGACCTGGCAGCGCAAACCGGTTACCAGGCGCTGCGTTCGCGCGTGCCGATGCTGGCCACCTGGGACGATCACGACTACGGTGTCGGCGACAGTGGTGCGGAGAACCCGATCAAGCATGAAGCCAAGGCCGAGTTCATGGATTTCTTCGGTGTTGGCGACGACCATGCGATGCGTGCGCGCGGCGGCGTCTACCAGTCGGTTACGGTCGGACCCGAGGGACAGCGCGTTCAGCTGATCCTGCTCGATACCCGTTGGTTTCGCTCGCCGCTCAAGCGCACCGATACGCCGATGGCGCCGGGCCGGCAACGCTACCTGCCGGATCCGGACCCCGGCAAGACCATGCTCGGCGCCGAACAATGGGCCTGGCTGGAGCAGGCGCTGCGCCAGCCTGCCGATGTGCGCATCATCGCCTCGTCGATCCAGGTGCTGGCGCGCAACCATGGCTGGGAGCGATGGGGCAATTTTCCGCACGAAAAAGCGCGACTGGTCCAGCTGATCGCAGACACCGATGCGCGCGGCGTCGTACTCATCTCCGGTGATCGTCACCGCGGCGCAGTGTATCGTCGCGATCAGGACGTGCCCTACCCTTTGTATGAGCTGACCTCGAGTTCGCTTAACGCGAGCTTTCGTGCGCGGCAGAACGAAGACGATGCGCAGCGCCTGGGCCCGATGTTCGAGGAGGACAACTTCGGCATGGTGACGATCGACTGGGATCACCGCATCGTGCACCTCGGCCTGCATGCCGTCGAAGACGGCCGGCGCGTGCGTGGCGTGTCGGTGGCCATCAAGGAACTCGCGGCGTGACAACATTTGCACGAATCCTGGCGCTGTCACTGCTTGCCACGCTGCTGGGCAGCTGTTGTGCCGGTGATGCCGTCGATGAGCGCGGCTGGCCGCGCCAGCTCGTGCTCGGCCTGGTGCCGGCCAACGAGGCCGAAGCCATGGTCGACAATCTGCAGCCGTTGTCGGACTACCTGCAGGCCCGCCTGGGCATCCCCGTGCGTGCCTTCGTGCCGCAGGATTACACCGGCGTGGTCGAGGCCATGGGCAGCGGTCGCGCCGACATCGGCATGCTGCCCCCGTTTGCGTCCATGCTCGGCATGCGCCGCTACGGCCTGGAACCGGTGCTGATCTCGGTACGCAATGGCGAGACCGGCTACCGCTCGCAGTGGATGACCTCGGATCGCTCGCTGTGCCCGGATGAACCGGTCGCCGATGCGCGCGGCATGCTCAGCTGCAACGGCTCGCTGGAGAGCATACGGGGCCGCTCGGTGGCCTTCACCGATCCGAACAGCACCTCGGGGTTCCTGTTTCCCTCGCTGCAGCTCATCGAGGCGGGCATGGATCCGGAACGCGACCTGCGCCGCCTGTTCGTCGGCGCGCATGATGCGGCGGTGCTGGCCGCCTACGGTGGCGATGTCAGCATCTCGGTGTCCTACGACGATGCGCGCGGCATGGTACGTCCGCAGTATCCGGACGTCGGCGAGCGGGTCATCGTATTCGCCCATTCTCCGCGCATCCCCAACGACGGCGTGCTGCTGCGCGGGAATCTGCCGGCGGACCTGAAGGCCGCCATCGCCGAGGCGTTCGTCGCACTGGCTGAGGATCAGCAGGCCCTGCCGCGCGAAGAACGCGTCCTGTGGGTGCTCTACGAGATCGACAATTTCGTGCCCGCAAGCCCCGGCGTCTTCGATCCCGTCGCTGCGGCCTACGATCTGCTGCGCCGCTGAGCCTGCCTGCGCGCTTGCCTGACCGATACGCGATGGAGAACACCATGACTGACAAGCCAGGCACCAGCGAGGCCATGATCCGCTTTCGCGGCGCGGGCGTGACCTATCCCAATGGCGTGGTTGGACTCGAGGGGATCGACCTGACCATTCAGCGCGGCGAGTTCGTCGTCATTGTCGGTTCATCGGGCGCCGGCAAGTCAACGCTGCTGCGCTCGATCAACGGGCTCACGCCGTTGACTGCCGGGGAGATCGAGGTCGCCGGCGTGGCCGTGCCCCGCAGGCAGGGCCGCGAGCTTCGTCGCCTGCGTGCACGCATCGGCATGGTGTTCCAGGACTTCCGGCTGGTGCGCAGGCTCTCGGTGCTCAGCAACGTGCTGATCGGACGCGTGGCGTATGTGCCGACCTGGCGCAGCGTCCTTAACCTGTGGCCGCGCGCGGAGGTGGAACTGGCGATGTCCGCACTCGAGCGCGTGGGCATCGTCGACAAGGCCTACGTGCGCGCCGGCCAGCTTTCCGGGGGCCAGCAGCAGCGCGTGGGCATCGCCCGCGCACTGGCCCAGGCGCCCGAGGTGATCCTGGCCGATGAGCCGGTCGCCTCCCTCGACCCGGTCACCTCTCACCAGGTGATGGAGGACCTGCTGCGCATCAACCGCGAACTTGGCATCACCACCATCGTCAACCTGCACTTTCTCGATCTGGCGCGACGCTATGGCCAGCGCATCATCGGCCTGCAGCAGGGCAAAGTGGTCTATGACGGCTCGGGCAGCGAGGTCACCGACGAGGACTTCCGGCGTATCTACGGCCGGCGTCCCGGCGAGGACGATTTCCTGCAGGAGCCGGCCGCTTGAGTCGCCCCGCCCCGCCGCCACGCCAGCTGGGGCTGACGCTGGGCGTCATCGCCGTGCTGGCGACGATGACGCTGTGGTCGGCGCATGGCATCGGTTTCTCGGTGAGCGAACTGGTGTGCAATGCCGCCGGCGGCAGCCGCCTGCTGCGCGAATCCTGGCCACCGGATTTCGCCTTCCTGCCGCGCCTGATCGGCCCGTTCCTGGAAACCCTGCACATCGCGCTGATCGGCACCGTGGTCGGCGCCATCATCGCCATCCCCGTCGCGGTGCTGGCGGCACGCCCGGTCAGCCCGAACTGGCTGACCTGGATCATCGATCGCAACTTCATGAACATCCTGCGCACGCTGCCGGATCTGTTCTGGGCGATGCTGTTCGCCACCGCCGTGGGCTTCGGTCCGCTGGCCGGCGCACTGGCGCTGTCGGTGTTCAGTGTGGCGGTCATCAGCAAGCTGTTCTCCGAGTCGGTGGAAGCCATCGACATGCACCTGCCCGAGGCGGTGCGCGCCTGCGGCGGCAGCTGGCTGCAGATGGTGGGCTTGGGCGCGCTGCCGCAGGTCTGGCCACAGTACGCCGCCTACGTCATGTATTCGTTCGAACTCAATGTGCGCGGCTCGATGGTGCTGGGCCTGGTGGGCGCCGGCGGCATCGGCATGATTCTGGAGACCCAGCGCGCGAACTTCGAATACGAGCGCGTCACGATGATCATCCTCAGCGTGCTGGTCGTGGTGCTGCTGATCGAGCAGGTCAGCGCCTCGGTGCGCAGGCGGCTGGCATGAGCGCGGCCGTGCGCAGGTTCCGGCCAGGCTACGCCAGCTGGGCGACGCTGATCGTCGGTGCGCTGCTGATCTGGTCGCTGTGGGCGATCGAGGCCTCGCCCGAGCGCCTGGCACGCCTGCCCGCGCAGCTGGGCACGGTGCTGGGATTCTTTTGGCCAGTCGACTGGCACTACGGCCACACGCGCGTGGTGCCGGCCATCATCGAGTCCATCCAGCTGGCGTGGATCGGCACCATCATCGGCGCCCTGATCTCGCTGCCGCTGGCGGTGCTGGGCGCCAGCACGCTGTTTCCGTGGTGCTCGCGCGTGATCAAGGGCATCTCGGCGGCCATCCGTGCCGTGCCGGAGATTCTCTGGGCGATCTACCTGGTGCCGATCGTCGGGCTGGGTCCGTTTGCCGGGGCGCTGGCCCTGGGCATCAACTCGGTGGGCATGCTCTCGAAGCTGGGCGCCGAGGTTGTGGAATCGACCGATCTGTCCGCGATGCAGGCCGTGGAGGCCGCCGGGGGTTCGAAACTGGTGGCCATCCGGCTGGGCCTGCTGCCGCAGGTGCTGCCCGAGCTGATGGCCCACTGGCTGTTTCGTTTCGAGCTCAACCTGCGCGCCTCGGCGGTGCTGGGCGTGGTCGGTGCCGGCGGGGTCGGTGGCCTGCTGCTCAACACGCTGCGTTACCGGCAGTTCGAGATGGCCGCCGCCGTGCTGGTGCTCACGGTGCTGGCGGTGCTCGCGATCGACCTCGTATCCGGCTCGATCCGGCGCAAGCTGCTGCGCGGCGGTTAGACGAGACCGTCAGCGTGCCACGGCGGCGCTGCGCTGCGGCTCCAGCAGGTCACGGCGATACATCCGGCCGGCTTTCATGACGAAACCGACCTCCGAGAGCACGGTGATGTCTGCCAGCGGGTCGCCGGACACCGCGATGATGTCGGCCACGCGCCCGACGGTCAGCGAACCGAGATCCTCACGCAGACCAAACAGCTCGGCGGTGTTGACGGTCGCCGACTGGATCGCCTGCATCGGCGTCATGCCCCACTCCACCATGCGCGCAAACTGACGGGCGTTGTCGCCATGCGGATAAACGCCGGCATCGGAGCCGAAACTCATGCGCACACCGGCCTGCAGCGCCTTGCGGAAATTCTCCCGCTGCGCCGTGCCGACGATGCGCTCTTTTTCCAGTGATTCCGGCAGGATGCCCATGGCCTCACCACTGCCGAGGATGAAGTCACTGACGTAGATATCCATCGACAGGAAAGTGCCGCGCTCGCGCGCAAGGCGGATGCCTTCGTCATCGATCAGGCTGGCGTGCTCGATGGAATCCGCGCCTGCCATGATCGCCGTCTTGATGCCGTCAGTGCCGTGCGCATGCACCGCCACACGCATGCCCAGCGTATGCGCCTCATCCACGATAGCCTGCATTTCCTCGAGCGTGAACTGGCGTGCACCGATCTGCGTGCCCTTCGACAGCACACCGCCCGTGCCACAGAACTTGATCAGGTTGGCACCGTACTTGGCGTTCTCGCGCACCTTCTGGCGCACCGCCCAGGGCCCGTCGGCGACGCCACCGGCGGTGACGCCGAACTCGGCCGGCAGCAAATTGTTGTCGCAATGCCCGCCGGTGATGCCGATCGAGGGCCCGGACACCAGCATCCGCGGGCCGATGAGCTCGCCATCATCGATCGCATCGCGCAGCGCGACGTCGGCATAACCGCCGGCACCGACGTTGCGCACCGTGGTGAACCCGGCACGCAGTGTGCGCACCGCATTGGCCGCCCCGCTGAGTGCGGCGCGCGGTATGGAGACACCGAGGCTGCGATAGCCGTGCTGGTCATGGCGGCTTGTCAGGTGCACATGCCCGTCCATAAGCCCTGGCAGCACCGTGGCATCGCTCAGGTCGATCTCGGTCGCGCCCTCGGGAATACGCGTCGAGCGCGCAGGCCCGACCGCGATAATGCGATCGCCCTCGATGACCAGCACCTGGTCTCGCAGCGCCCGACCGCCCTCGACATCGAGCAGCGTGCCGGCGCGGATCACCGTGATTGCGGGCACGGGGTCCCGTTCCGGGACGGCTTGTTCCTGGGCCAGTGCGACCCCCGTGGCCGCACCGCTGGAGACCAGTATCGTGGCCAGCAGGGAAATCGTCATGAATCGGCTCGGGTCGATGCGCATCAGGCACTCCAGTGGCTGGTGGGGCGCCAGCAGATCCTTGCGCCCGTTAAGCCTCGAGTATAGCCCTCCCCTTCTTCAAGCCCCAAGTCGGAAGCTTCAACAAAAAAGGCGGCCGGGCATCACCCCCGCCCCCGTTGGCCTTTCATTTTACGCCCTCTGTCAGAAAGTGAACCGTGCGCCGCTCTGCACCGCCCAACGCGATTCTCCGGTGAAATCGCGCAGGGTCTGATCACGCACGTTGGCTTCGTTGAACGTGTAGACCAGGCGCCCGGACTCCGGATCGATGCCGCGGAACTGGGCGATCTGCTTGTTGAACGGAAAGCCGATCTCCTCGATCTGACCCCACTTGCTGTTGATCAGGTTGCCGACGTTCAGGACATCCAGCCACACCTCGCCCTTGGCGCCGAGAAAGGCAGGGATTTCCTGTGACAGGCGCAGGTCGACCTGGCTCACCCACGGCGAGCGGTTGACGTTGACACCTGCCACCTGGCCGGCCTGGCGGGCCAGTCCGCGCTCACGGCTCAAAAAGTCGAAGAATGCCGCTTCCATCTCCGCACCGCCGGTGAAGATCACATCACCGGGACCTGACGGCACGTAGAAGGGGTCGACGTTGCTGCGCCCATCACCGTTGGCGTCACCCGCGAAGGTATAGGTGAACGGGCGACCCGAACGGCCCTCGTAGAACAGACCGAAAGACGTACGCAGATCCTGGAAGAACGAGCGCTGGTAGCTCACCGATGCCGTCAGCCGGTCGCGAATCGCGTAGATGGAGTTTTCCGCGATGTTCGCATTGCGGTCGACCCGCACCGAATTGTTCCAGTTCGAGGCCGCCTGCGAACTGGTCAGCGGGTTGACCTCGGTGGCGTTCGTACGCGTATAGCCGAGATTCCAGAACCAGTTCTCATCGGCGGGGCTCTGCAGGCTCAGCGTCAGCTGACGGCCACGCCCCTTGTTGGTCGGACGCGCGATCGTACTGTCGAGCCCCAGCGCGGGATTGCGCTGCGAGGCTGCCTGATTAAATCCCCCGGTGAAAGTCGCGGGATCTACCGTCGACCAGTAGTAAGGCCGACCATCGGGCAGGAAACCCGTCGGGGCGCCGAGATTGGGCTTCTCGTAATAGATGCCGTTCTGCACCTCGGTGAGCACCAGCTCTGCGCTGGCAATCACGCCCCAACCCGGCAGCTCGTGATCAATCGCGAGGTTGCCCTTCCACACGGCCGGCTGCTTGAGATTCGGGTCGACGAAATCGACATTGCCACCCACACCCGGCGGCGGGCGATCACCCGGCTGGTTGTCGGGATCCGGGCTGAAGGCAATGGCTGCGGCCGCCGCACCGGACAGGGAGATGTTGTTCTGGGTGATGGCATTGACCGAGAACGGGTTTGACAGCCACACGTTCGCCGAGATGCCCTGGAACAGCCCCAGGCCACCGCGGATCTGCGTACGCCGCTCGGTCTCAGGCGAATAGTTGAAGCCAAAGCGCGGCTGCAACAGGCCGTTGCCGTCGATGGTGTTGTCGTTACGGATGCCGACGATCTGCGAGGCATTGGCATTGAACGCCGGGCTGCCGGGCACCTTCGGCAGGTCGTAGCGAAGACCATAGGTCAGCGTCAACTTGTCCGTGGCATTCCATGTGTCCTGCAGGAAAAAGCCCCAGTTGTTGAGCTTCCAGTCAGCCGCACGTGTCTCCACGCCGCCCTGGGTGGGGAAGAACAGCGCGTAGGTGCCCGGCGTACCGGTGCGGAATGCATCGATCCCGAAGAAATCGTAAACGCCGAACTGATCACGGCCAAACAGGTTGAACACGTCCTGCGACTGGTAGTCGACGCCGAACTTGATCTCGTGGTTACCGATGAAGTAATTTCCGGCGGCGAACACATTCAGCGTATCGGTTTCCAGCTCGTTGACATGCCGGAAGCGCTCGGTGCCGATGAAAATGTTGTCAGAGTTCTGGCAGTTTCCCGACGGGCTGTTCAGGCAGATCCGAATCTGCGGCAGACGTGAGCCCAGCTCGAAATTTGCTCGCTGCTGGGCATATCCCACCTTCACCTCGGTGGAGAAGCTGTCGGTCCAGTCGCTGAACAGCTGCGCGACATAGCCGGTGTACTCCTTGATGCTGGTATCCCAGTAACTGGACAAGGACAGGCTGCGACTGCCCAGGCCACGCAGGTTTGGATCTTCCTGCTCGGTCTTGTTGTAGCGGAAGCTCGCGCGATGATCGTCGGTGATGTTCCAGTCGATCTTGAGCAGGATATCGTCGATCTTGCGGTCGAGGCTGGCTGGGGGGGTAAAAGAACCAGGATCGAAACCCCAGACGTTCTGGGCGATGTCCTGCACCTCGGCAATGGCCGCCTGGCTGATACCGGGCACCTCGTCGGCGGCACCGGAGCCGGCGGGACCGAAGGTGGGTGCCGCAGCTGCACGATTGAAGCGCTCGAAGCTGGCGAAGAAGAACAGCCGATCGCGCACGATCGGACCACCCAGCGTGGCGCCCCAGGTCTTCTCGTCCTCGAAGCCGGTAAAGCGCACGCCATCGCGCTTGCCGGTCCAGTCCTGGTCGCGGTAGATGTAGTACAGCGAACCGCTGAAATCGTTCGTGCCCGAGCGGGTCACCGCATCGACGCTGGCACCGGTATATCCCCCCAGCGCGACGTCGTAGTTGACCAGCGAAATGTTGATCGACTCGACAGAATCCAGCGTCACCGGCTGGCGATTCGTCGGCAGGTTGTTGGCTTCCAGGCCGAACCCGTCGTTAACCGACACGCCATCCACGCGAATATTGTTGAAGCGGGTGTTCTGGCCACCGGCCGAGATCTCGCCGCGCTCCTTGTCGACCTGCGAGATGCGCGGATCTGTGCGCACGAAATCCTGGATATTGCGCGAGATCGTCGGCAGCTGTTCGATCTGCTCGCGACCGACGGTGGTGCCCGCCCCCATCTGCATGGAATCGAATACGCCGGGCGTGCGCGAGCCCAGGACAACGATCTCGTCGAGGCCCACAGCCTGCTCCATGACCAGGTTGACCACGGCGGCATCACCCACATCCAGGAACAGATTCTCCTGAGCGGCGCTGCGATACCCGCTGCGCGTGGCCGAGACGATGTAGGGACCGCCAACGCGCAGTCCGCGGCCGGCAAAGCGGCCGGTGTCATCGGTGGCAGTCGAACGCCGCGTCCCTGAGGGCACGTGGACGATCTCCACCTGAACATTGGCGACCGGGGCTCCGGTCTGATCGACGATGCGACCATTCACGGCACCAGCGGTCGCGGTCTGTGCGAATGCGTTGGTGCTTGCGAATGAGGCCAGCAGCGTCAGCAGCAGTAGCTGCATCCAAGCATGCTTGAACATGATGATTCCCGCCTGTTGCTGAATTGGTTTCGAGATGTGACGCAGGAAGCCGGGCGCCCGAAACCTGGTGTAGCTTTCGAGCAACAACGATGCGTCCGCGTGAACACAGTGTCGCGTGCGCAGATGTCAGTTTGCTGACGTCTGCGTGAACGATTTCCTGCGAAACGACGACGGGAGTGTTTCGAAATAACGGGTGGCGTTCGCAACCACAGTGCGGCCCGGCTGCGGGGCGAGCCGGGCCGCTGCAGTACGAGGCGGGCGATCAGCGCGTGATCGTGGCCTCGAACCCGGACAGCGCGGCCTCCAGGCCGGTCACGAAGTCCGCACCGACCGGCACCTGCGTGCTGGAGCCTGCGAGTGCATCACCGATCGCCTGCGCCTGGCCGTCGAGGCACTCGGCGAGGAAGGCCTCGGTGATCGCATAGAAGGCCAGGCGATTCTGCGGACGCGCAAAGCCGTGACCTTCGTCGGGGTAGAGCACGTAAGTCACCGGCTGTTCGTTGGCCTGCATCGCCGCGACGATCTGGTCGGACTCGGCCTGCTTCACGCGAGGGTCGTTCGCGCCCTGGGCGATCAGCAGCGGCCGGCGGATCTGGTCGGCGCGGTGCAGCGGCGAGCGCTCGCGCAACAGCGCCAGGCCCTCTTCGGTGCGCGGATCACCCACACGGGTGGCAAGATTTTCGAAGAAAGCGGCCCAGTAGGGCGGAATGGAGTCGAGCAGTGTTTCCAGGTTTGACGGTCCGACGATATCCACGCCACAGGCGAAGGTCTCGGGCGTGAAAGTCAGACCTACGAGGGTGGCATAGCCCCCGTAGCTGCCGCCCATGATCGCGACCTGCTCGGACGTGGTGATGCCCTCGGCCACGGCCCAGTCGACGGCATCGAGCAGATCATCGTGCATGCGCCCGGCCCATTCGCCGTCGGCTGCGTTGATGAAACCCTTGCCGAAGCCGGTCGAGCCCCGGAAGTTCACCGAGAGCACGGCATAGCCGCGATTGGTCAACCACTGGTGCTGGGCATCGAAGCCATAGGTGTCCCTGGCCCACGGGCCGCCGTGCACCAGCAGCACCATCGGCACCGGCGCCGACGGACGGCCATCACCATCCGGATCCATCCAGCGCGGCAGGCTCAGGTAGGACACCAGTGACAGCCCGTCGCGCGCGCGAATCACCTCGGGGTGCATGCCGGTCAGGGGCTGATCGGACAGCGCAGGCTGGGTGACGAATACATCGCGCAGCGTATCTGCCTGTCGATCATAGAGATGGTAGGCACCCGGTCGTGTCGCCTGGCCGCTCCACAACAGCCAGCGCTGGCCATCATGGCTCTGGCTGACCACCTGCCATTCGCCCTCGAGACTTGCGTCCAGGCGGGCGAAATCAGCGGCGAAAGCTTGATCCAGTACGGTCCACTCGGGCTTCAGGTAATTGGTGGCAAACGCGGCCACCTCCCGGCTCACCGCATCGACGAAGACATCGGACACATCGGCACGGGCATCTTCGCCGAGGATTTCGCGCTCACCCGAGGCAAGATCCACACGCACCAGTGCAGCCGTATCGCGCTCGCGGCTGTCGATCATGTAGACCGCCTCACCATCGGGCGCAATCGCAATGGGCGAGGTCGTCATATCGTCTTCCTGGCCGACCGTCAGGAACGACTCCCAGCCGGATTCGGCGGGACGCAGGACCTCCATGCCGCCACCCGGCAGCGGTGCCAGCGCCAGGCGCAGATCGAGATTGCGGTCGGCGAGATACCCGAGGAAGCCCTCGTTGGTCTCGATGAGTTCAAGTTCACCGCTCGAGAGCGTCAGGCGATGCACATCATGGAAGCGTGGATCGCGGTTGTTCAGCCCGACCAGCAGCGTGTCGGGGTGATCACGACTGATGGCGATGACCTGGGCTGTCGTGTTCTCCATCGGGGTGAGGTTTCGCACCTCGCCGGTCTCGAGGTTGATGGCGTGCAGCAGGAAATCCTCATCCCCGCCGGTATCCTGCAGATAGAGCACATGCGCTCCATCAGCCGCCCAGAAATGGTTGCGGATACCCCGTCCGGTATCGCGCGTGATGGCGCGGGCCGCAGCGATATCGCCGGCCGGCGCCACCCAGACGTTGAGCACACCATCGAGTGGCGCGATGTAGCTGATACTGCGGCCATCCGGGCTCAGGCGCCCCTGGGTGCGCTCGGGATTGCCGAACAGCAGGTCGCGATCAATCAGTGGGTCGGGCGTGCCCTGCATTGCAGTCAGCCTAGCATCATCGCGTCGCCTCGGCAGCTTCAGAGTCGTGCCCGTTTGCCGGCTTGTCATGGTGATAGAGGTGCACATCGCGCTGCGGATAGGGAATGCTGATGCCTTCCTCATCGAAGCGCCGCTTGATCTTCTCTGTGAGATCCCAGTACACCGGCCAGTAGTCGCTGGCATTCACCCAGGGACGCACAACCCAGTCGATACTCGAATCGGCATGCGTCATCATGCGGATGTTCGGTGCAGGATCGGCCAGTACGCGCTCGTCCGACTCGAGAATCTCGGTGAGCACCTTGCGAACCTTGTCGGAGTCATCGTCGTAGCTGACGCTGGCCGTCAGGTCGACACGGCGGGTGGGATGCGCCGAGAAATTCACGATGGTGCCGCTCATCATCTGGCCGTTCGGCACGATGATGCGCTTGTTGTCAGGTGATTTCAGTACAGTGGTGAAGATCTGCACCTCATCCACGGTGCCGGCAACACCGCCGCCTTCGACGAAGTCACCGATCTTGTAGGGCCGGAATATGATGATCAGCACGCCGGCGGCGAAATTGGCGAGCGAACCCTGCAGGGCCAAACCCACGGCCAGACCGGCCGCACCCAGTACGGCGATCAGCGAGGTCGTCTGCACACCCACCTGGCTGATGGCGGCCAGCACGACAAAGATCAGCAGCAGCGTGTAGACGATGTTGCCGAGGAATTTGACCAGGATAGGCTCCATCCTGGCTTTTTCCAGACCCTTTACCACCAGCTTGTAGATCCACTTGGCGATCCAGCGACCGATGATGAAGATGGCAATTGCGGCGATCAGGTTCAGGCCGAAGGTGGCACCGACTTCCTGCGCCGTTTCAAGCAGCTGGTCTGTATCCATGGGTTATCCTCTCTTCTTGTTGGTTCACGCCACGAAGAATCGGCGCAGGCTATTACAGCCATGCGCATAACTCAAACAACGGTGACCTTCCAGTGAACACCACCGTCATCGTATTCCTGCTGGTCTATCTCGGGCTGCTGATTGGGCGCCTGCCGTGGCTGTCACTGGATCGCACCGGCGTGGCGCTGCTGGGTGCCATCGTGCTGCTGGCCACCGGCACAGTTACGCTGGAGCAGGCCGGCGAGGCCGTGCACGTACCGACACTGGCGCTGCTGTTTTCCTTCATGGTGCTGTCTGCGCAGCTGCGTCAGGCCGGCTTTTTCGACTGGGTGACGCGGCGTGTCGGCACCGCGGCACTCTCGCCCCCCGTGCTGCTGCTGCCTGTCATCGTGGTCTCCGGCGTGCTTGCCGCGGTCTTCAGCAACGACATCGTCTGTCTTGCGATGGCGCCGGTGCTGATCGATGTCTGCCTGCGACGCGGACTCGACCCTGTGCCCTACCTGCTGGGCCTGGCCTGCGCTGCGAACGTTGGATCGGCGCTGACGCTGATCGGCAATCCGCAGAACATGCTGATTGCGCAGTTGCTGACGCTGGATTTCACATCCTATCTGCTGACCGCGGCACCGGTGGTCATCGTCGGCCTGTTGCTGGTCTGGGCCGTACTGGCGGGCCTGTATGCCGGTCGCTGGCAGCTGCCCCCTGGTGCCGGTGCCGCGCCACCCGCCCCCGGCGTGCCGCTGGATCGGCTGCAGACCGGCAAGGGACTGACAGTGGCGGGCGTGCTGATGCTGGCGTTCCTGTTCACCGACTGGCCGCTGGAACTCGTCGCCCTGACCGGTGCCGGGGTGCTGCTGCTGAGCCGGCGCATGCACTCGCGCCAGACACTGGGACTGGTGGACTGGCAGGTGCTCGTGCTGTTCATCGGCCTGTTCATCGTCAACCATGCGCTGCAACTCACGCCGGTGCCGGACCGTAGCGTGGCGATGCTTGCAACATATGGCGTGGACATCACCTCTGTGGGCTGGCTGTTCGGCGTGACCGTCGTGCTCAGCAACCTGGTGTCCAACGTCCCGGCCGTGATGCTGCTGCTACCTTATGCAGAACACCCGCTGGCCGGCGTCGTGCTGGCACTGGCCAGTACGCTGGCCGGAAATCTGCTGATCGTTGGCAGCATCGCCAACATCATCGTCGTGGAGATCGCGGCCCGACAGGGCATCATCATCTCCTGGCGAACGCATGCGCGCACCGGCGTGCTGGTGACGCTGCTGAGCCTGCTCATCGCGGCGGGCTGGATCGCGTGGTTGCTGCGCAGCTGACGGCAGGCTGCGTCAACGACCATGGTGGCTTGAGTTCATTGCCCGGGAAACGGATGATCCTCGGGTAACTCGGCCAGGCGGATGTTGTTGGCGAACACGGCAAAGGCCAGATAGCCGGCCAGCGCGCTGCCGCGTGACAGCCAGGGCGGCAGATAGCGCGGCGCATCGAGCGTGCCGTCTTCAAACAGCGGCGCCAGCTGCAGCACGTCATCGATGGTCATGCGCCCGGCCATCAGGTAGCGCGCAAGATTCATGCGCTGGTGACGCAGACACCAGCGCAGGAAGGTGTGCACTTCCATCAGGCCATGCAGGTAGACGGTGTCCTTGGTGAAGGCATGTCCACCGGTCAGCGGCGCGCCCCGGAACACGCGCATCGCCGAGCGGAAGCTTTCCGATTCGCTTTGTCCTGCCGCAAGGAAAAAGCGGAAGATCTCGATGAAGTCCGCACCGTCGAGCGCCTGCTGGATGGCCAGGATACGCAAGGCAATGCGCTCCAGGCGTGTCAGGTCGATGGCCCCGGAGATCAGCTCGGCGAAAGTGGCCAGGCCCTCCTGCATGCCCGTGGTACGCGGCGCGCCGAGGCCCAGGCTGCGAAAACGCGACTGCTCGCGGCCATTGAGCGCAGTGAGGCAGTGCACGAAGGCCTCGTGCTGGAGCAGCTGCTCGACATCACTGGCGTGGAAGTTGATGCCACCGCGCAGCCGGATGCGCGTCGCTCCCGCCGCCGCCCGCGACACCAGCGCCGGATCGACCACCACGTTGACATCATGCCCGGTAAAGACCTCGGCCATGCGCGTGCGCAGCACCGCGGCCAGCGCCTCGGGCGAGATCACCGGGTCGCCGCTGTGGGGGGCGACGTGCACATAGCCGCGGCTCACCTCGATGAAGTGTCGGGCCGCGTCCACATTCGTGACGCGCCCGCCGGGCAGCGGATCCCCAGGCCGGCCGTAGAGCTCGATCGAAA
>JAFIFN010000139.1 GCA_020832005.1 Gammaproteobacteria bacterium | reverse complement strand
CCTTGAAACCCGGCGTGTCGGCGTTGGCCATGTTGCCGGCGAGCACCTCCAGGCGACGGGCACTCACGGCCAGGGCCTGCGGGTGGATCCCCAGTGCGGCATCGAGCATGCGGTTCATCGGCAGCCTCCAATGGTCTGTCGCAGACGCTCTTGCAAGGGGCATGCCAGGATGGCTTCAGCCTGTCACTCAGGCCGTGAATACCTCGGGAATGGGACCGTCACGAGGGTGCAGCGGCCACCGGGTGCCGCTGGGCGGCAAAGGGCTGCCGCTTGACGCGCTGCTGGAGGGTCTGGGTGCGTCAGCGCCACATCGGGCGCTGCGGCGATCAGGCGGGAGGGAGGCTCAGCGCAGGCATTGGCGTCAAGACGCTGACGCCGATGGCGATGTCAGTGGCGCACAAGTGAGGCTCTGGCCAGATATTCGGTCACGGCCTGAGCGAACTCGTCCGGATCGAATTTCGCCAGCAGCCGGTCGGCACCCGCCTCCTCGCAGGCCCGGCTGTTGAAGCGGCCGCTGAGCGAGGAGTGCATCATGACATGCAGATGCGCCAGGCGGCGGTCCTTGCGGATCTCGCGCACCAGGGTGTAGCCGTCCATCTGCGGCATCTCGATATCCGAGATCACCATGCTGATCCGCTCGTCGAGATTACCGGCATCCGCCCAGAGCTGCAGGCGCTCCAGCGCCTGGCGGCCGTCATTGCAGAGAATCGCTTCCACGCCGATGTCGGCCAGGGCCCGGCGGATCTGTCCGCGCGCCACGGCGGAGTCGTCGGCCACCAGCGCACAGCGGGGCTTGCTGCCGAGCCGCGCGCGTGAATCCGCCGCCAGCGCCGCAGACACCCCTGCCGTCGGCCCGACCACCAGATCGAGCACCCGCTCGACATCGAGGATCTGCACCAGTTCGTCGCCGTAATAGGTGATGGCGGTGACGTGGCAGCTTTCCGGATCATCCACCGGGGGCGGGCGGACGCTGTCCCAGCCGGCATTGATGATGCGTTCGATACCGCTGACCAAGAGCCCCTGCACCGAGCGGCTGAATTCGGTCAGCACCACATAGCGCGCCGCCTCCGGGGGCAGTGACGTCTGGCCAATGGAGCGGGCGAGATCGAGCACCGGGACGGTGACGCCACGAATACGCGCCATGCCGGCCACCAGCGGATGTGCGTGGGGGAAACGCCGCAGCGGGGGAGCGTGCACCACCTCGCGTACCTTGAAGACGTTGATGCCGTAGATCTGCTCGCCGGCGAGCCGGAACATCAAGAGCTCCAGACGGTTCTGGCCGACCAGACGGGTCAGGCGATCAACACTCTCGAGAACCTGGGCCACCGGCGTCTCCCTTACGCATACTTGCCTCCGCACAGCGCGTATATCGGCGGCAGCACAGGGAACTTGACCGGCGTCCACGGCGCCCTGACTGGCCGCCCTGGCATGGGTCTTGCTTTGTTCCCAGGGCCTACGCTGCTATTGGAGACGCCACGTGATCCACGCCAACCGCCCTGCCCGCCGCCCGGCACCGCGCGCCCGCCGGACGGGCCCGCTGTGGTTGGGCCTCGGTCTGGGCCTGCTGCTCGGCGGCGGCGCTGCTGCGACCACGCCCCTGAGCGATCACCAGCAGCTGCGCGACCTGGCCACCGCCCATGCGCTGGAGCAGGCGCAACGCAGCGCCCCCGACGGGGCGCGCCTGCGCGCTGAAGCCGCGCGACTCGACCCCAGGCTGCGTCTGCCCGCCTGCGCCGTCAGTCCCGAAACCTTCGACCCGCCGGGGCGCCGGGGCGGGGCGAATGTGAGCGTCGGGGTGCGCTGCCTGAGCGGTGCCGAATGGACCTTGTATATTCCGGTGCGCGTGGAGATGCGCGCCGAGGTGCTGGTGCTCGGTAACGCGGCCGGCCGCGGCGAAACCCTGCGCGCCGAGCATCTGCGCCTCGAAGAACATGATGTGGCCCAGCTCAATGGTGGCTGGATGACCTCACCCGAGGAGGCCGTCGGCATGATGCTCCGCCGACCGCTGCGCCCGGGCCAGGTGATCACCCGCGAGGCGCTCGAGCCTCCACGACTGGTGCGCCGCGGCCAGCGCGTGGCGGTGATCGCCGGGGTGGGCGGCATTGCGGTACGCAGCGAGGGTGAAGCCCTCTCTGACGCCGCGGCCGGCGAGCGGGTGCGGGTGCGCAACCTGCGCAGCCGCCAGATCATCGAAGGCCTGGTCGATGACCGCGGCCAGGTGCTGGCGGGCCGATGAGCGGGCGCCGGAAAACCGGCAGGCGAGCCGCCGAGGCGGCAGCGCGGTCCAGCGGCGACCCGCGCCTGGAGGCTGGAATCGACAGATTTTTGACGATGGACCCTAAAGTTTTCCCGCCCACGGCCGATAGCCCCCCTCGCAGAGGTTGGATACGCGCCGCCTGAGGCCGGCGCAGGCCCACCGGGACTCGCGCTAAGGGATGGCGCAGACTCACCGATACACGGATGACTCATACCATGGAAATCAAGAACCCACTGATCAAGGCTCTGACCACCGGAACCCGCAACCCGGCCGGGGAGCGTGCCGAGCCGGCGGCCGGCGGCCAGACCGCCCGCCGGGAGGCGGCGTCCACCAGTGATCAGGTCACCCTCACCGCAGCGGCCCGCAGTCTGCTCGAGGCTGGACGAGAGACCAATGCACCGGTCGATGCCGCACGCGTGGCCGCGCTGCGCGAAGCCATTGCAGACGGCAGCTACCGCGTCGATGCCGGCCGGGTGGCCGAGCAACTGTTCGCGCTCGAGCGCCAGCTCTGAGTCGCCACCGCCTGAGGCCGCGTCCATGACCCCCTCCCTACCGACCACCACACAGGCCCTTGTGGACTTCGACACCGCGGCGCGCCGGCTGCTGCCTGCGCTGGAGCGTCTCGAGCAGCTGCTCGACGGCGAGATCGAAGCACTGACGGCCGGAGATCTCGACGCGCTCAGCCGCCACACCCGGGACAAGCGTCGGCAGCTCCGCGAGCTGGAGGCCGAGGTGTCGCGACTGCAGGTCCCGGGCCGCCAGGGCGATCTCCGCTCAGTGGCCTGGCAAGAGATGCTCGCGCGCCTGGCCCGCTGTCATGAACTCAACCAGGCCATCGGCGCGACGCTCTCGACGCAACTGCGCCAGAACGCCGATCTGCTCAGCCTGCTCGGCCATGCACCGGCGGCGGCGGGCTATGGGCCCGCCGGTAAACCCCGCGCTGTTCTCGCCGGCCAGGGCCGGCCACTCGCGCTCGGCTGAGCGGCCGACACGCGCCCCCGCACGCCCATGTGACCCGATCGACAGTTTTCCCGGTTCACACGCCCCGCCCCCTGAATTCGCACCCTCTGCACCTAAAGCAAATCACGCTGCGGCCGATACGTCCTCGGGAACCACTCTGGGACGGATCACATGTCACGCTTCACGCTGCCCGAGCACATCGACATTCGCCATGTCGCCCCGCTACGCGAGGCCCTGGTGGCGGCGAGCGCCACCGGACCGCTGGTCCTGGACGCCTCCGCCGTCGAACGGGTGGACACGGCGGGCGTGCAGTTGCTTACCAGTGCGCTGCTGGCCGATCCGCCGGCGGCCAGCAGCCTGGTCGATGCATCCCCCGCCCTCCGCCAGGCGCTTGTCACGCTCGGTCTGGCGGAGGTCATTCCGGGGGCACCCTCCGAAACGCCGGCGCCAGACAGTCATTGAGTCGCGGTTCCACTCCACGCAATCCTACAGAGCACAGGGTCTAAACCATGGCAACAATCCTCGCAGTCGATGATTCAGCATCCTTGCGTCAAATGGTCGTGTTCACGCTTAAAGAAGCCGGATACGACGTCATGGAGGCCGCGGACGGCGCGGCTGGCCTGGAAGCAGCCAAGAGCAAGGCAGCGGATCTGGTCATCTCCGACATCAATATGCCCAACATGGACGGGATCACACTCGTGCGGGAACTCCGCGGTCTACCGGACTACAAGTTCACGCCGATCCTGCTCTTGACCACCGAGTCTTCCGACGAGAAGAAACAGGAAGGCAAAGCCGCTGGCGCCACGGGCTGGCTGGTCAAGCCGTTTGATCCTGAGAAACTCATGAGCACCATCAAACGGGTGCTGGGCTGAACGCCCCAGGGAGCCTCCGAAGATGACCATCGACATCTCGCAGTTCGTCCAGGCGTTTCTTGACGAGAGCTTCGAGGGCCTTGACCTGATGGAGGTGGAGCTGCTGCGCGAACAGGCGCTTGACAGCGAACAGGTCAACGCCATTTTCCGTGCGGCACACTCCATCAAGGGCAGCGCCGGCACGTTCGGCTTCGCGGCCGTCAGCGAGTTCACCCACGGCGCCGAGACCCTGCTCGACGAGGTCCGTGACGGGAAACGCGAGATGACCGCCGAGATCCGTGGGCTGATGCTCGAAGCCGTGGATCGGATCCGCGAGATGCTGCTGGCCGCCCGCGCGGGCGGCGCACATCACGCCGCCGGGGGGCCCGCGACCGCTGCGCGTATCGAGACCATGCTGGCATCGGCTCACGGGTGCCCCGACGACAAGTCGCAGCCGGCGCAGCGGACGGCGGTGGCTACCGAGCCCGCCGCGCCGATCCCGACCGACGCGTCAACCGATGCGCCCGATACACGCCCCTGGGAGATTGTCTTTGTACCCGAGCCGGCACTACTGCGCTCCGGCAACGACCCCATGCGCATCTTCTCCTGGCTGGGCGAGCTCGGCGACCTGACGGTCGAGTGTGTCACCCGGACGTTGCCTCCCCTCGGTGCCCTGGCCCCCGAAGACTGCCAGCTGCAATGGCGTCTGGCGCTGCCCGGCACGGTCGATGAGGCCGCCATCCGCGAAGCCTTTGAATGGGTCGAGGACCAGTGCAGCCTGACCCTGGGCCGTGTCGGCGACGCCGCTGCTGCCCAGCCTGATGAGGTCCCGGCCACGGCACCTGCGCACACGCCAGCTCCGCAGTCAGCGGGCACGGCCGAGCGTCCCGTCGGGAGCAATGGTGCGCCGGTGGAGCGCCGCGCCGACGCCGCGTCCATCCGGGTGGCCACCGAGAAAGTCGACACCCTGGTCAACATGGTGGGTGAACTGGTCATCACCCAGGCGATGATCAACACCATCGGCCACTCGGCCGACGAGCTCGATGCGCGCGCGGTCGACCACCTCCGCCAGGGACTGGCCCTGCTCGAGCGCAACACCCGCGAGCTGCAGGAAGCGGTACTCAGCGTCCGCATGTTGCCGATCAACTTCGTCTTCAGCCGCTTCCCGCGGGTGGTCCGCGACCTCTCCACGCAGCTGGGCAAGCGCGTCAACCTGAAGATCATCGGTGAAGACACCGAACTCGACAAGGGACTGATCGAGAAGCTGGTTGATCCGCTGACCCATCTCGTACGCAACGCCATCGACCACGGGATCGAATCACCCGAGCGCCGTCGCGCGGCCGGCAAGCCGGAAACCGGTACGCTGGTGCTGCGTGCCGGCCACGAAGGCGGCAACATCCTGATCGAAATCACCGATGATGGCGCCGGCCTCAACCGTGAGCGCATTCTGGAGAAAGCGCGCAGCCAGGGTATGCCGGTGCCCGAGCAGCCAAGCGATCGTGACATCTGGCAGCTGATCTTCGCACCAGGATTCTCGACCGCGGAAACGGTCACTGACGTCTCGGGCCGTGGTGTCGGCATGGACGTCGTGCGTCGGAACATCGAAGCGGTCAATGGCCGTCTCGATATCGACTCAAAGCCTGGCGAAGGGACCCGCCTGACGGTGCGTCTGCCGCTGACGCTGGCGATTCTTGACGGCATGTCAGTGCGGGTGGGCGAGGAAGTGTACATCCTGCCACTGACTGCCATCCTCGAATCTCTGAAACCAACCCCGGATCAGCTGCACAGCGTTTCGGGTCGCGGCAGGGTCGTACGCCTGCGCGGCGACTATATTCCCCTGGTGCCTCTGCACCATGTCTTCAATGTCCCGGCGACCTACGAGCGTCCTGAAGACGGCATCGTCGTGGTGGTGGAATCCTCCGAAGACCGCGCAGCCTTGTTCGTCGACGAGTTGATCGCCCAGCATCAGGTCGTCATCAAGAGCCTCGAAACCAACTACCGGAAAGTCCCCGGGGTATCGGGCGCCACGATCATGGGCGACGGACGGGTCGCGATGATTCTGGACGTCGACTCGCTCACGCGCCTGCAGGACACCGTGCACTGACACCACCGCGAGGCCCGTCGTCACCCCAAGGTATTGAACCAGGAGCAGATCCATGAGCAACGTAGGGAAAATTCGGCAAGAGGAACAGGTCACCGCCGAGAAGCGGGAGCTCCTGACCTTTCGCCTGGGCGAAGAGGAGTACGGCATCGACATCCTGAAAGTCCAGGAGATCCGTCGCTACGAGTCGGTCACCCGCATCGCCAACGCCCCGGACTTCGTCAAGGGCGTGATCAACATGCGCGGGACGATCGTGCCCATCCTCGATCTGCGAATCAAATTCCGCTTCGCAGACGTCACTTATGACGACTTCACCGTCGTGGTCATCCTGAACGTCGACGAGCGGGTCATCGGTATCGTCGTGGACGCCGTCTCCGATGTGATCGCCCTCGCTCCGGAAGACGTGCGCGATGCCCCGGAATTCGGCGCGCAGCTGGACACCGACTACCTCGAGGGCCTGGCATCGATGGATGAACGCATGCTCATCATAGTTGACATCGAAGCGCTGGTGCGCGCCCCCGAACTCGGCCTGATCGACGCTGAGTCGGCCGCCTGATACGCGTCGCACAGCCCTGACGCATTGGAGTACACCGATGTTCCGCAAGTTATCAATCAAAGCCAAGCTCACCCTGAGCGCTGTGTTGTCCGCCGTCTTCATCGCGATCGTCGCAGGCACGGGCCTGTCCGGCATGCGGGCACTCGACCAGAACGTCGAGGAGCTCCTGGAGGAGCAGATGCGTCCGGCACAGCAGCTCGCCATCATTCAGGACCTGGCGCGAATGAACGTCGAGTCCCTGCTGCGCATGTCCCAGCTCGACCCGAGACTCAATGACGGTCGCGAACCCTCCAGCTTTGCCCTGGAGGACTTTGCTGACGAGATTTCCGGCAACACCGAATTCATCTCGATGCTCTGGGACCGCTATCTCGAGACTGTGCGCACCGAAGAGGAGCGCGCGCTGGCACTGGCCTTTGAGGCCGCCCGGTCCAGTTTTGTCGATCAGGGCCTGGAAACCACCTTGACGTTTTTCAGTACGGGGCAGTTCGTCGAGGGTAACGTCACGCTGACCCGCGTCGCCCTGCCGCTGTTCGAAACCGTCATCGACAGCATCGGTGCCCTGGTCACCTACAAGAACGAGGCCACCGCAGCGACCTTCGAGTCGGGCCAGGCCCGAGTCGACCGGGACCTTGCGATTGTCACCGCGGTGGTGATCGTCAGCCTGCTGCTCAGTGCTCTGCTGGGCTGGCTGCTCACCCGCGCCATCGTCCGCCCTGCGCAGCGTGCCGTGGCGGTTTTCGAGGCCATCAGTGACGACCGGCTCGACTCGGAAATCCTGATCGACGCCGACGACGAGATGGGTCAGATCCTCTCCGGGTTGAAAGACATGCAGGCCACGCTGAGCGCGAGGCTTGCCGAAGAACGCCAGCAGGCGGCCAAGGCCAAGCGCACCAGCGACGCGCTGGATGCGGTCAGCGACTCGATCATGGTCGCCGATGCGGACTACTCCATCGTGCACATGAACCCGGCTGCCGTGGCCCTGTTCCAGCATCGTGAACAGGACTTCAAGAGCATCCTGCCGGAGTTCTCCGCTGATCGGCTGATCGGGTCGAACATGGACATTTTCCATCGTGACCCCGCGCATCAGCGTGCGCTGCTGGAGAAACTGGAGGGGCCGCATGGGGCCCGCCTGAAGATCGGCGAGGTCCATCTCGCGCTCACCGCGACACCGATTCGAGATGATGCCGGCAATCGGCTTGGCACCGTCGTCCAGTGGGTGGACGAAACCGCGCAGGTGCTCGCCGAGCGCGAAGTCGAGACCCTGGTCGGTTCCGCCGCGGCGGGTGACTTCTCCCGCCGGATGGACGTGACACACAGCAGCGGCTTCTTCAAGCGACTTGGCGAAGGCGTCAACAGTCTCGTGGAGATCACCGATAGCAGTCTGGCCGAGGTCATCCGCGTGCTCAAGGCGCTGGCTGCCGGCGATCTCACCGAGCGTGTCAGCGGCGAGTTTGCGGGGGCGTTCGCGGAACTTCAGCAGAACACCAACCACACCATTGACCAGCTGGAGACGCTCATCGGTGAGGTCAACACGGCCGTCGACGCAATCGGCAGCGCTTCGCGTGAAATCGCAGCGGGCAACACCAACCTGTCCCAGCGGACCGAGGAGCAGGCTGCGAGCCTCGAGGAAACGGCGTCCAGCATGGAGGAAATGACCTCTACCGTCCGCCAGAACGCTGACAACGCCCGTCAGGCCAACCAGTTGGCACAGGGCGCGCGTGAGGTCGCCAACAGTGGTGGCGACAAGGTGCGCGATGTCGTGCGCTCGATGAATGAGATCACCGAGAGTGCGCAGAAGATCGAGAACATCATCAGCGTCATCGATGGCATCGCATTCCAGACCAATATCCTCGCCCTGAACGCTGCCGTCGAGGCTGCGCGGGCAGGTGAACAGGGCCGTGGCTTCGCGGTAGTTGCCAGTGAGGTGCGAACGCTGGCGCAGCGCTCGGCGCAGGCGGCCAAGGAGATCAAGGACCTGATCGGTGCGTCGGTCAAGAGCGTTGAGGCCGGCAATGAACTGGTCGCCGAGGCTGGCCAGACGATGGAGGAAATCGTCAATTCGATCAAGCGTGTCACTGACATCATGAGCGAGATTTCCGCCGCCTCCGAAGAGCAGAGTCAGGGCATCGAACAGGTGAACACCACAGTCACCCAACTCGATGAAATGACCCAGCAGAATGCGGCACTTGTCGAGGAGGCGACCGCCGCGGCGGGCGCGATGGAACAGCAGGCTGAAGGCCTGGCCCGCTCGGTCAGCATCTTCCGCCTGCGGGGGGCCGACAGTGCTGCCCGCCTGCAGCGCAGCGTCACCATCAATCCCGCAGCCGACAAGCCGCCGGCGTCCGAGGTCAGGCCCGCCGTGCAGGCCGCCGCGTCGCCGACCCCGTCCAAGCGCCCGGTTGCAGCCAAGGGTTCGGCGGCACGTCGCGCCAAGGGCACCGCGGAGGCTGCGGTCGGGGCGGACGATGCCGATTGGGTGGAGTTCTGAGCCCCCATGAGCAGCCAGCGCGAGTTCGAGTTTCGCCCGCGGGACTTTGACCGGATCCGGGAAGTCATCCAGATCCATGCCGGTATCTCGCTTGGTGAAGGCAAGTCTGAAATGGTCTACAGCCGCGGGGGGGGGGGGGGGGGGGGGCCCGGGGGGGCGGG
>JAFIFN010000138.1 GCA_020832005.1 Gammaproteobacteria bacterium | reverse complement strand
GGGCATGTCATCGGCGGTGCCCAGCTTGATCTTCAGAAGCGGGCGATGGGCATGGCGCGCGCGCGGGGGCTGCAATGGTTTCGGGGCGGCCCCGGGCCAGGGTGAAGGGGTTCCCCCCGGCCGCGGCGGCCGCCCGCGGCCGTGCCGACATCGCTGTGGCCAGCGCATGCAGTCCCGTCAGCTGCTCTGCCGTGCGCCGCCGCGCCGCCAGCGCGGCAAGCTCCGGCTCGATCAGCATCATCGCCTCCCAGACCTGCAGGAACGTGACTTCCTGGAGCAGCAGCGCCCGACTGACACTGGCGGCCACCTGCTGGGTCTGCGGCTGGGCCACCCGCAGGCGCTTGCCGCCGGGTGGGCGCATGACCAGGCCATTGCTCTCCAGCGTGCGCAGTGCTTCGCGCACGGTCGAGCGGTTGACGCCGAACTGGCGGGCCAGTTCGGTCTCGCTGGGCAGCGGGTCGCCGGCGCTCAAGGCGCGACTTAAGATCTTGTCCTGGATCGCGCCGCAGACCTGCTGGTAAGCGGTCTCGGTGCGCAGCGGGGCGAACAGTTCGGTCATGCCTGGCTTCCTGATTTGACGGACAGTCGGATTGTCGGACAGAATAGCCGGAATTGCCAGCGCCGTCGCGGACAAGGGATCACATGCAGGATTTTGACTTTGGACTGGGCGATGACATCGCGATGCTGCGCGAATCCGTCCGTGGCTTCGCGGGTGCGCAGATCGCACCGCGGGCCGCCGAGATCGATCGCAGCAACACTTTTCCACGCGAGCTGTGGCCGGCACTTGGCGAGCTTGGCCTGATGGGCATCACGGTCTCTGAAGCCTACGGTGGTGCCGGGCTGGGCTACCTGGCGCATGTCGTGGCCTGCGAGGAGATCAGCCGCGCCTCGGCTTCTGTGGGACTGTCCTACGGCGCCCATTCCAACCTCTGCGTCAATCAGTTGCACCGCTGGGGCACGGATGCGCAGCAACGCCGCCACCTGCCGGGGCTGCTCAGCGGCGAGCATGTTGGTGCCCTGGCCATGAGTGAGGCCGGGGCGGGCTCGGATGTGGTGGGCATGCGCACGCGTGCCGAGCATCGCGGCGATGCCTGGGTGCTCAATGGGACCAAGATGTGGATCACCAACGGCCCGCACGCCGAGGTGCTGATCGTCTATGCCACCATTGATCCCAAGGCCGGCAGTCGCGGCATCACCGCGTTCATCGTCGAGCGCGACATGCCGGGTTTTTCCACCGCGCAGAAACTCGACAAGCTCGGCATGCGCGGCTCGGATACCTGCGAGCTGATTTTCGAGGACTGCGCCGTGCCCGAGGGCAATGTGCTCGGCGAGGTGGGTCGCGGTGTCGAGGTGCTGATGTCGGGGCTGGATTACGAGCGCATCGTGCTGGCCGGTGGTGCACTGGGCATCATGCAGGCGTGCATGGACGCAGTCGTGCCCTATCTGCGCGAGCGCCGCCAGTTCGGCCGACCGATCGGGGACTTCCAGCTCATGCAGGGCAAGCTGGCCGACATGTACACGACGATGAATTCGGCGCGTGCCTACGTCTATGCGGTGGCCGCCGCCGCCGATCGCGGGCACACCACGCGCGCCGATGCCGCCGCCTGTATTTTGCTGGCCTCCGAGAAGGCCACGTGGATGGCCCTGGAGGCCATCCAGGCACTCGGCGGTAACGGCTACATCAACGACTACCCCACGGGCCGGCTGCTGCGCGACGCCAAACTCTACGAGATCGGCGCCGGCACCAGCGAGATCCGGCGTATGCTCATCGGCCGGGAGCTGATGCGGGAGGCGGGCTGATGGCCGGGCACTACTACGAGGAATTCAGCGTCGGTCAGCGCTTCGATCAGGCGATGCGGCGCACCGTCACCGAAACCGACAACCTGCTGTTCACGACGCTGACGCACAATCCGGCAGCCCTGCATCTGGACGCCGAGTACATGCGCGACAGCGAGTACGGCAAGCCCATCGTCAACAGCGTGTTCACGCTGGGACTGATGGTCGGCATCTCGGTGGGGGACACCACCTTCGGCACGACGGTCGCGAACCTCGGCTGGGACGAGGTGCGTTTTCCCAGCCCGGTCTTCATCGGCGATACGCTGCGTGTGGAAACCGAGGTGCTGGAGATGCGAGCCAGCCGTTCGCGGCCCAATGCCGGCATCGTCACCTTCCTGCACCGGGCCTGGAACCAGCGCGACGAACTGGTCGGTTCGTGCCGGCGCTCGGCACTGATGCTGCGCGGCCCGTCGGGCGCCCAGGGCTAGCGCAGGACGCCTCGCCGATGCAGGTGCTAGCAAGCACGCTGGACAGCGCCAGCGACGAAAGCCAGGCCAACGCCCGCTACCATGCCGAGCTTGCAGCGGACCTGCGCGCCACGGCGGCGCGTATTGCCATGGGTGGCTCTGCGCATGCGCGCGACAAACACCTGGCGCGTGGCAAGCTGCTGCCGCGCGAGCGTGTCGCCGGCCTGCTGGATACCGGTTCGCCGTTCCTGGAGATCGGCCAGTTCGCGGCACTGGGTCATTACGATGATGAAGTGCCGGGGGCGGGACTGGTCGCCGGGATCGGCCGGGTCAATGGCACCGAGTGCATGATCCTGGCCAACGATGCCACCGTGAAGGGCGGCACCTACTACCCGCTGAGTGTGAAAAAGCACCTGCGCGCCCAGGAGATCGCGCTGGAGAATCACCTGCCGTGCGTCTACCTGGTCGACTCGGGGGGTGCGTTTCTGCCGCTGCAGGACGAGGTGTTTCCCGACCGCGATCACTTCGGGCGCATCTTCTACAACCAGGCGCGGCTCTCGGCACTGAACATCCCGCAGATCGCCGTCGTCATGGGCTCATGCACCGCGGGTGGCGCGTATGTGCCGGCGATGTGCGACGAGACCGTGATCGTGCGCAACCAGGGTACGATTTTCCTCGGCGGGCCGCCGCTGGTGCGCGCGGCCACCGGTGAGCAGGTCGACGCCGAAACCCTTGGCGGCGGCGATGTGCATGCGCGCAGTTCCGGCGTGGCCGATCATCTGGCCGACGACGATGCCCACGCGCTGGCGATTGCCCGTCGCCTGGTGGCCAATCTCAACCGCAGCCGCAGCGTCAACTGCGTGACCAGTGCGCCGGTCGACCCGCTGTATCCGGCCAGCGAAATCTACGCGGTTGTGCCGCGCGATACGCGCACGGCCTGGGATGTACGCGAGCTGATCGCACGCCTCGTCGACGGCTCGGCGTTCGACGAGTTCAAGGCACTCTATGGCCCGACGCTGGTCTGCGGCTTCGCCCGCATTCATGGCTACCCGGTGGCCATCCTCGCCAACAACGGCATCCTGTTTTCCGAAAGCGCGCTCAAGGGTGCGCACTTCATCGAGCTTGCCAACCGGCGCGGGATTCCACTGGTGTTCCTGCAGAACATCACCGGCTTCATGGTCGGGCGCAAGTACGAGCACGCCGGCATCGCAAAGGACGGTGCCAAGCTGGTCACGGCCGTGTCCTGTGCGCGCGTGCCGAAGCTCACGGTGCTGATCGGTGGCTCGTTCGGCGCCGGTAATTACGGCATGTGCGGGCGTGCCTACCAGCCGCGCTTCCTGTGGATGTGGCCGAACGCGCGCATCTCGGTCATGGGCGGCGAACAGGCGGCCACGGTGCTGGCGCAGGTGCGCCGCGACGGCCTGGCCGCACGCGGCGGCGAGTGGTCGGAGGCCGACGAGGCGGATTTTCGCGAGTCCATCCGCGCGCAGTACGATCGCCAGGGCCATCCCTACTATGCCAGCAGCCGGCTGTGGGACGACGGCATCATCGATCCGCTGGATACCCGCCGGGTGCTGGGCCTGAGCCTGGCAGTGGCCTGCCAGGCACCGTTGCCGGCCGAGACGCCCTACGGCGTGTTCCGGATGTAGTGCGCCCGTGATGATTCGCAAGCTGCTGATTGCAAATCGTGGCGAGATCGCCTGCCGGATCATCGCCACGGCGCGGGATCTGGGCATCGAGACACTCGCGGTGTATTCGCAGGCCGACCGCGAGGCCCGCCATGTGCGCCTGGCCGATACGGCCGTGTGCATCGGTGAGCCGGCCGCGGCACGCTCCTACCTCGACGGCGCGCGCCTGCTGCAGGTGGCCGCGGGGCACGGCGCCGATGCCGTGCATCCAGGCTACGGTTTCCTCGCCGAGAATGCGGACTTTGCGCAGGCCTGTGAATCGGCCGGACTGATTTTCGTCGGCCCGCCAGCTGCGGCGATTCGCGCGATGGGTTCCAAGCGCGAAGCCAAGGCACGCATGATCGCAGCCGGCGTGCCGGTCGTGCCCGGGTATCACGGCGATGACATCAGCGATGCGCGTCTGCGCCGCGAGGCGCAGGCCATCGGCTGGCCCCTGTTGCTCAAGCCCAGTGCCGGCGGTGGTGGCAAGGGCATGCGCGTGGTCACCCAGGCGCAGGACTTCGACGAGGCGCTGGCGGCGGCGCGCCGCGAAGCCCGCGCGGCGTTCGGCGATGACACCATGCTGCTGGAGAAATATCTGCAGGCGCCGCGCCACATCGAGGTGCAGGTGTTCGCCGATGCCCACGGCAACGTCGTGCACCTGTTCGAGCGCGACTGCTCGGTACAGCGCCGTCATCAGAAAGTGCTGGAGGAGGCCCCGGCGCCGGGCATCTCCGACGAACTGCGCGCGGCACTCGGCGAGGCCGCCGTGGCGGCCGCGCGCGCGATCGACTATCGCGGTGCCGGCACCGTGGAATTCATCGTCGAGGACGCAGATTTCCATTTCATGGAGATGAATACGCGCCTGCAGGTCGAACACCCGGTCACCGAGATGATCACCGGCCAGGACCTGGTGGCCTGGCAGCTGCAGGTGGCCGCAGGGTTGCCGCTGCCGCTGCGCCAGGCCGATATCCGCATCGATGGCCATGCGCTGGAAGCCCGGCTGTATGCCGAGGACCCGGCGCGCGGCTATCTGCCCTCAACCGGGCACCTGCGCCGCCTGCACTGGCCGCAGGGCCACGGCGTGCGCATCGATGCCGGCGTGGACGAAGGCGATGTCATCGGCAGCCATTACGATCCGATGCTCGCCAAGCTGATCACCCACGGGCGCGATCGCGCCGAGGCGCTGGCGCGGATGCGTCGGGCGCTGGCCGCGACGCGCGTGCTTGGCGTGGCGACGAACCTGTCGCTGCTGCGCAATGTCGTGGGCCACGAGGATTTCGCGCGTGGCGGCGTGAGCACGGGTTTTCTGGCCCAGTATCCGGCGCTGGCCGAGGTGTCGCCGAGCCCGCCGCGCGAGGCGCGCCTGCTCGCGGCGCTGCTGGTGGTGCGTCGGGCCGCCGAACAGGCCGCGGCGCAGGCCCGGCAGATCACGCCGGCCGGCTCGCCGTGGGCGCTGGGGGATGGCTGGCGTGTCAATCTGCCGGGGCGTGAGCGGCTTCAGCTGGAAGCTGCGGGCCAGAGTTACCAGGTCGTGGTCGAGCGGGTCGGTGGCGAACTGCGCCTGGGCGACGGCGGCGACGACGAGGCCATGGTGAGCGCGCGCGTCATCGACGACGCCGCCCCGGGCAGGCTGGCGGTCGAACTCGACGGACGGCTCCTGCAGCTTGATGTCGATGTCGAAGGCGACGTTTTCACGCTGTGGCTCGACGGGCATCCCTGGCGCTTCACGCACCGCCGCCCGGGCGATGCGGCAGGCGCCGGCCACACGGCCCCCGGTTCGCTGACCTCGCCGCTGCCCGGCCAGGTCATCGCCGTGAATGTCACGGCCGGCCAGGCGGTCGAGGCGGGTGCCGCGCTGATGGTGGTCGAGGCCATGAAGATGGAACACGTCATCCGCGCACCCGCCGACGGCACGGTCAGCGAAGTGAAGTTCACCGTCGGCGATCGCGTCGATGAGGGCCAGGCCCTGCTGGTATTCGATACCCCCGAGTGAATCCGCGCAGGTGCTGCGGGCGAAACCGGGTTAGTGTCAATGGCACTCAACTTGACCCGGTGGGGGTTCAGGCAACGCCAGCCGAGGCCCGAGGTGGTGCCATTGGGATCAGGATATTCAATACTTGCGAACGGGGTATCGTTACATGCGTAAACTGCTACATGCCCTCGTGCCCTCGGCACTGCTGATCATCACAGGATGCAGTTCCATGCCCACGATACCGACCGTCGACCATGTCGACATCGAACGCTACATGGGCGACTGGTACGTCATCGCCAATATCCCGACCTTTCTGGAACGCGACGCCTACAACGCCGTGGAGCGCTACAGCCTCAATGACGATGGCACGATCGACACCGTGTTCACCTTCCGCAAGGGCGGCTTCGATGGCGAGCGCAAGCGCTACAACCCGACCGGCTTTATTCGCAGCGACAACAACGCCGAGTGGGGCATGCGCTTCGTGTGGCCGTTCAAGGCCGAGTTCCTGGTCATCTGGCTCGACGAGGACTATTCGCAGACGGTGATCGGGCGCAGCAAGCGCGACTACGTGTGGATCATGGCGCGCGAACCCGAACTGCCCGAGGCGGACTACCAGCGCATCCTGGCCTTCCTGGCCGAGCAGGGCTACGACGTCGACAAGGTGCAGAAGGTGCCGCAGCGCTGGCCGGAGGACGAGGGCGCCTGATCCACTGTGCGGACAACCCCTATTGCCCGCCGCGCCGTGATTGCTGATAGTGGGGCTCTGGCTCACCAGCACGTGCGAGGCTCGCCATGACCGGGATGCTCGATCAGCTCCACCAGGACCACATCAACATGGCCGAGCTCCTGGAGCTCATCGAGCGCGAGCTGCGCCTGCTTGACGGCGACGAGCCGGCGGATCTGGCGCTGGTCTACGATGCGCTGCACTACCTGACCCACTACGGCGATCTCTACCATCATCCGGTCGAAGACCGCCTGTTTGCGCATCTGCAGCGCAGCGACGCATCCATCGCCGCCGAGGTCGATCGCCTGCAAAACGAGCACCGGGCCCTGTTCCAGAAGGGCAAGGCCTTCGCCGACGTGGTCCAGGAGATCGAAAGCGAAGTGGCCATGGAGCGCAGCGAGTTCAAGCGCCTGGCCCGAGACTACCTGCGCGCACAGCGTCAGCACCTGGATTTCGAGGAGCAGGTGATGTTTCCGCTGGCCCGCGAGCGCATGGAAGCCGGTGTGCTGGACGAGCTGGAGGCGGACCTCGGTGTCGATACCGACCCGCTGTTCGGCCGGCTGGTGCGCCAGGAATACGAGCGGCTGAAGAGTGCGCTGTAGGCAAATGCAGGAAAAATCATGCACTCAGCGCACTGAAGCTGTAGGATTGACATTGCAGGCGTGGTTTTCGCGTCCGCGGCGCCGGTATCGGATCGGTGTTACAGCACGACGAGGTTGATATGGCAGGTCAAAAAGTGTCCGGAACCGTTAAGTGGTTCAGCGACGAGAAGGGTTTCGGCTTCATCCAGCAGGAAGGTGGCCCTGATGTATTCGTACATCACAGTGCCATTCAGGCAAGCGGCTTCAAGTCGCTGGCCGAAGGCCAGAAGGTGACGATGGAAGTCACCCAGGGCAAGAAGGGTCCACAGGCAGAGAATGTGATCCCCGAATAGCCGAATCGCCCTGCCGGTTCACGCCGGCAGGGCGAATTTCGCGCGCAAGGCCCGAGTTCGCAGATCCCGTCGTCATGATGGCGCCGGTGCGAAGCTTCCCCCCGATCGCCCGTTCCGATGCCCACGTCTTGATTCTGGGCAGCATGCCGGGCGTCGTATCACTCGCGGCTGGCCAGTACTACGCGCACCCGCGCAATGCGTTCTGGCCGATCATGGGCGCCTTGTACGGTGCACGGCCCGGGCTTGCCTACGGCAAACGTATCGCCTGCCTCAAGCGACACGGCGTGGCCCTGTGGGATGTCCTGCAGGCCTGTGAGCGCGAGGGCAGCCTCGATGCCGATATCCGTGCCGACAGCCTCCAGATAAACGATTTCGCAGGCTTTCTGCGCGCCCATCCGCGGATCGACCGCGTGATCTTCAATGGTGCGACCGCGCATCGCCTCTATCGTCGCCAAGTGTTGCCCACGCTCAGCGCTTCCGCCCGCGACCTGCGCCTGCTGCGCATGCCCTCCACCAGTCCAGCCCATGCAGCCATGAGTTTTGCCGCCAAGCTGGAAGCATGGCGCGCGGCACTCTCGCCGGCATAATGGCGCGAAGCTGTTACCCAGGCGAGATGCGATGAATCCCCGCGCCGATGTGCGCCTGCCGGACGCCAATGACGTCACCGCCGCGGCGACACGGCTGGCCGGCGTGGCCGTGCGCACACCCCTGTTGCACTCGCCGTGGCTGGATGCGCGACTCAACGGCCGGGTATTCCTGAAAGCCGAAATCTTCCAGCGCACCGGCTCTTTCAAGTTTCGTGGTGCCTGGAATCGCCTGGTGCAGCTCGACGCTGCAGCGCGCGCGCGCGGCGTGGTGGCTTTTTCTTCCGGCAACCACGCCCAGGGCGTGGCCGAAGCTGCCCGACTGCTGGGCATGGCGGCGACCATCGTCATGCCCGCCGATGCCCCGGCGATCAAGATCGAAAACACCCGGGCTTTGGGCGCGACGGTCGTGCTCTATGACCGGCTGCGCGAGCGCCGCGAGGAAATCGCGGCCCGGCTGGCCGATGAGCACGGGGCCACGCTGGTGCCCGCATTCGATGACCCGCACATCATCGCCGGCCAGGGCACGGCAGGCCACGAAATTGCCGAGGACCTGGCAGCGCTGGCGCTCACGCCTGATCTTGCGATCATCTGTGCCGGCGGCGGTGGTCTGACCGCCGGATGCGCGCTGGCGCTGAAGTCGCGATTCCCGACGGTGGATGTTTATACGGCCGAACCGACGGGGCTGGATGATCACAGACGCTCGTTCGCCGCCGGTGCCCGGGTAAGCAACGATGCGGCCAGTCAGTCAATCTGCGATGCGCTGCTCGCACCTGCACCCGGTGAACTGACCTTTGCGATCACGCGTGAGCTGTGCGCGGGCGGCTATGCGGTCAGTGACGCCGAGGTCGCAGCAACCATGCGCCTGGCATTCGCCCGGCTGAAGCTCGTGCTCGAGCCCGGCGGTGCCGTGGCACTGGCCGCGTTGCTGCACCGCGTCGGCGACCTGGCGGGTCAGTGCGCGGTGGTCACGCTCTCGGGCGGCAATATCGATGCCGCGATGTTTGCCGCCTGCATCACCGATCCGGACTGGCCCGGTTCTGCGCCTGCGGCAGGTGCCGTGAAATGAATGTTTCGAGTCCTTCAAGATAGGTCTGGCCGCTGACCAGGAAGCCGGTGTTGTGGTCGCCGCGCAGTTCCAGCAGCGTGCCGCGATCGCCCGCAGTCTCGAGCAGTGCCTGGCCATGCGAAAAGGGCACGATTCCCCTCCTTCCGCGCGCTGTCCGGCATGCGGATGCCAAGGGTCCGGTCGGCG
>JAFIFN010000137.1 GCA_020832005.1 Gammaproteobacteria bacterium | reverse complement strand
CTGACCAACTGGGAGCTGGGCTGGAAGAGCGAGCTGCTCGACGGCCGGGTGCTGTTCAATGGCGCGGTGTTCTTCATGGATGTCGAGGACCAGCAGTTCTCGGCGGTCTCCTCCATAGACGGCGTGCCGGTCACGCTGTTCGACAACGTCGGTGAGTCCGAAAGCTACGGCTTCGAACTCGACACCCGTGCAGCGCTGACCGATCGCTGGAGCCTTGGCGCAGGCCTGGCACTCGCCAAGCATGAGTTCACCTCCGAGACCCTGCCGACCGACATCAACCTGGTCCGGCTCTTTGATGGTGGCACGTTCAAGGGCCTGACCTCGATTGGCCTGCCACGCTGGACCGGCAACATCCGCAGCACATATTTCTTCCCGCTGAATGCGGACATGGATGTGCAGATCGACGGCAGCGTGACCTACCAGAGCAAGACCTACGCAGATGCTGCCAACCTGGCCGAGATCAAGCCGATCACGCGGGTCAACCTGCGTGCCGCGCTGGATGCCGGCTGGTGGGAGATCGCGGTATTCGTGCGCGATATCCTCGACAGCGACAAGCCGGGCTCGCCGGCCATCTCGGCGACCAATTCCTGCCTGTATCGGGCGCAGGACGATGGCACGCTGTTCGGACCGACCCAGCGCTGCCTGGCCGTCGGGGTCGACCGCGGCCGCGAGGTGGGCGCCAGCCTGCGTTTCCGCTTCTGAGTTCGCGGCGGGCGACAAGCCCGCCTGCTGAGGGGCCGACCTGTTGAGGGTCGGCCCTTTTTTTGTTCAGGGCATGCCAATCCACCGTCCGGCACCCGCAATGGACCGTGCAGTCCGTTGCATATTAACAACATTTTTTCAGCCAGAGCGACCCCGATGCTTCCATCAAACGCTCGGGTTGTATACAATCCCATGCACATACGGCTTACGCCTTGTCTCATCTCTGAATCCCAACGCTTGCGGCCGTCAACCTGCTGCGCATAGCGAAACCAAGATCACTGAAAATTCGTGGCCTGGCCGCCACACAGGAATCAGCCTGGGGTAGGGAAATCAGCCAGAGATGCTTTGCAACTGATATCAGAAAAGGGACTCAATCGATGAAACTCACGACTTTTTCACCCGTGGCGCTGGCCGTCACGCTCGCCCTGGGCGGCACGGTGACGGTCCAGGCGCAGGACGCGCCGGTGGCACAGCAGCGCACGCTCGACGAGGTGGTCGTCACCGCCCAGCGGCGCCAGGAAACCGTGCAGGAAATCCCGCTCGCCGTGTCGGCCTTCGACAGCGCCCAGCTCAGTCGCCTGGGCGTCACCGAGGCGCTGGACATGACCAGGCTGGTCCCCAACTTCTACGGCAGCAACAATACCGGCCTGGGCACTGCCAACGTCTACTCCATCCGCGGCCTCAACAACACCGAGTCGATCGCCACCTTCGACCCGCCGGTCGGCAGCTATATCGATGACATCTATGTCAGCCGCCAGAACGCCAACAACTTCACGCTGTTCGATGTCGATCGCATCGAGGTGCTGCGCGGGCCCCAGGGCACACTGTTCGGCCGCAACACCACCGGCGGCGCAGTCAACGTCATCATGCGCAGACCCGCCGAGGAGTTCGGCGGCTTTGTGGAGATGGGCTTCGGGCGCTTCAACCGCAAGATGGTCCGCGGCACCGTGGATTTGCCGGTCAACGACACACTGCTGACCAAGTTCAGCGGCTACTGGATCGAGGATGACGGCTACCTGGACAACCGCACGACCGGCCAGACACTTAACTTTGAAGAAAACTATGGCATGCGCGCCGATATTCGCTGGATGCCCACGGACTCGGTGACCTGGGACATCGCCGCGGACTATGTTGACACTCAGGATGCAGCGATCGCCGGCACCCCGGATGGCAGTGGCGGATTCTTCACCGACACCGGACTGCGCCGCGACGGCAATCTTGCCGGCGTGACCATGTTCGGTGTCCTCACTGACGGCAGTTTCGGCCCAGTGGGCCCGCTGGCCTCTACCAAGTCCTTCATTCCGACAGGCAACCTCGTGCGTGCGTGGTCGCTGACCTCGCGACTCAATTTTGCCACCGCGCTGGGTGACCTGGAGGTCATCACCGGCTACCGGGAGATGAACCAGAAGTTCTTCCTCGACTTCTTCAACGGCCCCACACCATGGGGTGGTTTCGCGATCATCAATGATGGCCAGCATGACCAGTTCACCCAGGAGGTCAAACTCGCGGGGTCGGCGTGGAACGATGACATCGATTACGTCGTCGGCGCCTACTTCATGGATGAAGACAACGTCACCGACTTCGCGGACATCTTCAACATCGGCGTGCCGTTCCTGCTGGCAGACCGGACCATGGAGAACAACACCCGCGCCTGGGCCATCTATGGCCAGGCCGACTGGCGCTTTGCTGCCGACTGGACCCTGACGCTCGGCGTGCGCTACACCGACGAGAAAAAGGATATCGCCTACACGCCCAACAACCCGCTGCTGGCCTCGTCGCTGACCACCCAGGCGATCATCGACCAGGGCGTGCCCGTGGAGCAGAAGACACAGCTGTGGACGCCACGCGTGGCGTTGCAGTACGAGATCAATGACGACATGAATGCCTACGTGTCGGCCACGCGTGGTTTCAAGTCGGGCGGCTGGAACGCGCGCAACAACAACGCACTGCTGGTCCAGCCATTCGATCCGGAAGTCGTGTGGTCCTACGAGGCGGGCTTTCGCAGCGAGCTGATGAACCGACGCCTGCGCTTCAATGCCACGGCGTTCCTGACCGATGTCACGGACTTCCAGCTCCCGTCGGCCTTTACCGGTCCCACCGGTATCGTGTTCATCACCCAGAACTTTGCGGATCTCCAGGTCAAGGGCGCGGAGTTCGAGTTCCTGGCACTGGCGACGGACCGCCTGACGCTGTTCGCCAATCTCGGCATCCAGGACTCCGAGTACAGGAACATCGATCCTTCGATCATCCAGCAGCAGCAGAACTGCCTGGCCGGCGTCCCCGACACCTGTGGTACCGGCATCGTCACCCCCGACGGCGGCATCGCCACGCCGGTGCGCACGCCGGAGTACTCCCTGGCCATCGGCGCCGACTACGCCATCCAGGTCGGCCCGCAGCTCGAGCTCGTGCCGTCATTCACTGTCACGCGCTTCGGCCGGCATGAGGTCGGCACCTCAAACGCCGCATTCTCGGCGGTGGACGCCTACAGCAACATCAACGCAGCCATCTCGCTCGAAGACATCAACGGCGCCTGGGCGCTGCGCTTTGACTGCAAGAACTGCAACAACCGCGTGCAGCTCAACTCGGTGCTGCCGCCGCTGCCCTACTACAACAAGCCACGGACCTACATGGCGAGCTTCCGCTACAACTTCTGATTGCCACTGCAGGGGTGCAGCATTCAGTGCCGGCAACCTTCGGGTTGCCGGCATTTTTTATTTTGTGCAGGGGCCTGCTGAGGATTTTATTCCTGCGCGCGCGCCTGCAGCGCCAGGATGCGCTGTGCCTGCTTGATGTGCGGGGCATCGATCATGCGCCCATCGAGTTGCAGTGCACCGGCACCGTCGGGCGCCTGCTCGAACAGCGCCAGCACTTTGCGCGCCCATTCGCATTCCTCGTCGCCAGGCGTAAATGCCGCGTTGATCACGGGCGCCTGCGACGGGTGGATGGCCAGCATGCCGGTAAAGCCATCCTGCCGGGCCTGGGCACAATAGCGTGCCAGTCCTTCCTGATCGCGGAAGTCGGTGTAGACGGTATCGATCGCAGCCACCTGTGCCGCGGATGCGGCCAGCAGCGTCATCGACCGCGCCAGCTGATAGGTGGGCAACCAGTCACCCGCGGGTGTGCGATTCTGTGCCGCACCCAGTTCCACGGCCAGATCCACGGCCCCCCAGGTCACCCCGCGCAGTCGCGCGCTTGCCTGCCCGAGCTGACCCAGCTCGAACATCGACCGGGCGGTTTCCGTGGCGACGACTACCAGGCCGATCTGGCCTTCCGGCAGGCCCTCTCGGGCCTCAAGCGCTGCGAGGGCGGCATCGATGCGGGCCAGCTCGGCGGCGGTCTCAAACTTCGGCAGCATGATGCCATCGGGTCGGCCTGCAACCACGCCTGCCAGATCCGCCATCGCCATACCGCTGCCCAGCGGGTTGATGCGCACCCACAGCTCGTGGGCGCGTGGCCCGCTGTTTGCATCGAGTACCGCCCGCACACGCTCGCGCGCCACGGCCTTGCTGGCCGGCATCACCGCGTCCTCCAGGTCGAGTATTACGGCATCGGCCTGCAGGTCGGCGAGCTTGGCCAGTTTTCGTTCGCTGTCGCCCGGGATGAACAACCAGGATCGCATGCGCTTCTTCCGAGACTGTGGAAGCGCAGATGGTATCACCCGGCAGTGATTGCTGACCCCGCGCCTTTCAGCTAGCGAATCTCGAAGCGCAGACGCACACGCGCACGCTGCGGCACATAGCGTCCGTCAACCGTGACCGGCTCATACAGCCATCGCTCGAGCGCCGCGATGGCATTGTCGTTGAACACGCCGTCGGATCCCTCATCGGTATTGGTCACAACGATTTCCTGCGGGCGCCCATCGGGTCCAACGGTAAATTCCAGCTCGACCCAGCCTTCCTGCTGCAACCGGAAGGCACGGCGGGGATAGTCCGGCGCACGGTATTCCAGTCGCACCAGTTCCCCTTCAGCCACCACGTTCTCGCGGGCCGCCACAATATCGCGCTGGCGTGCCAGTGCCGTCTGCGCCTGGGCAAGCTCCGCCGGCACCACGCCCAGGGCCGCTGCGGAGTCGATCAAGCGCTGGGCGGCATCGAGTTCACCAGCCTCTCGGGCCTCGGCCCCGCGCACCAGCAGCGCACGTGCAAGGCGTTGCTCGGCGATAAACAGCGCCGGGCTCTCCGGATCGGTGTCGCGGACCGCCGCCAGATAATACCCGGCACTGTCAGTGACCGGTTCAAGCAGGCGACCCTGCTCCATGCGATCCTGGGCAAGCTGCAGCAACTGGCGATTGGTGCGCAGTCGCGCGGCCGTCTCCGCCGCCACGAGCTCGGTTTCGGCCAGGCCCAGCTGGTCGGGACCCGCCCCCAGTTCTGCCGCAAGCGCCAGCTGCGTCCGCGCCTGCGAAAAATCCTCTGCGCGCAGACGCCTGCGCGCCTCGTCGAGCAGTTCAATAATAATCGACGCCGCCGCGGCATCGTCTGCGGTAGCGATCTCGTCTGCGCCGGCCGGCGGGATCACGACGGCGTCAGCATTGGCCGCGGCAGCACTATCGGTCTGCGCAGGCACAGCGGCGGGTGGTGGTGGCGCGGCGACCCGCAGCTGCGCAGCGAGCTGGCGGCGCACCAACGCCAGTCGTGGATGGCCGGGCACACGCTCAGCCAGCGACTCCAGCCATAACTCGGCACGATTGGTATCGCCTTCAGCCAGAGCGCGTTCAGCCTCCGCCAGCACCGCAAGCCACACGCGCTCCAGCCCCAGTCTGGCCGTGCCATTGCCCGGGTCCTCGGCCAGCAGGCCGCGAAACAGGCTCTCGGCGCTGTCACCGTCAGGGCCGAGCAGGTGTCCGGCCAGCAGGGCTGCCTCGGCGGCGGCCAGCGAAGTCGGGATGGTGTCCTGCCTCGTGGTCGGCGACGGCATGACCGATTCTGCCGGTTTGGCGACCGGCGTGGGCGCAGGTCCGACAGCCTCGCTGGGAACCGGAACTGACACGGCGGGCTGCGCGGGATCGACACGCTGCGATCCCGAGAACAACCACAATGCCCCTGCACAGATCAGCACCAGGGCGGCGCCCGCACCGCTCCACAGCCCCAGGCGCCGACCACGCGGAGCATGGTCTTCCCCGCCGGGCTCCGGCTGCATCGGGCCGGCACTGTCAAGCAGTTCCACGTGCCGGCGCGCGGCGGCCTCGACGCACAGGCGACTCTGACCCGGCGAGATTGGCTTGAGCAGGACGCGCAGCACGCCATGCTGGCCGACCAGGCCCAGCAGCGCGGCAGCATCGGCACGATCGGTGGCAATGATGATTGCCAGGCTGGGCTGGTAGCGTTGCACGCGTGCTGCAACCTGGGCCACCTCCTGGCACGCAGCCGCATCGATCACCAGCACGCCCGGTGCCTCGCGGGCCAGTAACGTCAGCAGCTGCGACTCGTCGGCTGCACGGTGGAGCGGATAGCGCTCGCCCGCGCTGGTGGCAATGGTACCGACCAGTCCGTCGTCGGCGCTGAGCACGACCATGGCCACCGTGCTGGATTCGAGCAATGCATGCACGCCAGAGGCGCCGAGCGGGTCGTCGCCGTCGCCGCCCGCCGTCGGCCCGGAGCGCTGCGCCTGGACGGCAAGCTCCAGAGTTTCGGTGAACTCACTGAGTGGACAGGGCTTGTTCAGAACGCAGAACACGTTCGCGTCGTTGACCGCCGAGGCCGTCGCCACGGTATCCTCTGGATCGGCCATCACCACGCTGAGGGTACGTGGTGAGCACTCGGCGAGCTGGCGCAGCAGCTGGCGACAGGACATCCCGCTGAGGCGATGATCGGTCACCAGTACATCGACCGGCTCGCTGGCCGCAATCTTCAGGGCCTCGGCTGCTGCCGCGGCGAACTGCAGGCGGAAACGTCCTGCAAGCGCGGTCTCCAGCGCACGACGACTGCCCGCGTCGCCGTTGATGACGAGCAGACTGGCGCGTTGCGCTGGTTCGCACGCCTCACTCACGATGGCCGGTTCCCGATGCAATGTTCGCTCACCTGCGCAGGATCTGGCGGTCACCGCTGCGGCCGCCGGGCCTGGACAAGTCAGCAGTATAGGAAAGCCGCACAGGAAAACGTCTCGTGAAGTGCGCAATCTGTGACTGCTGTCTCAAATCGGCGACAGTCGCTGACGGCGGCGGCCGGGGCCCTCCGCGCCGTTCACTGGGTGGTTGCAGGTCGTTCGAAAGCGCCGATTCGAATCTGCCTGCCCTTGCCATGCGTAGAGATGCATGACGTCGTCCTGACGTCCACGGACGAATCGATACACCAGTCTCAAGGAGAGATACCCATGAACATGACACGCGCAGTCCTGGCCACCGCGGCCGCAAGTCTTGCCCTCGTCGGCGGCGTTGCCACCGCTTCCAATCACGGCAGTCATGCCGCAAATAGCAGCGATATCGTTGATACCGCGGTTGCCGCGGGTGCTTTCCAGACCCTGGTGGCTGCCGTTCAGGCCGCAGGTCTTGTAGACACGCTCAAGGGCGACGGCCCGTTCACCGTCTTTGCGCCCACTGATGAGGCATTCGCCGCGCTGCCCGAAGGCACCGTCGAGAGCCTGCTGCTGCCTGAGAACCGCGAGCAGCTGGTCGCGATCCTGACCTACCACGTGGTGGCAGGCAAGGTGACTGCCGCTGATGTGGTCAACGTCAGCTCGGCGGAGACCGTCAACGGCGCCAGCATTTCGGTCACCGTCAACAACGGTACCGTGAAAATCGATGATGCCACCGTCATCCAGGCCGATGTCATGGCCAGCAACGGCGTGATCCATGTCATCGACCAGGTGATTATGCCGTAACACAGCGCCTGCAACTGCCGGCGTAAGCCGGCTCAGGGCGAGCGGCCCCCTTGCCGGGGGGCCGCTTTTTTTGTGTCTGCAGTGCCCGGACGCAATCGTGCTTCAGCGCGACTCGCCGACAGCCGCTTCGGACGACACCTCATCTTCCAGCGCTGCCTGTGCGTCCACGCGCGCCTCCACGCCCATGGTCACGGCCACCGGCGAGACCGCAGGCCGGGCCTGCATCCATGGTCGCTTGATCAAGGTCGCCGGTGTGCGCAGACGGATGCGCAAGGCCGTATAGACAAGCAGCGTGGTGCTCACCAGCGCGAAGAACCACAGGAAACCGCTCGGACCGATACCACCCATCAGCAGCGACACGAGCACAGGACCGAGTGCCGCACCCACGCCCGAGAGCAACACCAGCGTGCTGCTCGCAGCCACCATCTCGTCGAGCGCCAGCTGGTCGTTGAGGTGCGAGGCTGCAATCCCGTAGACAGGCAGCGTCGTGCCGCCGAGCAGCACCATCGCCGCAAAGAACAGCGATGATCCGGCCGTGACAAAAATGGCCATCAGTGCCGCCAGCAGGGCACTGATGGCGGCCAGCACGATGACCCGGCGTCGGTCGATGCGATCGGACAGATAGCCCAGTGGCCACTGCAGCAGCATGGCGCCGATGATCGGCATCGCGACGAAAGATGCCGTCTGAGCCACGCTCAACCCCACGGCATTGGCGTACACCGCGCCCATGCCGAACACCGCACCCGAGGCCAGGCCGGAGGCCAGTACCCCGGTGACCGCCATCGGTGATCGCGCAAACACGACGCGGAAGCCAAGCCCGACGGGTCGGGCGAAACTCGGGCCCTGGCGCGAACTCAGCACCAGCGGCACGGCTGCCAGCGACACCAGGATCGACACCAGCATGAACAGGGTGCTGGCCATCGGATCGGCGAGGTTGAGCAGGAACTGGCCGACCGCAAGGCCCGCGAAACTGATCATCATGTAGACGGCAAAGATGCGCCCGCGCGTGGCGTTGCTGGCACGGTCATTCAGCCAGCTCTCGGCCACGATATACACACCGGCGAAGCAGATGCCCGACAGGAAGCGCAGCACGCCCCACAAGGCAACATCCACCGCAACCGAATGCAGCAGAATGATCATCGAGGCAAGAGAGGCCAGCGCTGCGAACACACGGATGTGACCAACCCGGGAGACGAAGTAATTTGTCGCAACGGAACCCAACAGAAAACCGACGTAGTAGGCCGACATCATCAGGCCGGTGGCCAGCGTGGGGAAGTTCTCCATCGAGGCGCGCAGGCCCAGCAGCGTGCCTTGTAGCCCGCCCCCCAACATGATCAGCGCGAAACCCAGCAGCAAGGGCCAGGTATTCGTCAGTGCCTCCCGCAACGTCGGGGGGGTGTCGGGGTCTGTCGATGTCATCGGAGCAGGACTTTATGGCCCATCGGGCTTATTGAGGCGCATCTTTCGAGCAAGCACCCAGATTACAGCATCAAGGCCAATGCGACAGCCCGTGATTTCCGCGTGATTTTCCCGAGAAGCTGTCACACGAATCTGCGATCATCGTCGGCATGTCGGTCCGCCACCTCGAACAGCTTTTCCGACCGCGCTCCATTGCGGTATTCGGTGCTTCGGAGCGCGAACACAGTGTCGGCGCTGCGGTATTGAGAAACCTGCTGGCCGGTGAGTTCACCGGTGCGATCTATCCGGTGAATCCGAAACACCGGATCGTGCAGGGCAAGCGCAGCTACCGCGACGCTGACGCCCTGCCCGAAACCCCCTCCCTGGCGGTCATCTGCACGCCCGCGGCGACGATTCCGGGCATCATCGAGGCGCTGGGCGCACGCGGCACGCGTGCCGCCATCGTCATCTCAGCAGGCTTCGAGCAGGCCAG
>JAFIFN010000136.1 GCA_020832005.1 Gammaproteobacteria bacterium | reverse complement strand
GTCGCGGTCGCGGCGCGGCTCAGGTCCGAGCTGCTGCACCAGCTGCAGCGGTGGACCATCCACGCGCACATCTGCGTCGTCGTCCTCGTCAGCCTCGCGGCTGATGGCAAGGCCTGAATCCGTGACAGCATCACTCGGCGGCGCAAGCTCCAGCTGCGGCACACCGCGATGCTGCGGCGGCTCGCCACGGACCGGCTCATCCACCCAGTAGCGCCAGGCCAGCAGCGCCAGGTTGGCCAGCAGCAGTGTCAGCAGCAGGTTGCGCATCAGCGCATTACCCCTGCGCCATGATCGCCAGACCTTCGAGCAGCAGCGTGGGCCGGTGCTCGGGCTGACCCGCCAGATAAGGCAGCAGTTGCGGGGCATTGCCGCCAGTGACATACAGTACCGGCTCGGCCGACAGCGCCTCGCGGGCTGCAATACGCGCACGCTCGACGGCGCCGACCTGCGCCCACACGGCACCGAAACTCACCGCCTCGTCGGTCGTGCGGCCGAACGCCTCATGGGCATGCCCGGGCAACAGCTGCACACGCGCATGACCGATATCGCTGGTGTCGCGATACAGTGCGCGGGCCATCAATTCGGCACCGGCGAGGATCAGGCCGCCGAGGTGCTGACCACCGTCGGTGACGACATCCACTGTGACCGCCGTGCCGGCATCCACCACCATGGCAGGCCCCTGGGCCAGGTGATGCGCCGCGATGACCACCACCCAACGGTCCACGCCCAGCTTCGCAGGCTCGGCGTAGGCACAGCTCACTCCGTGCGCCTGGGCCGATGTGGCGACGAAACGCGGTGGCGTGCTGCACACACGCGCAAGCCCGCGGCGCAGCGCATCGGCCACCCAGGGACCGGCGACATTGGCTACGATGATCGCCTCGATGCGCTCCGGCACGGCCGCGGCCAGCGTACGCACGGCACCACCCGGGTCATGCTTCAGCGGGCAGTACGCAACATCCGTGACGCGGGTGCCATCCCAGAGACCCCATTTCAGGCGACTGTTGCCGGCATCGATGAGCAGTTTCACCGGCGCAGGCCCACCGACACCTCGCCAGAGACAATGCGCACGACACCCTGGGCGGTGGCCACGCGCAGCGCACCATCACTGTCCACGCCGTCACCCGTGCCGCGGATCATGTCAGCGGCGCCGCCGTGATCTGTGCCTGTACCGCCGCTGCCGGGTGACGGGGCACTGAGCGGCCTGCCACGCAGATAATCCGCCTGCGCGAAGTCCTCGCGAAACGGCGCAAAGCCGCTGACCTGGAAGCGCGCCAGCATCTCCGCAGAGCGTGCGATCAGGCGCCCGGCCAGTTGATTGCGCGAGACCGGCTGGCCGATGATCTCGTGAAGATCGATGGGGCCACGGCCCCAGTTCGGGGCAATAGCCTCGCGCGCCTGCGCCGGCAGCGCCACATTGATGCCGACCCCGATCACGACCTGGGAGGGGCCGTCGGCCTCGCCCTTGAGCTCCACCAGGATGCCGCCGAGCTTGCCGTCGTCGACGACCAGGTCATTCGGCCATTTCAGCTGCACCGAGGTCAGGCCCAGATCGGCGAGTGCGGCGCGCACGGCCACACCGGTGGCCAGACTCAGCGCCGAAAAATCCGGTGGCCGCGGATCGAACTGCCAGGCCATGGACAGATACAGCCCGCCCCCGAGCGGTGCCGCCCAGCTGCGGCCACGCCGCCCGCGCCCGGCCGTCTGCGTCTCTGCCAGGCAGGCATCGAGCCGGCCCGGCGGAGGCATCGGCTGGGACAACAACCAGGTGTTGGTCGAATCGAGCTGGCCGAACACGCTGAGCGTGCGCAGCGCCTTGCAGCGCGCGGCCTGCCGGATCGACTCGTCTTCTAGCAGTTCAAGAGGCGGCACGAGGCGGTAACCCTGGCCTGCGACGGCCTCGACTTCAAGCCCCAGCGACACCAGCTCGCGCACCTGCTTCCACACCGCCGCACGCGTCACCCCGAGCCTGGCGGCCAGGGCCTCACCGGAATGCACCTCACCATCGGCGAGCATGGCGATGACCGCCATCGGGATGCCGGTGCCGGCAGTCATCAGGATCGCCGCCGGAACAGCATCAGACGCGCGACGCGGTTCTCCGTGCCTGCGCGCAGCCGCAGGATATTGCTGCGATGGGTGTAGAGCATCAGCGTAGCGACGATCAAGGCAAACCAGAAAAAACCCTCGAGCGCGACCGGCCAGCCCAGCGCGACCAGCAACGGCGCGATCGCCGCGGCACTCATCGTCCCGAGGCTGACGATGCCGGTCGTGAACACGATCGCCAGCCACACCAGCAGCATCGGCAGTGCCAGCGTGGGCGCCAGTACGGCAATCACGCCGATGGCCGTGGCCGCGCCCTTGCCGCCGCGGAACTCATACCACAGCGGCCACACGTGGCCGAGAATGGCGGCCAGCGCGCAGCCGTAAATCACCAGTTCCCGGGGCACGGCCGGATCCAGCGGCACGCCCGGCAGCGCCAGCATGGGCAGCAACAGCACCGGCAGCACGCCCTTGCCGATATCGATGATGATTACACCGATGGCGAAGGTCGTGCCCTGCGTACGCAAGGCATTCGTGCCCCCGGCGTTGCCGCTGCCAAGCTCGCGGATGTCCACGCCGCGCAGCCGGCCCAGCAGCAGGCTGCCCATCACCGAGCCCAGCAGGTAGGCGATCAGCAGTTTGAGTCCCAGTTCGAGCATCAGGGCGAATCCGCGGAAAGGATGAGCGGATTGTACCTTGGGCTCAGCGGGCTAGTCGCTCGGGCGCAGCAGGGCCGGGCGGCTACCGGGCGGGTTGGCCGGGCTGGCGCCCCGGGACCTCGCCCACGACGGTCAGTCAGTCGGCGTGGGCAACGCCGTTGCTGCGCTCATCCGGCGACTGCAGGCGATAGCCGAAACCGCGGATGGTCTGGATCATGCCTTCGAGCTTGTGTGGCTCGAGCACCTGGCGAAGCCGGCGCACGTGCACATCCACGGTGCGCGGACTGACACCGTTCTCGCGTCCCCAGACGCGGTGCAGAAGGTGCGAACGACTGTGTACCCGCCCCGGATGGGCGAGCAGGAATTCAAGCAGGCGGTATTCGGCAGGCGCCAGGCTGACCTCCTCGCGGCTGATACGCACACGGTGGGCGACCCGGTCCATCTGGATCTCGCCGATGTGCAGGGTCTCGGAGACCGGCAGCGCCGCCGGGCGACGCAGGGCTGCGCGCACGCGCGCCAGCAGTTCGGCGGCGCGATAGGGCTTGGTGATGTAATCGTCCACGCCGTTGTCCAGCGCGCGCACGATGTCGCGCACATCATCACGGTGCGAGACCATGATCATGCGCGGCGGGCGAAGTCCCTCACGTGTGCGCAACTCACCGACATAGTCGATGCCGGACATGTCGGGCAAGGTCCACTCGAGCATCAGCAGGTCCGGACACTGTTCACCAAGCAAATCGTCGGCCGCGCGGCAGCTGGCCGCCTCGCGTACCTTGTGGCCCTGGCCGCGCAACTGGCGCGCAACAGGTTCGCGTGCGCTGGTGTCTCCATCCACGATGAGTATCGATGCCATGTTCGCGCCCCTGGCAGGCAGATCCACTGACGAAGAACCGATGACGGCGATTCACGCCGGCAATCGGGGAACCTGCAGTGGGCCACGACAGCTTTGCACTGTGCTTACAGCAATGTTGTGGTTTTGTTACACGGATGCGCCAACGTGGCTGTCACGCGATGTGCGCAGAGGCGGCCTGAACGCGCTCATGTAAAGACCTCCGCAAGCATGCAGCGAACGCTGCCGCCGCCCGCTTTTTCGATATCAGCAATGGGAGCGCTGACGATGCGTCCGTGCGCTGTCAGGCGATCACGCTGCGACTGGGTCAATGCAGTATCTGCGGCCGCAGACATCGCGATCACGGCGGATCCGTCGGCGGCTCGCAATTCCAGCATGTTGCCAACGAAACAGCCGATCTGTGCGAGGTTGGCGATGATCACTTCGCGACCGCTGGCCTCGAGTTCGGCCAGTACCCCGTGGCGTTCGTCGGGGTCGCTGATGGCCTCGGCGCACACCAGCGCGAAACCGCTGCCCACCGACATCATCACGTTGGTGTGGTAGATGGGTACACCGTCGGCGTCGAGCGCATCGAACATCACCAGCCGATAGCCCAGCCGCAACGCCCAGTCGGCGGCTACCTGCTCATCCGTGCGCGGCGCGCGACAGGCATAGGCGACATGATTGACGCGGTCAAGCACCAGGCTGCCTGTGCCCTCGAGAAAGCGGCCTGCCACCTCATAGCCGCTCAGATCGATCAGGCGACGCAGCGTGAATCCCGCCTCACGCTGCAGCTGGGTGAAAACATCATCGCGGCGCTCAGCGCGTCGGCTCGGCGCCTGCATCGGGTAGAACACCGCAGTGCCATCTGCATGCAGGGTCAGCCAGTTGTTCGGAAACACCTGGTCAGGCAGGCACGGCTCGGATCTGCCTTCGGCAATGACGACGGTGATGCCAGCCTCGCGCAGCGCCTGGGCAAGCCCCTCGAACTGGGTGGCGGCATTGCGTGCCAGCGCGTCGGTGGGCGGCAATGGCTGCTGAAAGGCGTTGCTGGCGGCGGTTTCCGGGTTCGCTGCGAACCCGACCGGCTGGACCATCAACACCGCATGGCTGCACTGTCGGGAGGACTGCGAGTTCATCGCAAGATTCTACACCCTCAAAAAGGCGAAGCCCCGCACTCGGGCGGGGCTTCGCAGGGGTCGCGGATCAGAATCCGCAAGTACTAGTCTATGAGCACGAAGTCGTCCAGAAGAATCAGACCGAAGTCCATATCCCCTGGCAGCGGATCACGGGCGATCGCGGTATAGATGCCGCCGTTTGCCAGCGCAATGGTGGCCGGACCGATGGCAGGCGTGGTGGTACCCGCCGCGGTCACCGTGACGTCATAGTCATCTGCAGGCAGACTCAGATAGCCGGTCTGCTCGAGGAACTCGAAACCTGCGATCGCGGGCTCTGCGTCATCGATCGCCTCGCCCACACCGGTCACGTAGATGTCCACGGGGCCTGCATTGGGTGAGCCATGCACGATACGCACTTTCGCCTCGGTGGCAACGCGTCGGTTGTCATCGACCAGGACCAGCGCGTCGATCGTGGCAACGCCAAGCTCTCCCACGGCAACAACAGCATACTCGGCGCCGATCTCGAGTTCGAGGTCCGCCTCGATGGCCACGGTGCCCGGATTGCCGGCAGGTGTCACCTTGATATTGTATTCACCCGGCGCAAGCGACAGGTAATCGGTAAACTCCGGAAACGCCAGGTTCGGCACGGCAACGGCGTCATCGACGAGCACGTCGACATTGCCGGCATCCGGTGATGCGTGCACGACCCGCGCGGTTGCCGGCGTGCCAATATCCAGGAGATTGAAGGAATCCACACCATCGGAGACCAGCAGCGTGATCGGTGAGTCGCCAGGGCCGGTGTTGGTGACCGCAGCGATCAGCAGATCAGCCCCGCCCGGCAGCGCAATGGCGCCTGAATCAAAGACCACGGTGGGCTCGTCGCCCGGCACGGCGACGCGGATCTGGTAGTCGCCCGCGTCCACTTCGACCGGACCAAGATCTTCGCCGAACACGAAGCTTCCCAGCGGCGTCTCGCCCGGTGCGAGTTCACCGGGTGCGGTGACATACACCTCGACTTCCGGGGCACCAGGGGCTGCGTGCACGACGCGTGCGCGTACGGTACCAGCCTCGATCTCGTTGGCCGGCTGGGTCAGTACCAGCGGCTCGATGCCATCCCCGCCTACATCGCCAATCGCAAGCACGTTGTACTGCGTATCGGCTTCCAGCGTCAGCGTGACCGGACCAATGACGGTGGTGACCTCATCGCCTGGCAGCCGCCCGTCGACCTGGATCTCGTAGTCGCCCGAATCGAGCTCCGTCAGCGGGGTTGCCGCAAGAAACGCGACATTTTCGAATGCAGCATCACCATCGATCAGAATATTGACGTTCGGCGCATCCGCAGACGCGTGCACGATGCGTACGGTGGAGGTCTCGGCGGGCGGCGGAGGCGGCGGCGGCGGCGGGACGACTTCGGGGGTGCCGGAGCTCGAGCTGCTGCCGCAGCCAGCGAGCGCGAGAAAAGCTGCTGCGAGCGCAGCAGGCATAAATTTCCTATCCATGGACAAACTCCTTAATCACAAATTTAGTTACGTCATTGATGCCTGCGGCGAGGCGGTGCAAACCCACCGGACTCCGCCTCCTGTTGCGTCCCTGCACGACTTGCTCCTTGCTGCGTTGCGATCGACAGTCTTGCCTTATCGCTGACCGCAGTCAGTGCGGGAACGAACACTCATCCATTCAGCAGTGCTTCGATTCCAGCGTGTCTTGCAGTAGATTCTGCGCACGCGCATCGCCGGCCACAGACTCGACCTCCTGCGCTTAGCAGGGAGCGACAGACATTCAAGGGATTCGGGCACGATCAACGTACGGATTCACAATGAAGTGAATGTGGTCAGCAAAGATGAGTAGCCGACCGCAGTGCGGCCGGCGGGGGGAGCTAGTTAACCGACGCCACCAGCATCAGTTCTTCGCGATCTGACACCACCACGCCGCCACTTTTCTCGCGGGTAATGGCAAACAGCGTGGCCTCGCGCACGGGCACACCCGCACTGATCGGCACGACCACTTCGGCAGCATCAGCGGGCATGTCGAACACACCACCATCGACAGGGAAACTCTCATCACGCGTCGCGTCGAAGATCCACAGCTGATACTGGTTCTGCGCAGGATCATTGGCGGGCAGCCCGCGAAACACCATGTAGCCTTCCTGGTGTTGTGCACTCCACACGACAGCGCCATCCACGGCCAGGTCGGCATAATCGTCGGTGAGCTGCCAGCTTGAGCGCACGAGTTCGGCTGCCTGCTGTTCCAGGCTGGCAAGCCGCTGTTCAGGCGGCGGCAGCTGCGGGGCGACCTCGACGATGCGCTCCACCTCGACCGGCACCTCGCGAATCTCCGGCCCCCGCATCCACAATGCAAAGGCGATGACGAGACTTGCCGCTGCAGCAAACCAGGCGGGCGCACTGCGCCGGGTTGTCGCACGGCGAGCATCCATGGCGACGACGTTGCCACTGCGCCCGGCGTCGTCCTTGACAGGACCCGCCAGAGCAGCGACCGCCTGCTCGGCGATCTTGGTCTGCAATGCCGCCGGCATCTCTGACTCGGTCTTCAGGCAGGCCAGATCGACCCACGCTGCAGCCTGGTCGAACTGCTCCGGGTCGACCTCGGGATGTGCCTTGAGCAATATGCGCAGCTCGCCGGTCTCGCCCGGGCTCAGGCCCTCGATAGCCCGCTGGCACAACAGCTCCAGCAGCCGGTCTTCGGTACCCTGGGAGTGCATCACGGGCTCACCCCGTGGGCTTCGGCGCCGACATCCTCACCACCAGCCAGGCGCGCACGAATCCTGATCAGCCCACGGCGCATCTGCGTCTTGACCGTGCCCAGCGGCTTGCCGGTCTCGCGCGCGATCTCGCTGTGCGTCATCCCTTGCACGACGCCCATGAGCACAACCTGACGCTGCTCGGCATCCAGCGTATCAATGACGGCCATGGCTTCGTCCAGCTCTACGCTGGTCTGCTGCGGCGCCTCGGACTGCTGTTCGAGGAAGGCCTCGCTGTCCTCGATGGGCTCGGTCTCGAGCCGACGTGAGCGGCTGCGCCAGCGATCGATGAGGCGGCGGCGCGCGATCATCGCGATGAAGACCTTCTCAGGGCTCTTGGCCGGATCGTAGGCCGCAGCATTGCGCCACAGGTCCATGAAGACTTCCTGGACGGCGTCTTCGGCATCGGCACGCCCGGGGGACATGCGCAGCGCCAGCGACCAGACCAGGCCACCGTAGCTCGTCATACATTCCTGGACTGCGGCGGCGTCGCCTTTGGCGATCCGCTCCAACACGGTCAATGTCATGGCCGGGGAGACTTTTCCATTGCTATGGGCGGCGGCGCGGGTCTTCAAGCGCCCGGGCTTGCGACCATGCGCCACCCTGCCGGGCAGATTAACTGTAAGGTTATCACCCTCGGCCACGCCCGCCCAGCGGGACGACAGCGATAGGCCAGCCGAAATTGGAATTGTCCGTATCATGTCGGCTGATTCGCAGCCGCCGCGCCGGCGGATTCAGACCGGCTTCACAGATCTCCAAACCGACCACCGGGTGGTCTTACGGCCTAGGCCGTCGCGCTGGGCCGGGCAGATACCGAGCGATGCCAGCGACCGAGGTGCTTTCGCTCGCCGATCGCCAGTTTGATCCAGCCGGCGAAGTCCACCGCCACCAGCGCCGTGATGTCAGCCAGGCTGTAGTGACCACCCGCCACATAGGGGGTATCGGCAAGGTGGGCATCCAGGCTGTCGAGAAACAGCTGCGCGCGCTGGCGGCCGCGTTCGACGAGTTGCGGCAGCTGGGCGTAGGGCTGCGGCCCGGTCAGCGCCCGATTCTGAAACCCGCGCGAACGGTTGCGAAACGCCTCGGCAACCGCCAGCAGGCCCTCCGACTCGATCCGCGCATTCCATTCCAGAATCAACGCGCGCTGCCTGGCATCGTGCCCGAGCAGCGCCGGCGATGGATAAACCGACTCCAGATAGCTGCAGATCGCCAGCGACTCGGTCAGGCAGCTGCCATCATCGAGCTGCAATACCGGCACGGTACAGCGCGGATTCAGCGCCTGGAATGCCTCACCGTACTGCTCGCCTTTGGCCAGATCCACCTGCACCGTCGGCAGTTCGATGCCCTTTTCGGCCAGAAACACCCGCACCCGCCGCGGGCTGGGCGCGGAGGTGCAGTCGTAGAACTTCATGCCGAACCCTGTCCCTTCTGACCGAACAGGATGCGCCGGGCCTCCTCATCCATCTGCCCGGGCTTCGACAAGTCCTTGCCGACCTCCAGGCCACGTTGCACCGCAGGACGCTGCCTGATCGCTTCGAACCAGCGTTTCACCGACGGATAGGGGTCCAGCGACTGGCCGAAGGCCTCGTGCGGTTTCACCCAGGGCCATGCGGCCATGTCGGCGATCGAATAGGCGCCCGCAAGGTACTCGGTCTGCTTGAGACGTCGCTCCATGACCGAGATCAGCCGGTCATACTCGTTGGCATAACGCTCGAGCGCGTAGGTGATCTTCTCGGGGGCGTAGTTGGTGAAGTGGGAGAGCTGGCCTGCCATCGGTCCAAGCCCGCCAACCTGCCAGAACAGCCACTCGAGTGCTGCCGTGCGCTCGGCCCCTTCAGCTGCCAGGAATTTGCCGGTTTTCTCGGCCAGGCGCAGCAGAATCGCGCCTGATTCGAATACGGACTCACCGGTGTCGGTGTCCACGATCGCCGGCATGCGGTGATTCGGGCTGATCTTGAGGAACTCTTCCTTGAACTGATCGCCACGGCCGATGTTCACGGGCACGAGGCGGTAAGGCAGTTCTGCCTCTTCGAGAAAAATAGTGATTTTCCAGCCGTTAGGCGTGGGCCAGTAATAGAGATCGATCACAAGTCGAATACCATGGTTGCGAGGAGGCGTTCATGGTAGCGCAGGTTCAGCGTTCGCGTTCAGCCAGTGCCGCCCTGAGGGTGTCGATTTCGACTTGAATATGCGCCATCAGCGACCAGT
>JAFIFN010000135.1 GCA_020832005.1 Gammaproteobacteria bacterium | reverse complement strand
AACTCCCGACCCACGCATTACGAATGCGTTGCTCTACCAGCTGAGCTACATCGGCATTGAGGCGGCACCGGTCAAGGCGCCCAAGCAGGCAACGCGAAAGTATACGCGACCCCGGAGGCAGGCGGCAACGCGCCGGACGGCGCCACCGCAGGCCGGGAGACGCCGCCGTGGCGAGCCTCAGGGCTTACGCACGCGGATGATCACATCCACGCGTTCATGCACCTTGCCCGACGGGGCATCCGGCAGGGTCTGCAGCACCACGGCGTCGGCCGGGATGTCCGTAAGCTCCCCGCTGTCGACGTCATAGAAATGATGGTGCGGCGTGGTGGTCGGATCGTAGAACTGGCGATCGCCATCGATGGTCAGCGTGCGCACCAGCCCCGTGCGGCTGAACAGGTTCAGCGTGTTGTAGATGGTGGCCTTCGACACGCTGGTGCCGGTGGCCAGCACGCGATCGAGAATCTGGTCGGCCGAGAGATGCTGGGGACGGGCAAACAGCACCTGGCCCACCTCGATGCGCTGCTGTGTGGCCGTCACACCATGAGCTTCGAGCAGCTCGATGACCCGCTGCTTCGGCGCAAGAGACTGTTCAGTCGCGATATTCATGCAATGAGTATAGCTGGCGAATCAAATGAGAACAATTCTCATTATTTTGACGGGATCGTGCCCGGGCACCCTGGCCGGTCGCGGAGAATGCGGCGCACGGCTCAATCTAAGCGAAACGGTGACATTACGCGCTGGTCCCGTCGCCTGCCAGCAGGGATGCTGAAGCCTCGCATGGAAGCGACCCGGGGCCTGGCCGATGCGCGGCGTCACATTGCTCGAACTGCTGACCACCGTCGCCGTGCTGGCGATCCTCACGGGCCTGGGTGCCCCTGCCCTGCATGCCATGGTGCTCGATGCGCAGCGCACGGCGGGCGTCAACGCCTTCGTAGGCGCGGTACAGCTGGCCAGAAGCGAGGCGGTCAAACGCCACTCACCGGTTACCTTATGTAAAACCATTGATTACCGCCAGTGCGCAGGCCCTGGCACCGACTGGACCACCGGATGGCTGGTATTCGTGCCCGGCAATCCCCTGCAACCCACGCGCCTGGATGATCCGGAACGCATCCTCTTGGCGCACCAGAACAGCTTCAATGGCCGCATCGAGGCAAACCGTGAGGCCTTCGTGATCCGCTCAGGGGGAGTGCGCAGCACCAATGGCACGGTTATTTTCTGCGACGATCGCGTGGCAGCGCACGCCCGCGCCGTGATCATCAGCACGACCGGCCGACCGCGCAGCAGCGGCTACTCCGCGGCGGGTACACCCCTGCCCTGCTGAGGCGGGCTGCCGGGCGCGCGCGCCACCGAGCGCAGCTCGCGCGGCAGGCTGAACAACACGTGTTCCTCGCGCCCGGCCACCTCGCGGGCCAGTTCACCGCCCCAGGCACGCAGCTGCTCGACCACTTCCTGCACCAGCACTTCGGGCGCCGACGCGCCGGCCGTGACGCCTACGCTGCGCGCGCCGTCGAACCAGGCGCGGTCCATGTCCTTGGCTCCGTCGACCAGATAGCCGGCAATGCCGGACTTCTCGGCCAGCTCGCGCAGCCGGTTGGAATTCGAGCTGCTCGCCGAGCCGACCACGACGAGCACGTCGCATTCGCCGACCAGCATCTTCACCGCATCCTGGCGGTTCTGCGTGGCATAGCAGATGTCCTCGCGGCGTGGCGCCTTCAGGCCGGGAAAGCGTTCGCGCAGGGTGGCGACAATGGCGGCGGTGTCATCGACCGACAGCGTCGTCTGCGTGACGAAGGCCAGGCGCTCGGGATCGCGTACTTCAAGTCCGGCGACGTCATCGGCGCTTTCTACCAGCAGGATCCGCCCACCGTGTGACTCATCGAAGCGACCCATCGTGCCTTCCACCTCCGGGTGACCGGCGTGCCCGATCAGCAGGACGTCCAGACCCTGCTGGGCGTAACGCCGCACCTCCATGTGCACTTTCGTCACCAGCGGACAGGTGGCATCAAAAACATTGAGGCCGCGCCGGGTAGCTTCATCCTCGACCGCGCGCGAGACACCATGGGCACTGAAAATCACCGTGGCACCATCAGGCACCTCGTCGAGCTCCTCGACGAAGCGCGCCCCCTGGGCGCGTAGCGTATCGACCACGTGGCGATTGTGTACAACCTCGTGGCGCACGTAGATGGGCGCGCCGAACAGCGAGAGCGCCCGCTCGACGATGTCGATGGCGCGATCGACCCCGGCACAGAAACCACGCGGATTGGCAAGCAGGATTCTCATGGGATCATTCTCGCATGCCGCGGGCTGCAGACGAAACGTCAGCCGCCGCTGCGCCGCTCGCGGCGCATCTCCAGCACGCTGTCGGCAATCAGCAGGCCGGCGCCCACCGTAATCGCCGAATCGGCAACGTTGAAGGCCGGGAAGTACCAGCGTTCATAGTTGAAATACACGAAATCCACGACGCTGCCGTAGAGCACCCGATCAATGACGTTGCCCAGTGCCCCACCCAGCACCAGGCACAGGCCCATCGCCAGCATGGTCTGCCCACGCGCCGGCAACCGCCGCAGCCAGATCAGAATCCCCACACTCACGCCGATGGCGATCGTGATGAAGAAATAGCGTTGCCAGCCGGAGGCCTGGCTGAGCAGGCTGAAGGCCGCACCCTCGTTGCGCAGGTGCGTGATATCCAGGATCGGCAGTACCTCGATGCGCTCATAGAGCTGCAGCGTATTGAGAATCCACTGCTTGGTCACCTGGTCCAGCGCGATGACCAGCAGAGACAGCCACAGCCAGTTGCTGGCCCCCGCATTGAGCCGGAACCAGCGACGCTTGCCAGGCGCGCCTGCGGCGGCATCGCCGGGCGCGTCGGCCGGATCGGCATCGGGCCGCTCAGGCGTATCGTCGCTGCTCACCGTTGCCCTCCACGTTGTCGACACAGCGTCCGCACAATTCCGGGTGTTCAGCAATCTCGCCGACGTCCTCGCGTCGCTGCCAGCAGCGTACACACTTCGTCGCCGCGGTGGCCAGCACCTCCACCCACACCTCGCCGCCGCCTTCGAGCGCACAACGCGTGGCCGCGTCCGGACGCTGCGCAAGCGCACCGGCTTTGGCGTCCGAGGTGATGAACACGAACCGCAGTTCATCACCAATGGCAGCAAGCGCGGCACCCAGCTCGCCGTCGGCATACACCGCAACGCAGGCATCGAGCCCCGAGCCGATCGATCCCGCATTGCGCAGCGCCTCGAGCTTGCCGGAGACCGCATCGCGCACCTCGATGAGCTCATCCCAGGGCAGCGTCAGCGCGCCCGCCGGCACCTCGGGCAATGTGTGCCAGGTGGTCAGAAACACCGAGTCGCCCCGCTCGCCAGGCATCGACGCCCAGGCCTCTTCGGCGGTGAAACTTAAGATCGGCGCCAGCCAGCGCAGCATCGCCTCGAGCACATGGTACATCGCCGTCTGGGCGCTGCGCCGTGGCAGGCTGTCGGCGCCGGTGGTGTAGAGCCGGTCCTTGATGATGTCCAGATAGAAACCGCCGAGGTCGACGACGCAGAAGTTGTGGATCTTCTGGTAGATCTGGTGGAACTCGTAGTGCTCGTACGCGGCCTGCACCTCGCGTTGCAGCTGCGCCGTGCGCGCGATCGCCCAGGCGTCGAGTTCGACGAGCCGTTCGACCCCAAGCAGATCGCGAGACGGATCGAAGCCAGCCAGGTTGCCCAGCAGGAAACGCATGGTATTGCGCATGCGCCGGTAGGAGTCCGCAACGCGCTTCAGGATCTCATCGGAGACGTTGATCTCATAGCGGAAGTCCGTGGCCGCCACCCACAGGCGCAGAATATCCGCGCCCAGCGTGCCGATGACCTGCTGGGGCGCCACGACATTGCCCAGCGACTTGGACATCTTGTAGCCCTTCTCATCCACGGCAAAGCCGTGGGTGAGCACGCCGCGATAGGGCGCACGGCCGTACATCGCCACCGAGGTCAGCAGCGAACTTTGAAACCAGCCGCGATGCTGATCGGAGCCCTCGAGATACAGATCGGCGTGCGCCGGCAGCTCCGGGCGCAGCGCCGAGACGCAGTGATGCACCACACCGGAATCCATCCACACATCCATGGTGTCGGTGACTTTCTCGTAGTGCTGCGCATCCTCGCCGAGAAAGTCTTCTGCCGACATCTCGAACCAGGCTTCGATGCCACGCTGTTCGACATACGTGGCCACCTCGTGGAGCAACGCCGTGGTGCGCGGATGCAGCTCGCCGGTCTCGCGGTGCACGAACAGCGCGATCGGCACACCCCAGGTGCGCTGACGCGAGATACACCAGTCGGGTCTGCCGGCTACCATGCCGTGAATGCGCTGGCGGCCCCAGTCAGGCGTCCAGCGGACCTCGTCGATGGCCTGCAGTGCCTCGTCTCTGAGGCCCTGCTGCTCGAGGCTGATGAACCATTGCGGGGTGGCACGGAAAATCAGCGGGGTCTTGTGGCGCCAGCAGTGCGGATAGCTGTGATCGAAAGGCTCGACGTGCAGCAGCGCACCGCGCGCGCGCAGCAGCTCGATAATCTCGCCCTCGTGACGATAGATGTGCTTGCCCGCAAGCTCAGGCGTGCCCGCAAGATAAACGCCATCGCCGCCCACCGGATTGTCCAGCGGCAGATCGTGGGCCACACCGATTGCGAAGTCTTCCTGGCCATGACCCGGAGCGGTATGCACCGCGCCCGTACCTGTCTCGGTGGTGACATGCTCGCCGAACACCACCGGCACTTCGCGGTCGATGAACGGGTGATGGAGCATCAAGCCTGCGAACGCCCCACCGGGCACGGTGTTGATGACCTCGAAACCTGCGGCGCCGACGCGACCCATAACTTTGTCGACCAGCTCGCTGGCCAGCACCAGCACCTCCGGCCCGGATCCCAGGTCAGCGCGCACCAGGCTGTAGTCCAGCGCCTCGTTCAATGCCACCGCCTGGTTGGCCGGCAGCGTCCAGGGGGTCGTCGTCCAGATCGGGATGCTGACACGCGAGGCTGCCTGGGCGTCGACGCCGGCGGCACTCAGCAGCGCGCCAGGATCGACGGCCGCGAAACGCACATCGATGGCCTGCGAGCGCTTGTCCTGGTACTCGACCTCGGCCTCGGCCAGCGCCGAGCGACAGTCCAGGCACCAGTGCACCGGTTTGTAGCCCTTGTAGAGATGACCGTTGTCGATGATGCGGGCGAACGCGCGCAACTGTTCGGCTTCGAAGGCCGGGGCCATGGTCAGGTAGGGGTTGTCCCAGTCGCCCAGCACGCCGAGGCGACGGAAATCCCGGCGCTGGACGTCGACCTGCGTGAGCGCGTATTCCCGGCAGGCCTTGCGAAAGGCCGTGGCATCGAGCTTGTGGCCGACCTTGCCGTGCTTCTTCTCGACCATCAGTTCGATTGGCAGGCCATGGCAGTCCCAGCCGGGCACATAGGGGGCATCGAAGCCCGCAAGCGTGCGCGACTTCACCACCATGTCCTTGAGCACCTTGTTGACGCAGTGGCCGATGTGGATGGCGCCGTTGGCATACGGCGGGCCATCGGGCATGTAGAACACCGGCCTGCCCTCGGCGGCCTTGCGGATCTGGCCGTAGATGTCACGCTCATCCCAGCGTGCCAGCATCTCGGGTTCGCGCTGCGAGAGATTGGCGCGCATCGGGAAGTCCGTCTGCGGCAGATTGATGGTGTGCTTGTAGTCGGTCACCGCTCAGACTCCCAGCACGGCGCGGGCAGTCAGACTGTCGTGACGGATCTGCTCGGTGAGCATTGCCAGGTTCTCGAAGCGCATCTCGTCTCTGATCTTGGTGACGAACTCGACCTGGATCATTTCGCCGTAGATTTCCTGGTCGAAGTCAAAGATATGCACCTCGAGGAGTTGTCGACCGCCGCCCTGGACGGTCGGTCGTGTCCCCAGATTCGCCACACCCGGCAGCGGCGTCTCCCCCAGGCCACGCACCCGCACGGCGAAGACGCCCTTGACGGCCGTTACCCGCCGCCCGGTACTGATGTTTGCCGTTGGGAAGCCCAGTGTCCGGCCGAGGTGACGCCCGTGCATGACTCTGCCCGACATGCTGTAGCGCCGCCCGAGCAGCACTTCAGCCAGCTCGAAGTCACCCTCACTCAACGCCTTGCGAACGGCAGTGCTGCTGACGCGCTGACCGGCGACGAAAACACTCGAGACTCTGACAAGATCGAAGCCGGCATCAACACTTGCGCGCTCAAGCAGTGCAATGTCGCCGTGGCGATCCCGGCCGAAGCGGAAATCATCGCCCACAACGAGGCTGCGTGGATGCATCGTGCCCAGCAGCATGTCGTGCAGGAATTGCTCATCGGTGAGCTGCTGGATGTCGGCGCCGAACCGCGGGCAGAAAAAATAGTTCACGCCCCACTGCTTGAGAAGCTCCACGCGTTCACGAAATCTCGTCAGTCGCGCCGGCGGCCCGGCCGGATTGAGGTATTCCTTGGGTGTGGGATCGAACGAGAAAACCAGCGACGGCAGCGAGCGTTGTCGGGCAACCTCGCAGGCCTTCATGACGATCTCCTTGTGGCCCAGGTGCAGGCCGTCAAAGGCGCCAATGGTGGCTGCACAGCCGCTCTTCGCGATCTCTTTGACACGCGCCAGGGCGGCCTTGCTGCGGTAGACTTCCATGTCGTTTCGTTATCCCAAGCAGACCCAGACCCATAACAGCAACGCATGGGAATGTAAGGTTTCGTCAAAGCACTGAAAATTCGTTGCCGTGCGACCCGAGCCTGCAGGATTATAGAGCACTGACCGTATTTTTCCCATGTAAGTGACTGAACCGAAAGCCCGAAGCGAACAGCATCGCGAAGTACACCAGCGCCCCGCCGATGACCGCCAGCGACAGCCAGCCGATCCGCGACAGCAGGGCCAGCTCGATCCAGTCACCCGGCAGGTCTCGCAGCCACAGCAAGGTCACCAGCATCACGGTCACGGCGATGCCCACGCGCACCAGCAGCGCCGTCCAGCCAGGCCCACGCCAGTAGACACCGCCACGCAGCAGTCCACGGTACAGCAGCCCGGCGTTGAGAAGTGCCGCCAGCGAGGTGGCCGCCGCCAGCCCGGCATGGGGTCCGTCAAAGCCCACGCGCAGCAGCGCCAGCACAAACACAATGTTCAGTGCCATGTTCACACCCAGCGCGATGACGCCGATGCGCACCGGCGTGCGCGTATCCTGGCGCGAGAAGTAACCGGGCGCCAGCACCTTGACGAAGATGAAGCCCAGCAGCCCCATCGAATAGGCGCCCAGCGCAACCGAGGCCATGCCCACGTCCCGGGCCGTGAATTCCCCTCCATAGAAGATTGTCACGATCAGCGGTGTGGCCAGCACGATCAGGCCCACGGCCGCCGGCACGCCGATCAGCACCACCAGCCGCAGTGCATGATCGAGCATCGCGGAAAAGGCCTCTCGCGACTGCTTTGCATGGTGCGCCGAGAGCCCGGGCAGGATGACGGTGGCCAGCGCGATGCCGAACACGCCCAGCGGGAACTCCATCAATCGGTCGGCGTAATACAGCCAGCTGACGCTGCCTGGCTGCAGAAACGAGGCGATGATGTTGTCGAACACCACGTTGATCTGCGCGACCGAGGAGCCGAAGATCGCCGGCAGCATCAGCGTGCCGATCCGTCTTACCCCCGGGTGGCGGAACTGCAGGCGTGGCCGCGGCAGCATGCGGATACGCGACAACGCCGGCACCTGGAAGGACAGCTGCACGATGCCGGCGACGAACACGCCGACCGCCAGCGCCATGGCCGGCTGTTCGAAGTGCGGCGACAGCCACAGCGCAAAGATGATCAACACGACATTGAGCAGCACCGGCGTGAACGCAGGCACAGCAAAGCGTCCGTGGCTGTTGAGCATGCCGCCGGCCAGCGCCGTGAGCGAGATGAACAACAGGTAGGGAAAGGTCCAGCGCAACATGTCCACGGACAGGTCGAAGCGCTCGCCGTCCTGCGTGAAGCCGGGCGCGACCAGGAATACCAGCACCGGGGCGGCCACCACCCCCACCAGCGTGATCACGAACAACGCCAGGCCCAGCACGCCGGTGATGGCATCGCCCAGCGCGCGCGTCTCCTCGACGCTGCGGGTGCTGCGATAGTCGGTGAACACAGGCACGAAGGCCTGGGCGAAGGCGCCTTCGGCAAAAAACCGGCGCAGCATGTTGGGGATCTTGTTGGCGATGAAGAAGGCATCCATCGCGATGCCGGCCCCGAACACCCGCGCCAGCACGACATCGCGCACCAGGCCCAGGATGCGCGAGAGCAGCGTCATCGACCCCACCACGCCGGTGGAACGCAGCAATCGGCGGCGGCCGGAAGAGGCGTCAGGGGCGGGCTGGGGGTCCATGGGCGCTCAAGTGTACAGGGGATTTTCCTTGACACGAAGGCACCTGATTCAAGACAATTGCGGGCTTCGTCGGGCCCACGCGGTCCGCTACATGCATGCAAGCTTCGAGGTTTATCGGTGGCCAATACCAAATCAGCCCAGAAACGCGCCAGGCAGGCCGTGGTCCGTCGCGGGCACAACGTCGCACTGCGCTCGCGTATGCGCACCGCGGTCAAGAAAGTCCTGAACGCGGTCGCCAGTGGCGACAAGCAGGTCGCAGAGACCGAGTACCGCGCCGCGGTGCCGCTGATCGACGGCATGGTCACCAAGGGCCTGGTGCACCGGAACAAGGCCGCCCGCCAAAAGAGCCGCCTCAACGCCAGGCTCAAGAGCCTCGGGCAGTAAACCCCGGGCCGCAGATGTGAAAAAGCCGGCTGCTAGCCGGCTTTTTCGTCTCCAGCGCCCGCGTCGGGCTCTGGCGCAGTCGCGGTGCCCCCAGGTTCGGCGTCCTCCGGCGGCCGCGCCCGCGCCGCCTCCAGCGCCCGCATGATGTCCTGGCAGAGCCGCTGCGTGCCACTGCCGGCCTCGGCACTGATCAGGTAGACCGGCCCCTGCCAGGCCAGCGCCTCGACGATTTCGGCCTGCCGGGCCTCGGCGGCCTCGGCGGGCAGCAGGTCGGCCTTGTTGAGTACCAGCCAGCGCGGCCGCGTGGCCAGCTCATCGCTGTAGCGCCCCAGCTCTTCTATAACCGTGCGCGCCTGTTCGACGGGCTCGCCTGCCAGCGGGGCAATGTCCAGCACATGCAGCAGCAGGCGCGTGCGCTGCAGGTGCTTGAGGAAACGATGGCCCAGGCCGGCACCCTCGGCAGCGCCCTCGATCAGGCCCGGAATATCGGCCATGACGAAACTGCGGTGCTCGCCCACGCGCACCACGCCCAGGTGGGGGTGGAGCGTCGTGAACGGATAATCGGCGACGCGCGGGCGCGCGCCCGAAACGGCCCGGATCAGCGTCGATTTGCCCGCATTCGGCAACCCCAGCAGGCCCACGTCGGCCAGCAGCTTGAGCTCCAGCAGCAGGTGGCGCGACTCTCCTGGCTGGCCCTGGGTGATCTGGCGCGGTGCGCGGTTGATGCTCGACTTGAAGCGGGTGTTGCCCAGGCCACCGCGGCCACCCTCGGCCACGCGCAGCTGCATGCCATCGGTGGCCAGATCGCCGAGCAGCTCACCGGTGTCGACATCGCGCACCAGCGTGCCCATCGGCACGGTGACCAGCAGGTCTTCGCCCGAACGCCCGGTCTTCTCCTTGCCTGCGCCGGCCGCCCCGCTGGGTGCCCGGTAGCGACGCTGCATGCGGAAGTCCGCCAGGGTGTTGATCTCGGCGCTGGCCACCAGGATCACGCTGCCACCATGACCCCCGTCGCCGCCGTCGTGCCCGCCGCGCGGCACGTATTTCTCGCGCCGAAAACTCAGGCAGCCGTGGCCGC
>JAFIFN010000134.1 GCA_020832005.1 Gammaproteobacteria bacterium | reverse complement strand
TTTGTTTGTAGAAATGCGGGTGGGGGTGGCCTGGAGTTCAGCCGGGCGGGGGCCGCCGGGGCGCCGGGCGCCAGCAACCAGCCGCCGACGACGGTGCCGGTGAGCATCATCAGGTTGACGCCCGCCGAACCCATGGCATGGGGATCGCGGTTGCCATGCTCGAGCAACCAGGCCGTGGCCTGCTCAAGTGCGTCGATCCCTTCGTCCAGCCGCGCGGCCATGACAGCATGGTGGCTACCCGCTTCCTTCAGGCTCGGCACGGTGGCACGCATATCGCTGACGAGATCGGCCATCGCGCGACCGCCATCCCGCAACACCTTGCGTCCGGCCAGATCGTTGGCCTGAATGCCGGTGGTCCCCTCATAGATCGTCGTGATGCGCGCATCGCGCAGGAACTGGGCGACACCGGTTTCCTCCACGTAGCCCATGCCGCCGTGGACCTGTACGGCCAGTGAAGTCATTTCCTGGCCCAACTCAGTGCTCCAGCCCTTGACCACTGGTGTGAGCAGATCGATACGCGCCTGGTGACGCGCCTTGGTATCGGCATCGTCGGCATGGTGGGAGTAGTCCAGCGACGCCGACGCGACATAGGCAAGCGCGCGCATCGCCTCGATATAGGCCTTCATGGTCAACAACATGCGTCGCACGTCGGCATGACCGATGATCGCGGCCCGCCCGTCCTGGCCAGGCACACTGCCCTGCACGCGTTCGCGCGCATAGGCCAGGGCCCGCTGGTAGGCCGCCTCAGAGACCGACAGGCCCTCGACACCGACGGCAAGCCGCGCATGGTTCATCATCGTGAACATGCACGCCAGCCCCTTGTTTTCTTCACCGACGAGATAGCCAATCGCCCCGCCCTTGTCGCCGTAGCTCATGACACAGGTTGGACTGCCATGGATGCCCAGCTTGTGCTCGACGGAGGCTGGATACACATCGTTGCGCTCGCCCGGCCCTCCCGCTTCGTCGGGCAGAAACTTCGGCACCAGGAACAGCGAGATGCCACGCACCCCGGCCGGCGCGCCTTCGATGCGCGCCAGCACCAGGTGAATGACATTGTCGGTCAGGTCATGGTCGCCCCAGGTGATGAAGATCTTGCGACCGCTGATCAGGTAATGATCGCCTTTGGGAACTGCCTTGGTCGTGATGACAGCCAGATCCGACCCGGCCTGGGGTTCGGTCAGGTTCATCGTCCCGGTCCACTCACCGCTGATCAGCTTTGGCAGATAGGCCTGCTTGAGCGCATCCGTGCCATGAGCCTCGAGGGCCTCGATGGCACCGTGCGTGAGCATAGGACACAGTGAAAAGGCCAGGTTCGCGCTTTTCCACATCTCCATGACCGCGGTGGCCACGACATGCGGCAGTCCCTGGCCACCAAACTCGGGTTGGCACGGCAGGGCCGGCCAACCGCCGTCGATGAACTGGCGGTAGGCCTCGTGGAATTCCTCGGGCACGATCACCTGATCGTTCTCGACGCGGGTGCCTTTCTGATCGCCCACCCAGTTGGTCGGCGCGAGGACCTCGGCGGCCAGCCGACCGGCCTCCTCGAGGATCGCATCCACGAGGTCGGGCGTGGCCATATCGAAGTCTGCCAGCTGGTTGATATCCGACAGCCCGGCCACCTCATTGATGACGAACTGCATATCCTTGATCGGCGGGGTATAGCTCATGCTCGCTCCATCTGTGGTTTATCAAAGCATCCGAAGGTCCGCCTGCCCCATGGCACCCTGCCCCGCCAGCAGACCGCGGTCACTATACCGCAAGCGTCACGCACGCTCACCGCGTCACGCCGGCGAGACGCGCCAAAAAAACGGGGCCACAAGGGCCCCGTCAGTGGCTCGGTTGCAGCGATCCGAAACCCGGCGTCAGGCCGCGACCTGGATCCGGCGCGGCTGGGCCTTGGCCTGCTTGGGAATCTGGATTTCCAGCACACCCTGCCTGCCGTTGGCCTTCACCCCGTCGGCATCGGCCGTATCGGGCAGGATGAAACGCCGATGGAATCGTCCAAGTCCGCGCTCGCGGCGCTCGCGCACCAACTCATCACCCACGGCCTGCTTCTCGCGCTGGCCGCTGAGCGTCAGCACGCCCTGGTCCAACGTCAGGTCCACGGCCTCCGGGTTCACGCCCGGCAGGTCGACGAACAGTACGAAGCGATCCGCAAACTCCTGGATGTCCACGGCAGGGACCCAGTCCGCGGTCGCCGCGCTGCTGTCGTCACGGTCCTGGCGAGGCACGGCTTCAAACAGTCGCTGCAGGCTGGCCTGCAGGTCGTTCATCACGTCGAACGGCTCGTAACGCACAATACTCATGGTGACTCACCTCCGATATCAGGGGTCTTGCATTCGGCAGAACCACTCTGCCATGCCCCTTAATCTGGGGATGCCGGGATTTTTTTCAAGAGTCGCCGGGCGACCGGTTCTCTGCGTTTTCGCCGGAGCCGGCCCCTGCCAGCCAGCCTCGTTCAGTTCGTCAGTACGATCTTTCCCGCATGCGCGCCACTGTCCATGCGACGGTGCGCCTCGGCAGCACTGGCAAGCGGAAAGGTCGAATCGATGACCGGCGCCAGCCGGCCGCCCTCGATCAGCGGCCAGACCTCACGGCTAAGCTGCGCGGCGACCTCGGCCTTGAACGCCACACTGCGCGCACGCAGCGTCGAGCCCGTCAGCGTCAGACGACGCAGCATGACAGGCATGAAGTTCAACTCGACGCGCGCACCGTGCAGGAACGCAATACTCACGTGCCGGCCATCCTCGGCCAGGCACTTGAGGTTACGCGGCAGATAGTCTCCGCCGATCATGTCGAGTATGACGTCCACCCCCTGACCATCGGTGCACTCGCTGATGACCTCGACGAAATCCTCGTCGCGATAGCGTATCGCGCGCCGGGCACCCAGAGCCTCGCACAGCGTGGCTTTCTGCGCCGTGCCCACCGTCGTGTACACCGTGACACCGCGCGCGTGCGCCAGCTGGATGGCGGTCGTGCCGATACCAGAGGCTCCCCCGTGCACCAGCAGCCGCTCCCCTGACTTGAGGGCTGCACGCATGAACAGGTTGTTCCACACGGTAAAGGCCGCTTCGGGCAATGCCGCAGCCTGGACCATGTCCAGGCCTGCCGGCACCGGCAGGACCTGCGACGCCGGCGCCGCGGCATACTCTGCGTAGCCGCCGCCGGTGAGCAGCGCGCAGACAGATTCGCCGATCGCCAGGGTCTGCACCCCTTGTCCGAGCGCCACCACCTCGCCGGCCACCTCCAGCCCGGGCAGGTCGCTGGCGCCGGGCGGCGGCGGATACTTGCCCTGACGCTGCACGACGTCCGGCCGGTTGACACCGGCGGCCTGCACGCGAATCAACACTTCGCCCGCGCCGGGCTCTGGGCGAGGCCGCTCGCACACGGTGAGCACCTCCGGACCGCCGAAGCCGCGCAATTCCACCGCGCGCATCACGATCCGCACCCAGCGCAGCCTGAGGCCGAGCGCGGCCGCCCGCAAGCGGAAATGGTCACAGCGACACGTATCATTTGCATTTTTTTCAGCCTCTAATTATGTTGAGCCTACGGGTCATGGAGACCTTCGACAAAGTACCGCGGAAGTCCTCGCGCAGGGAGTCCGGAGAGTAGACGTGACGCAGTCGGCGTGCCAGTACGGTGTAGGCGGCCGCTCCCTTCGAGGGTGCAGCGGCATCGCCGCGCTGCTGCTCGTAATCGCGTCGACGGCCGGCTGTACCAGCACCGGCCTGGTCGAGGTGGAGACCAGTTTCCCCGCGCCGCTGGTCGAATCCCTGCCGCTGCGCGCAGGCGTGTTCTTTCCCGAAGAACTTCGCGGCTTCACACACAGCGAAACCATTCCGCAGCACTCCCAGTGGCACTTCGAGCTCGGCGGTGCCAGTATCGAATTGTTCAATCCGGTTTTCAGCGCGTTGTTCGATCAGGTGACCTTACTCGAACAGCTTCCGGCGGGCGAACAGGCAGCCTATCTCGACCTGATCGTCGCCCCGCAACTCGAGCGCTTCGAGTTCGATATTCCGCGCAACCGGGACGTCAAGTTTGTCGAAGTGTGGATGCAGTATCGCCTGTACGTGTACACCCCCGATGGCACGCCGATCGCCGAATGGCCGGTGACCGGCTATGGCAAGAGCCCGGCGTCGGGTTCGATGCCACGCAATTCGCTGCACGACGCCACCGTGCGCGCAATGCGTGAAGCCGGTGCCACCATATCCATCCGTTTCGCCTCTCAGCCCGACGTGCGCGACTGGCTGCAGGAGAAGAGTAATGCAAAGACCATCGTCAATGCAGGTGGCTGACCGCCAATTGCAGGATTCAGGTTTGCGGCATGCACGCATGCTGCTCGCACTGGCTTTCATTGTGGCGATTGCCCTGATGACCAGCGGTTGTGTCACCGCCGATATCGAGCAGGTGCGCCATTCAGCCACCGGCGTGGAGCGTGGCGAACGCATCGTGATCCTGGCCCGCCAGCACCACAACAGCCATGAAGCCGAAGATGATTTCATGCAGTGCGTCGGCAATGCGCTCGAGCGTGGCGGTCGCGGTCTGGAGATCGCCTCGCGCAAGGACTTCCTCAACGGACTGTATCCATGGTTCGAGCCCGCAACCGCGCCGCTGACCGCCGAAGAACTGCCCGCCTTGCTTGCCAGGCCGGGGGTGGCGGAGCAGTTGACCCTGACGGGTGTGCGCTACGTGGTCTGGATGGACGGCATGACCGACCGTGTCGACGGCGGCGGCAGTCTCGCCTGCGCGATCTCTCCTGCCGGCGGCGGCTGCTTCGGCCTGGGCTGGTGGGAGACCGACTCCAAGTACGAAGCCGCGATCTGGGATCTCAAGACTTTCGATCAGGCCGGCACCATCAGTACCGACTATACCGGTCGCTCGGTGGTCCCGGCGGTGGTCATCCCCATCCCGTTCATCGCCCGCACCCAGGCCAATGCCTGTCGCGGCATGGCCGATCAGCTGCACGAATTCCTGGTCGTGGGCGACGCGCCCATCGGCTAGCCAGCACCGGGCCGCATGCGGCATGATGCCGCCTTGCCGCGTCCGACGACGTGGCAGGCGGAGTGCGCATGCCCAAGACAGTCCTCGTATTTGATTCCGGCGTCGGCGCGCTGAGTCTGCTGCCGGCACTGCGGGCATCGCTGCCCGGCGCGCGCATTCTCTATGCCTCGGACAACGCCGCCTACCCCTATGGAACCCGCAGCGCCGATGACGTTACCCGGCGCGTGGCCGAGGTACTGGCACGACTGCACGAGCGCTTCGCCCCTGACCTTGCCGTCATCGGCTGCAATACCGCAAGCACTGTCGCGTTGCCACGATTGCGCGGAGATCTGGCGATCCCGGTTATTGGTGTAGTGCCCGCCATCAAGCCTGCAGCCGCACGAAGTCGCACTCATTGCATTGCGCTGCTGGCGACACCGGCGACGGTGGCCAGATCCTACACGACGCAGCTGATCGAGGAATTCGCGAGTCATTGCGAAGTCCTGCGTCTGGGCAGCAGTGAGCTGGTCGATATCGCGGAGCGAAAGCTCCGGGGCAGCCCTGTAGCGCTCGCCGGTATTGAGGCGATACTCGCCCCGCTGAAGGCCGAACCGCGGGCCGCACGCATCGATACGATCGTGCTGGGCTGCACGCATTTCCCGCTGCTGCGCGACGAACTGGCCCGTGCCTGGCAGGCACCGGTCGAGTGGATAGACTCCTCCGAGGCGATCGCCCGACGTGCCGGCGAGGTGATGGCGGCGGTCATGGGCAGCAGCGCAACACCCGTCGCCCACGACCGCAGCCTGCCCGACCTGGCCATATTCACCCGCGAGAGCGCCGACCTCGGGGGGCTTGCGCCGGCCCTGGCCGAATATGGTTTCGCGGGGGTGGAAATCATCGGCATGCCGGCAACAACGCCGGAGGATGCGCTCACGAATCTTTGAGGGGCTGGCGGGTCGGAGGCTGAAAAACGCCAGGCACTGTCTCGCAAGCCCTGTCGCATGGCGGGCTGCAGGTGCGTGTTTGAGACCTCCGACACGTCCCCGGCGTCGCATCTCATTAAAATCCCATCGGGGCTTGCACGGTCCCGTACACAGGATGGGACTATGCCCGATCGCAACGACCTGGCCCTGGTGCTGCGCGGCGGCACGCCGATCGTCGTCGTGGAGACCCACGATGAGCCCGGTTTCCTGGAGATGCTGCGCCAGATCTGCAGCGGCGTGACGCGCGACAACTATCGGCCCCTGTTCCGCTGGGCCGTCACGGAAGGCTTGCAGCGCCTGGACCTCGCGCTGGATGCGCAGACCACGACCGCCGATCCGCGCGACGCGCTGCGCCATATCCGTGCCGTCGACAAGCCGGGTGTGTATGCGCTTCTGGACTTTCATCCCTACCTGAATGAACCCATGCATGTCCGGCTGCTGAAGGACATCGCATTGGCCGCGCGTAGACGGCGGCAGACCCTGCTGCTGGTCAGCCACGCGCTGAAGTTGCCACCGGAACTCGAACGTCTTGCCGTGCGCTTCGAGCTGAGCCTGCCCGGGGAGAGCGAGCGGGCGCGCATCGTCCAGCGCATCGCGGAGGACTGGGCGCAGGAAACCGGACGAGGCGTCGATATCGATCCCCAGGCGTTCGACCTGCTGGTGCGCAATCTCGCGGGACTGAGCACGGCCGACACCGAACGCCTGGCACGCAACGCAATCACCATCGATGGTGCGATCGGGGCGTCGGACCTGCCGCAGGTGATGCAGGCCAAGTACGAGTTGCTCAACCGCGATGGCGTGCTCAGCTACGAATACGATACGGCACGCTTTGCCGATGTGGGCGGCCTGGCGCGCTTCAGAACCTGGCTGGAGCAACGCCGCCCGGCGTTTCTGGGCGAGGCGGGTGCCCGTGGCCTTGAGCCGCCTCGCGGGGTGCTGCTGGTCGGTGTCCAGGGCTGCGGCAAGAGCCTCGCAGCGAAGGCCACGGCCGGCCTGCTCGGGGCACCGCTGCTGGCGCTTGATTTCGGGGCGATCTACGACAAATACCACGGCGAATCCGAGCGACGGCTGCGCGAGTCACTGCGCATGGCAGAACTCATGGCCCCCTGCGTCCTGTGGATCGACGAGATCGAAAAGGGGCTGGCCACCGGATCAGGGGATTCCAGCGGCACCTCTCAGCGCATTCTAGGCACATTCCTGACCTGGCTGGCCGAGCGGCGATCCGCCGTCATGGTCGTGGCCACCGCCAACGACATCAGCGCCCTGCCCCCGGAGCTCATCCGCAAGGGCCGGTTCGATGAACTGTTCTTCGTCGACCTGCCCAGCGCCCAGGTGCGTCGTGACATCCTCGATATTCACCTGCGTCGCCGCGGCCTGGAACCTGATCACTTCGACACCGCACGCCTGGCCGCCGCCTGCGAGGGCTTTTCCGGGGCAGAACTGGAACAGGCCGTGGTCTCGGCGCTGTACGCAGCCAATGCCCTGCAACAGCCGCTCGGACCCGGACATATCCTCGCCGAGATGCGCCGCACGCGGCCGCTGTCGGTGGTCATGGCCGAGCGCATCTCGGCGCTTCGCGCCTGGGCCCGGGACCGGACGGTGCCGGCCGATTGACTGTGACGCGATTCGATGCAGCACGCGACATAAGTCCTTATCATGATGGCTTGAGCTGAAGCTGCGCACGGACCCGCCATGTCTGCCTTCCGAAAGTCCTCCGATACGAAGGACCTTGACGACACCGACCGATTACCCGTCCTGGCGGGCCAGGTCAGCGACGCAGCTGACGACACCGGCACCCACATCTTTCGTCTGAGTGATACCGACCAGGCCAGCGACGAGATGCCGGCCGCGCATGCGAGAACGGCAACGCAAGTCGAGCCGATCTCGGCCGATACACCCGATCCCTTCGAGCAGACGACGGTCTTCCACCCCGACCAGGTAGCCACGCTGCGCAGCCTGGACAGTGGCGCAGCCGCGCAGCTGCGCGCGAACCTGGAGGAAACCACCAGCGCACTCGAGGACGCCCTGGAGAGCCTCGCCGACCGGGAAATGGCCATTGCGGCCCTGCGCGTCGAGCTGCGCGATGAGCGCAGCGCGAAAGACCGCGCGGAACAGACATTGCAGGGATATCGCGATGATCGCGAGCAGTTGCGAGGCGAACTTGAAGCCCAGCGGGCCAGAGCCCAAGCGCTGGCCAGCGATCTGGCTACCCTTGCCAGAGAGCGCACGCAGGCCATCGCCGAGGCTGAGCGGCTCAGCGGCGAAGCAGACGAACATCGCCACGAGATCCAGGCACTTCGCAGTCAACTTGCCGACGCCCGTAAGGCCATGGAAGTTCTCGGCCAAAACGAGGCGGCCGCATCAGACATCGACGACCAGGCGCTGGCCGAGAACATCCAGGATCTTCGGGCCTATATCAATGCCAGGGGCGCCACGTGGCGTGCCATGCAGCAACGCCTCGCCGAGCAGCAGGAACGCCTCGACGAGCTCACACGCGAGCTGGCACAGCGCGAGCGTCAGCACGTCGACTACCGCAGCCGACTGCAGGCCGCCGATTCCGAAATACAGCGGCTGCGGGAAGGTCCGCGCGCGATGACGTCACAAGGCAGCGGGATTGTGGACACTGCGGCATCGACGCCCCGCCGTTCCCTGGTGGTGATCATGGGACGCAACCGCATGCGCTACCCGCTGGGTACCGGCGTCACCACCATCGGACGCACGACAAGCAACGATATACAGATAAGCACGCAGTACATCAGTCGGCAGCATGCCGTACTCAACTGCAGTGCCACTGACTGCACAGTCGAGGATTTGGGCAGTCGCAATGGCATCCTCGTCAATGGCGAACTCGTGCGCCGGCATCAGCTGCGCGACGGTGACGAAATCGTTCTCGGGCGTACGAGCATGCGCTACGAAGAGACCGCGCACGATGACCCGATGGCTCGCACGCTTTAAGCCAGCGCGTCAAGCAATCGAGCGGCCGGCTGTGCGACTGCGTGGCGTTCACGGTAGGCAGCCAGCGGAATGCGCGTGGTGAGCACCTGTTCGGCGCCGCAGTCAGCCTGGTTCAGGGTCTCGCCACGCGGACCTATGACCAGGCAGCGCCAATCCGCTGCCGTGGCCGCGATCGATTCACCGCCCCAGGGCCAGGCACGACCGGCGACCGCGGTGTAGATGCCACTATAGAGGGATCCTGCAGCCATGTCGGTCCGCACATAGCCACCGGGTGCGCTGCGCACCAGCACTTCGCAGCCCTTCGCCGCCAGCACGCGCACAAGCTCGGGCTCCCGCGCAACCGTGTGCAGGGCCAGATTCCCCACGCGGGTGCGGGCCACCGGCAGTACGGCGTCGACGCCGTAACGTTCCACATAGGCCTCAAGCACGTCTTCGACCGCAGTCAGTTGCGCGTCGAGGCGCTCTCCCCCGGGCCCACGTTCATGACAGGCTTGCCAGTGGGTGGCGATTGTCTCGCCGTGGTCATCGAGCAGCGCATTGACCGCGATCACCTCGCCAGGCCATTGGACATCGCGCTGCCAGGCCGAAAACGCGATATGGCACCCATACTCGCGCGCCTTCGCGGCCAGGCGTTGAGACTCCTCTCCGGGCAGTTCCAGGGCCATCCTCATCAGCTGATCGCGCGAATACCGGGCGGCTGATGGCAACAGCGCCCAGGCGTGGAACACCAGCAGGTCCGCACTTCGACCGGAGGCGAACGCCCGATCGACCCACTCGCACATATGCACCACGTTTGCCAGACGATCGGTCCGCGCGCTGCCCGGCGCGACCTGACCGATGCGTGTCTGAGCCACCGCGATACTAATGGTATCGCGATCAAGCACACTCGCCGGATAGCCACCGGGGTTCGTCGATACCGCGATATCCTGACCAGGCAACGCAGCCGGTGCCGGTGAACCGGCTGCGCCCATACCCAGCGCCGCAGAGGCGGCCA
>JAFIFN010000133.1 GCA_020832005.1 Gammaproteobacteria bacterium | reverse complement strand
GCCATGTACTCGGTGGTCGTGAAGCAGTCGTGGGTCTCGATGCCGTCGACGTCGTAGATGTTGTCGAGTCCCGCGCGGCCAAGCGCTTCATTGATCGCCCTGCGAACATGCGGGAACACGTAAGGCGATTCGCGGCTGGCGGCCAGCTTGGTGTCGAAGGCGATCGCAGCACTTCGGTGTCCCCAGCCCTGGATGCGCGGCAGTGACTCAAGCGACACGCCGTGGCGCGCAGCCCAGCTGCGCGCCTTGTCCTCACCGGCCAGCACGACCGCTGCCACGCCGTCGGTGATCTGGCCGCAGTCCTGTTTCCGGATCATGCCATCGATGACCGGGTTGGCCTCGTCATCGGCAGTGAAGCTGGCGGGCGTGAACTGCCATTGACGCGTCTGGGCATGGGGGTTGCGCCGGGCATTGGCGAAGTTGTTCTGCGCGATGGCCATCAGGTGGGCATGGTCCAGCCCGTAACGGCGTGCGTACTCGTCGCCGAGCTTCGCAAACAGGTGCGGCCACGGCCAGCGCACGTCCTGGCATTCGTGGCCGGTCCAGATGGCCGCGCCCAGGTACTCGGCGGCCTGACCGCCCGGCACGTTGCGCATCTGTTCCACACCCACGACCAGTGCGCAGTCGTAGCGTCCGGACTCGATATCGGTCATCGCCGAGAGCACGGCGATACTGCCGGAGGCACAGGCGGCCTCATGCCGGGAGGCGGGCAGTTCCGCCATGGCCGGATCGACCAGGCCGAAAAACCCGCCAAGCAGGCCCTGGCGGCAGAACAGCTCGGCGACGAAGTTGCCGACGTGGCCGACCTCGATCTCGGCGGCATCGATGCGTGCGTCGGCGAGCGCGCCGTGCACGCCGGCGGAGAACATGTCGAAGATATCGTGCCCCTCGCGTGCCCAGTTGCGCGCGAAGTCGCTCTGCGTGCCGCCCAGGATATAGATGTTGCCGCCCATGCCGCCCCCTGGTCCTGCCGGAAATGGCCCGGCGCCGACGTAGCTATTATAATGAGACTGAGAGTGTACCCTGCCGGCGCGCTACCTGGTCAAGGCCTGCCCCCGGAACGCCCGGGTGGCCTGCACGTCCGGCGCTACAGGGGGATGGCAGGGATGTGCTATCTTCTGCGCCCTTTTTCCCAGCTGCCACCGGCGGAAAGTCCACCCCCATGAGCAAACTCTCCCTGAGCAAGGACCGCATCCGTTTTCTGCTGCTGGAGGGCATCCACGATGCCGCCGTGGCCGTGCTGCGCGAGGAGGGTTACCGCAATGTCGAGCAGCTTCGCAGCTCACTGGTCGGCCAGGACCTGATCGACGCGGTTGCCGATGCGCATTTCCTCGGCATTCGCTCACGCACACAGGTCTCAGCCGAGGTGTTCAGTGCTGCCTCCCGGCTCAACGCGATCGGTTGTTTCTGCATCGGCACCAATCAGGTGGATCTCGAGGCTGCAGAGTCGCGAGGCATTCCGGTGTTCAACGCACCGTTCTCCAATACCCGCAGTGTAGCGGAACTGGTGCTCGCCGAAGTGGTGTTCCTGATGCGCGGTGTGGCGGAGAAGAATGCTGCCGCCCACCGTGGCCAGTGGATGAAGACTGCGGCTCGCAGCTACGAGATTCGCGGCAAACGCCTTGGCATCATCGGCTATGGCCATATCGGCACACAGCTCGGCGTGCTGGCCGAGGCGCTGGGCATGCGCGTGTGGTATCACGATATCGAAAACAAGCTGCCGCTGGGCACCGCCCAGCGCGCCCCGGATCTGCACAGCCTGCTCTCGGGCTCCGATGTCGTGACCCTGCACGTGCCCGAGACTGCCCAGACGCGCAACATGATCGGGGCGCAAGAGCTCGCGGCGATGCGCGCCGGCGCCTTCCTGATCAACGCGTCGCGCGGCAACGTGGTCGACATCGCCGCACTTGAGCAGGCGCTGGAATCAGGCCATATCGCAGGTGCAGCACTTGACGTCTTCCCGGCGGAACCGAAGTCCAACGACGACGAGTTTGTCTCGCCGCTGCGCCGCTTCGACAATGTGATCCTGACACCGCATGTCGGTGGCAGTACGCAGGAAGCCCAGGAGAACATTGCCATCGAGGTGGCGCAGAAGCTCGTGCGCTACAGCGACAACGGCTCGACCGCCTCTGCGGTGAACTTCCCGCAGGTGGCCTTGCCCGACAATGGCCAATGGCGTCGAATCATGCACATCCACCGCAACGTGCCCGGTGTGCTTGAGTCGATCAACCGGATCTTCTCGACACGCGGCCTCAATATCGCCGGCCAGTATCTGCAGACCAGTCCGCGGATCGGCTATGTGGTCATGGATGTCGAAGCCGAACAAGATGCCGCGCGTGAGTTGCTGGCCGAGCTCAAGGAGGTGACCGGCACGGTGCGCGCGAGGCTGCTGCACTGATGGCCGGTCTGCGTGCTGCCGCGCTCGAGCGCATACGCGAGATCGCGGGCCCTTCCGGCGTGGTGGACGACCCGGGCCAGCAGGCGGCCTACCTGGTCGATGAGCGGCGTCTCTACCAGGGGGAAGCTGCGCTGATCGTTCGCCCGGCCTCGACTGACGAGGTCTCCCGCATCCTCACCATCTGTCATGAAGCCGGCCTTGCCGTCGTGCCCCAGGGCGGCAATACCGGTTACTGCGGTGCGGCCACGCCGGATGATCCGGACCGGCAGGTGCTGATGTCGTTTGCGCGCATGAACCGGATCCGTGATGTCGACCCGGTCGGCTTCACGATGACGGTGGAGGCCGGTGTGGTGCTGGCGCGGGCCCAGGCGGCTGCCGCCGAGCACGAGCTGTTTTTCCCGCTGAGCATGGGCTCGGAGGGTTCCTGCCAGATCGGCGGCAACCTCTCCACCAACGCTGGTGGCCTGGCGGTGCTGAAGTACGGTACGGCGCGCGAGCTGGTGCTCGGTCTGGAAGTCGTGCTGCCCGATGGACAGGTGCTGCATGGCCTCAAGGGGCTGCGCAAGGACAACACGGGCTATGACCTGAAGCAGCTGTTCATGGGTGCCGAAGGCACGCTGGGCGTGATCACCGCCGCGGTGCTCAAGCTCTACCCGCAGCCCACCGAGCGCCAGACGGCCTGGCTGGCGGTAGCAGATGCGGATGCCGCGTGCCGGCTGCTGGGCGCGGCGCGACGCATCAGTGGCGACTGCGTGACCTCGTTCGAATATGTCTCACGGGCCTCGCTGGCGCTCGTGCTGGCCCATGTCGAGGGGGTCAGCAATCCACTTGACCAGACCTATGACCACTATGTGTTGATGGAGATGTCGGCAGCCGTTGCGCAAGGCAGCCTGCGCGAAGTCATGGAACAGGCGCTCGAGCGCGGCATGGACAGTGGCGATGTGCTCGACGGTGCGATCGCCGAATCCGGTCCGCAGCGCGCCGGCCTGTGGAAGCTGCGCGAATCGATTCCGGAGGCTGAGAAGAAATACGGTGGCGCGGTCAAGCACGATGTCTCGGTGCTGATCTCGCGCATCCCCGAATACCTCGCCGCCGCGCCTGCGCGGGTGGCTGCACTGACGGACTGTTACCTCTCGGTGTACGGGCATATCGGTGACGGCAATCTGCACTACAACCTGCTGCCGCCTGCGGGCAGCGACCCGGACAGCTTTCGCAAACAGTGGGCTGCGCGCCTGTCGCAGGCGGTGCATGGCCTGGCCGCTGAGATGGATGGCTCCTTCAGCGCCGAACATGGTGTCGGCAAGCTCAAGAAGGGCGAGCTGCAGCGCCTGAAGAATCCCGTGGATCTGGCCGTCATGCGTGCGCTCAAGCAGGCGCTGGATCCGCGCGGCATCATGAACCCGGGCAAGCTGTTCTGACATCCGTCATGGACCTGCCCCAGCCAACCCCGGCGCAGCTCGGCTATTGCATGCCGGCCGAATGGGCGCCTCACCAGGCGACCTGGCTGTCCTGGCCGCACAAGCGCGAGTCGTGGCCTGGGGCTTTCGAGCATGCCGAGCCTGCAATGGTCCAGGCCGTCGCAGCGCTTGCCAGTTCCGAGACCGTGCGCATCAACGTGCTCGACGCCGCACACGAGACGCACGTACGCGGTCTGCTCGGCGCCGGTGATGTCGACCTGCGCCAGGTGGTGTTCCATCATTTCCCGACCAACGACGCCTGGTGCCGTGACCATGGCGCCATTTTCGTCACCCGCCCTGGGGAAGCGCCGCTGCTGGCACTGGACTGCGGCTTCAACGCCTGGGGTGGCAAGTACCCGCCGTGGGATCTTGACAACGAGATTCCGCGGCAGATGGCCCAAGCGCTCGGCGTGCCGCGCTACGAGGCGGGCCTGATTCTCGAGGGCGGCTCCATCGAGGTCAACGGCGCGGGCAGCGTGCTGACCACGGAGCACTGCCTGCTCAATCCCAATCGCAACCCGACGCTGGATCGTGCGCAGATCGAACATGCGCTTTGCGCGCTGCTGGGTGTGAACCAGGTGCTGTGGCTTGGCGAGGGCATCGTCGGCGACGACACCGACGGGCACATCGACGACATCACCCGTTTTGTGTCCCGCGATACGGTAGTCACCGTGGTGGAGCACGATCGCACGGATGACAACCATGACCCCCTGCAGGCTAATCTGGAACGCCTGCGCGGGATGCGGCTGACGGATGGCTCGCCGATCAGGATCGTGGAGTTGCCGATGCCGCGCCCGGTAATGCATGAAGGCGAGCGTCTTCCGGCAAGTTATGCGAATTTCTATGTGGCCAATTCAGTCGTGCTGATGCCTGCGTTCGCCGATCCTGCCGATGCACTGGCCGCACGGGTGCTCTCGGAGTGCTTTCCGGGACGCCGCGTGGTGCCGATCGACTGCCGCAAGCTTGTCGTCGGGCTGGGCGCGTTTCACTGCCTGACGCAGCAGCTGCCGGCCGTCGGCGCAATGCACCCGTAACCTGCGCAGGCCGCCTGCGCCGGTAGTGCTTGCAGACCCGCGGGCGATTGCCTACTGTTGAACGTTTTCCCGCATAATTTTCTCTCCCGGAGGCGCAAGTTCATGGCCCACTCCCCGATCAGTGACTTCGTCAGGCATCACTACCGCCATTTCAATGCGGCGGCACTGGTCGATGCCGCTGACGGCTATCGGCATCACCTGGAGCAGGGCGGCAGCATGCTCGTGACGCTCGCCGGTGCGATGAGCACGGCGGAGCTGGGACTGTCGCTGGCCGAGATGATCCGCCAGGATCGCGTGCACGCGATCTGCTGCACCGGCGCCAACCTGGAAGAAGATGTCTTTAACCTGGTCGCGCATGATCACTATGTGCGTATCCCGAACTACCGCGATCTCACGGCTGCCGATGAAGAAGCCCTGCTGGCGCGCCACCTGAACCGTGTGACCGATACCTGTATTCCCGAGGAGGAGGCGATCCGTCGAATCGAGCATGTCGTGCTCGAGGAATGGACCGCTGCCGACCAGGCCGGCGAGGCGTACTTTCCCCACGAGTTCATGTACCGCATTCTCAGAAGCGGAAAACTCGAGCAGCACTACCAGATCGATCCGAAAGACAGCTGGTTGCTGGCTGCCTGCGAGAAGAACCTGCCTATCATCGTGCCGGGCTGGGAGGACTCGACGCTGGGCAACATCTTTGCCAGTCATTGCATCACCGGTGAGATCAAGCGTGTGCACACGGTGCGCACGGGCATTGAGTACATGATGATGCTGGCCGACTGGTATCGTGATAACTGCGACGGCCAGGGCATCGGTTTTTTCCAGATCGGCGGCGGCATCGCGGGTGACTTCCCGATCTGTGTCGTGCCGATGCTTGAGCAGGATCTGCAGATGAAGGACATCCCGCGCTGGGGCTATTTCTGCCAGATCAGCGACTCGACCACCAGCTACGGCTCGTACTCAGGTGCCGTACCCAACGAAAAGATCACCTGGGGCAAGCTTTCGGCGGACACGCCGAAGTTCATCATTGAATCCGACGCCTCGATCGTGGCGCCGTTGATTTTTGCCTGTGTCCTCGGACACTAGGAGACTTTCAAGCATGTCAGCACAAGCACAAGCCACTGCCCTTCGCGACCAGGATGCGCCCTGGACCCCGGAGGATGCGGCCGAACTCTATCGGGTGGACTCCTGGGGTGCGGCGTACTATCACGTCAATGAGCAGGGGCATGCCGCGGTATGGCCGCACGGCACCGACGAGCTGTCAATCGACATCGCCGAGGTCGTTGCCGACCTGCGTGCCCGAGGCGTGCCGTTCCCGGTGCTGATCCGCTTCCAGGACGTATTACAGGCGCGCGTGCGGCGCATCAACCGCGCCTTCGCGACCGCCATCGAGGAGGCCGAGTACGATAACGTCTACCGCGGCGTCTACCCGATCAAGGTCAACCAGCTGCACGAGGTTGTCGAGGAGGTGCTCGAGGCGGGTCAGCCCTTTTCGATGGGCCTGGAGTGTGGCTCGAAGCCCGAGCTCATCGCCGCGTTGCCGCATATGGACGACGACTCAGCCCTGCTGATCTGCAATGGCGTCAAGGATGCCACGATGCTGCGCCTGATTCTGGCGGCCCAGCGGCTTGGCAAGCCAGTGATCCCGGTACTGGAGAAGTACACCGAGTTTGTCGAGTTCATGCGTCTGGCCGCTGAACTGGCCGTTGTGCCGCGCTTCGGCGTGCGCGTGCGCCTGACCACCGCGGGTTCCGGGCGCTGGCGTGAGTCCGGCGGAGACCGCTCGAAGTTCGGCCTGTCCATCCCCGAGATCATCAAGCTCGTCGAGGTCCTGGAGGCGCGCGGTCATCCCGAGAGCCTGGAGCTGCTGCATTTCCATCTCGGCAGTCAGATCGCCGACATCCAGATCCTCAAGCAGGCGGTCAAGGAGATCACCCAGGTCTACGCGCAGCTGCGTCGTCGCGGCGTTCCGGTGACCCACCTGGACGTCGGCGGAGGCCTGGGGGTCAACTACGATGTCGGCTATTCTTCCGATGAGCCCGGCATCAGCTACTCACTGCAGGAATATGCCAATGCCGTGGTGTACTCGGTGCAGGAAGTCTGCGAGCAGCAGGATGTCCCGCAACCCGCGCTGGTCTCCGAGAGCGGTCGCGCACTAGTGGCCCATCACTCGGTCCTCATTGTCGAGGTGCTTGGGGCCTATACCAAGGATCGCATCACCGAGGATTTCGTCCCGGCGGAAGAAGATCACGCCACCGTCCAGCGCATGTACGAGACCTGGAAATGGGTACGCCAGAACGGTGGCGATGCGCCAACGCCCGCGCAGCTCACAGAGGCCTATCACGACGTCTGGGAAGGGCGTAACGAGGCCGATACGCTGTTCGCGCTCGGCTACCTCGAGCTCGAGCAAAAGGCCCTGGCTGAACGCCTGTACTGGAGTGTGTGTCATGCCGTGCTCGATAGCCTCAACGCGCTGCAGGACGAAGAGGCGCCGGCTGAGCTCGTTGAGCTCGAAGAGCAGTTGGTGGATCATTACCTGTGCGATTTTTCCGTGTTCCAGTCGATTCTCGATCACTGGGCCATCGGTCAGGGCTTTCCGATCATGCCCATCGACCGGCTGGACGAGCAGCCTACTCGGCGTGCCCTGCTGGTCGACCTGACCTGCGATTCCGATGGCAAGGTCAGCCACTATGTTTCAGCCAACGACGACAAGCGCTTCATGCCGGTACACGCACTTCGCGAAGGCGAGCCCTATGACCTGGGCTTTTTTCTGATGGGCGCCTACCAGGACATCATGGGCGATGCGCACAACCTGTTCGGCCGCGTGGCCGAGGCGCATGTCTATGCGGATGCCGAGGAGCCGGGCAACTACTACATCGAGAAAATCATCCCGGCCACGTCGATTCGCGACATGCTCGCCTCGGTGCAATATTTCCCGAATGATCTGCAGCGACGTATGAACCACCTGATCCGCCAGAAAGTGGAAGCTGGCGTGATCCGGCCCAAGGCCGGCACGGAGCTGCTCGAGCAGTACATGCGCTGCTTCGATGATTCCACCTATTTCGATACGCGGGCGAAGTAGATGGCCGAGCCACGCGAAGTGAGGGTCGGACTCGTGCAGATGCGCATGGGTGAGGACCCTGCCGAGAATACGCGCAAGGCGCTGGCCGGTGCGCGCGAGGCCGCCGAGCGCGGTGCGCAGGTCATCTGTCTGCCGGAACTGTTTCGCTCGCGCTACTTCTGCCAGACCGAGGATGCCGTGCATTTCGCGCTGGCCGAGGAGATTCCGGGTCCGACCACCCAGGCCTTCGAGGCGCTGGCAGCGGAGTTTGATGCCGCCCTCGTGATCAGCCTGTTCGAGCGTCGTGCGCCGGGCCTGTACCACAACACCGCGGCCATCATCGATGGCAAACGCGGATTCGTCGGCAAGTATCGCAAGATGCACATCCCTGACGATCCGCGATTCTATGAGAAGTACTACTTCACGCCGGGTGATCTCGGTTTTCGCAGTTTCCGCACCCCCGCAGCGCAACTCGGTGTGCTGGTGTGCTGGGACCAGTGGTACCCGGAGGCTGCCCGGCTCACCGCCTTGCATGGTGCCGAGGTGCTGTTCTATCCCACGGCGATTGGCTGGCAGCCCGAGGAGAAGGCACAGGTAGGTGCCCAGCAACAGCAGGCCTGGGAGATCATGCAGCGCGCGCACGCAATCGCCAATGGCTGCTTCGTCGTCGCCATCAACCGCACCGGCTTTGAGCCCGACCCGGCCAGCGACGGCGGGATCGAGTTCTGGGGGCACAGTTTCATCGTGGCCCCCGATGGCTCGCTGGTGTGCATGGCGCCGGATGACGAGGAGGCCGTGCTGGTGGAGACGCTGGATCTCACGGCAATGGAGCGCTCGCGTCATGGCTGGCCGTTTCTGCGAGATCGGCGCATCGATGCCTACGCGCCGCTGACACAACGCTTCATCGACGAGTGAGCGACCGCCACTTCCTGGACAGCTTCTCGGCATGGTCTGCTCGGGGCCAACCCATGGTGCTGGCGACGGTGGTCGGCACTGACGGCTCGACCTACCGCAAGACCGGTGCACAGATGCTGCTCACAGCCGACGGCCAGTTCGCCGGCCTGCTCAGTGGCGGCTGCCTGGAAGGCGATCTGGCCGAGCACGCACGCGAGGTCATCAATTCAAGCCAGGCCCGCGTCGTGCGCTACGACATGCGTGATGCGCGGCATGATGAACTCTGGGGTCTGGGACTGGGTTGCAACGGCCTGATCGAGATCCTGCTGCAGCCGCTGCTGCCAGGGGAGGGCTACCAGCCGTATGCCGCGGTGGCGCAGCGCCTGGCCGCGCGGATCCCCGCCGCGCAGTTGCTCGTGGTGGCCTCTGCCGATCCGGAACTGATGCCGGGCGCTTCATTGATCTGGGATGCTGCGGGCAGCACTGCGCATGGCATCCCGAAGTCCCGGCGCGAGGCGTTGCTGGGTCTGGCGCATGCACACGTCGATGCGCATGTGGCCGGCGTGCATTTCGCACATGAGTCGCTGGAGCTTGTCGTCCTGTCACTGCGACCGCCGCCGCGGCTGGTGCTGCTGGGTGGCGGGCCCGACGTGGTGCCGGTACTGGCCATCGCCCGCCAGCTGGGGTGGGACTGTGCCGTGCACGATCATCGTCCTGCCTACACCCAGCGACTGCGCCGCGAGGGTTACACGCAGGTATACGATCGCACCAGTGGTGACTCGCTGCCCGCCGATTCACTCGAAGGCGCGGACGCGGTCGTGATCAAGAGCCACCATCTCAATACTGATCTGCATTAATTTCGCCAGGTTGCCGACCTCGCAGTACCGTACGTCGGTCTGCTGGGGCCGTCTGCACGACGCGAGCGACTGCTGGCCGATCTTGGAGATGCCGGCGCAGCAAGACTGGCAGATCGGCTGCAGGCGCCGGTGGGATTGGATCTCGGTGGCGAGGGCCCGGCGGCCATCGCCTTGTCCGTGATCGCACAGGTGCATGCCGTGCTGCACGGGCGAGCCGGCGGGCCGCATCCGT
>JAFIFN010000006.1 GCA_020832005.1 Gammaproteobacteria bacterium | reverse complement strand
GCACCGTACGCTACCTCGACGAGGTCATGGAGGGCGCCAGCGAAACAGGCATTCGCGGGCGCGTGGGCATCTGGGTCGAGGGACGGGCCTTCGGCAAGCCCGAGCAGCAGGCGCAGCGCAACAGCGAGGCCATCGCGTTGATGGAAAGCGAGCTTGCGCGTTATCCGGCCCACAACGATGCGCGCCTGGCTGCATGGCCGATTCTTGTCGGCCACTCGACGAACACCGACGAGGTCTGGCAGGCAGCCCGACAGCTGGCAGATGCACATGGTGTAGGCGTCTCGGCGCACATGAGCGCGCGTGAGTCGGATCCAGAGTGGTTCCTCGAGGCTTTCGGCCGACGTCCCATCGAGCACCTGGAGGCACTCGGCGTCCTGGGTCCGAATGTCTGCCTGACGCATGTCGTGCGCATCAGCGAGCAGGAGTTCGCAGCGTTGGCGCGCACCGGCACCAATGTGATCCTGTGTCCCTTGGCGAGCGTCAAGGGGGCGTTCGGTGTATCGCTGCACGGTCGTCATGCGGACATGCCTGCTGCGGGCATCAATCTGCTGTTGGGCTCGGATGGCTATAATTCCGACATGCTCAGACTGCTGCATCTGACCTCCGGACTGTTCAAGGATTCCAGAGACGACATCACGCGCATGCCGGCGGACGAAACACTGCCGCTGATCACGGTGAACGCCGCGCGGGCCTTGCAGCTGCAGGACAGCATCGGTTCGCTGGCAGTGGGCAGAAAGGCGGATCTCGTCTGCCACGACACCCACCGACCCGAATGGACGCCGGTCATGAACGTCGTCAATCAGCTGGTGTGGTCGGCTGATGGCCGCAGCGTTCACAGTGTCTGGGTAGATGGTGTGCGGGTCATAGAAAATTACCGCTCAACGATGGTCGATGAAGACGAGCTCTACGCCGAAGCGCAGCGCGCAGGCGATGCGATCATCGCCCGCTCCGGCCTGCCAAGCGTCAATGCCTGGCCGGTGATCGGGGAACGACCGGTCAACGATTGAGATGAACCTCGCCCTGCAATTGCAGCGAAGTGGTCTGGCGGCGCGCAATGCGCCCGCAGTCGCCGTGGGCACGCAGGTGCAGTTCACCTATGGCCAGCTGGCCGACCGCGCCGCACGGATTGCCGGTGGTCTGCGCGGTGAGCTCGGACTCGTGCCGGGCGATCGTGTCGCACTGGTAATGCGCAACTGTGCCGAGTACCTGGAACTGCTGTACGCATGCTGGCACGCGGGGCTGGTGGCTGTACCGGTGAACGCCAAGCTGCACACGAGCGAGTTTGCCTACATTCTCGGCAACAGCGGGGCCAGCCTGTGTTTCACGACACCCGATCTCACCGCTGCAGTGGTCGACAGCGCCGTGCTTGCCGAATCACGGGTGATCACCATCGGCACAGCCGCCTACGCAAGCCTGCTGGAAGCCAGACCGATCGACGTTACCGCGGTATCGCCGCAGGACGCCGCGTGGATGTTCTACACCAGCGGCACCACCGGCAAGCCCAAGGGCGCCGTGCTCACGCATCGCAATCTGCTGGCGATGTCGTGGTGCTACTTCGCCGATGTTGATCAGCAGTCACCGTGGCGCAGCATGCTGCACCTGGCGCCGATGAGCCATGGCTCGGGTCTCTACGCCCTGCCCCACGTCATGCAGGCGAGCTGCCATGTCATTCCCGAAAGTGCGGCGTTTGAGGCGGCCGAGGCCTTTGCACTGATCAGGCACTGGCCTGCTTCGGTGTTTTTCGCAGCACCCACGATGGTCAAGCGCCTGCTCGATCATCCCGCGGACACCGACACCAGGCAACTCAAGACCATCATCTACGGCGGGGGGCCGATGTACGTCGACGACAGCCTCGCGGCACTGGACAGGTTCGGTCCCAAGCTGGCGCAGCTCTACGGTCAGGGCGAAAGCCCGATGACGATCACCGCACTTAGTGCACGTATGCACGCTGAACGTGACCATTCGCGCTGGCTGGAACGCCTGGCCTCGGTGGGCATCGCGCAAAGCGCCGTGGAGGTTCGTATTCGCTCCGACGGTGACTGGTTAGCGCAGGGCGAAGTCGGCGAGGTGGTCGTGCGCGGCGACACGGTCATGCAGGGTTACTGGCAACAAGCAGAAGAGAGCGCCGAGACCCTGCGCGACGGCTGGCTGCATACCGGGGATTACGGCTGCCTGGATGCCGAAGGCTTTCTGACGCTGAAGGATCGCGCGAAGGACCTGATCATCTCCGGCGGTAACAACATCTATCCGCGCGAAGTCGAGGAGGTTCTCGTCAGCCATGCGGATGTCGCCGAAGTCTCGGTGATCGGCCGTCCTGACCGGGAGTGGGGAGAAAGCGTCGTGGCCTATGTGGTGGCGGCGCGCGGCAGGCATCCGGATCCGGCGGCCCTGGATCGCTACTGCCTGGAACGCATCGCGCGCTACAAGCGGCCGCGGTATTACCGCTTCATTGAGCAACTGCCCAAGAACAATTACGGCAAGGTCCTCAAGACCCGTCTGCGTGAGCTCGACACCGCGGCCGAGAGCGCTGCCCAACAAGCCGACACCACGGAGCCCTGACGCAGCCGGTCGTCAGTCGTCGGCCGCAGTGCTCAGCGACAACGGCGCCCACTGTGCGATCTCACTTTGCAGCGCGCCGGCCTTGCGTCCGTGGTAATACAGGGCATCGGCGCCGAGCAGCAGGTGCAACGGCGGTTCAGGCATATCGACAAGCCCGATGACGGCGGCAGCCACCTTGTCAGGATCACCGGGTTCGTTGCCACGATAGCTGGCGATGATGCGCTCAGATTCGTGGGCAGTGGCCTGGTAGTCTTCGATCCGCCTGGCAGCGCGTTGCAACGAACGGCCCGTAAAGTCGGTGCGCAGGCCCCCGGGCGCAACATTGGTAACACGAATACCCAGCGGACCCACCTCCTGGGCCAGCGTCTCGCCGAGGGCCTCGAGTGCGAACTTGCTGGCACAGTAACCACCTGTGCCCGCCCAGGTGGCAAGCCCGCTGACCGAGCTGATGTTGACGATATGCCCGTGGCCGCGCGTGCGCATGCCCGGCAAAACAGCCTGGGTGACAGCCAGGGCAGCGAACACGTTGACCTCGAACTGTGCCCGCAACTCATCCAGGCCCAGCTCCTCTACGGCACCGACCAGCTGGTAGCCTGCGTTGTTGACCAGGACATCCACAGGCCCGAGAGCCTGCTCGGCTGTCGCGATCACCTGAGGAATCGATGCCGTGTCCGTGACGTCGAGCACCAGCGCGCAGCTGCGGCTCGGCGCCTGCGCCGCGAACGCCTGGGCATCAGCTGCCGAGCGTGCCGTGCCGGCGACAAGATCGCCACGCGCAAGCGCCGCATGGGCAAGCGCTCGACCCAGCCCGCTGCTCACACCGGTGATCAACCACGTGCGTTGCCTGTGCGTCGTCTTTTGCGTCGTCATGAGCGCTCGCGAAAACAAAGGGCGATGCGGCATGGTGCACTCGGGCGACGACCGCGACCATGCACAGTCGACTTGGTCGCCAGCCGCGGCACGGTTATCATCCTGTCCCGAATCCCAAGGCAGAGTACTCCATGACCCAGATCAGTGAAGCCCAGTTCCGGCAGGCAATGGGCCAGTTCGCCACCGGTGTCACCATTGTCACTTGCGCCAATGCGCAGGCACGACCGGTCGCCATGACGGTCAACAGCTTTACCTCTGTCTCGGCGAATCCGCCATTGATACTTTGGTGCGTCAACAAGACGATTCTGCCATTCCCGGCGTTTCACGAGGCAGCACATTTTGCCATTCATGTACTGCATGCCGGGCAGCAGGACATGTCCAACCACTTTGCGGTGGACCGCGAAGACAAGTTTTCGGGCATCGACTATACCGATGGCATCGGCGCGGTTCCCACACTCAAAGACTTCCTCGCGCTGTACCAGTGTGAAACCCATGCCCGATTTGATGCCGGCGATCATGTGATCATCGTCGGTCGTGTGCTGAGCTGCGAGCTGCGCGACGGCCAGCCACTGCTGTTCCACGGCGGCGGCTATCGCGAACTCGCCGCGACCCCTGCCTGACACGCCCCGAGGCCCCACAGTCAGGCCCCACCCTCAGGCCGTCGCCTCATCAGTGCCGGCGGGTACCGCCTGCTTTCGCTGCGGCGGGCGCATCACGCCGACGATCACTGCCATCACGACCAGCATCAAGGCAAAGACCTGGTAGGTCAGTGCGAAGGTGCCGAAGGACTCGGCCATCAGGCCGGCGATAATCGGACCGACCATCGCGATGGTGGTGATCATGTTCATGGTGCCGAATATGATCGGGTTGTGCGTGGTGCCAAAGTAATTCACCAGCAGCATGGCAGTGGCGAAGAACACCACCCCGAAGCCAACTCCTTCACCGACGACAAAAAAGGCGATGGCCACCGGATTGCTCGCAACCGACAGGGCCACCATGCCTACGGCCTCGAAGCACAGCGCGCCGAACAGCAGCCACTTGGGGTCGATACGGGTGGCCAGTGCGCCGCCGGCCAGACGCGACATGGCGTTCACGGCACCGTTGGCAGCCAGCGCGCCGGCGGCAAATCCCGCAGGGATATTCAACGCCGTCATGTGGGTGAACGCCCAACTGTTCATCGTCAAGGTACACATCAGCGTCATCGACAATGCGATGACGATGACGTAGTACTGCGGCGTACGCACGGCTTCGCGGAAGGTCCAGTCCGAGCTTGTCGTGAAAACCCGGGAAGACTTCTCTTCGGCAGGCGTCTGCGCCTCGGCCTCGCCATCCGGCGCACTTGGCCGATCGCGCACGAAGATCAGTGCCAGGATCGCCAGGGAAGTCATGGCGATCGCCATCGTCCACCAGTGCACGCGCCACGAGTCGGTGACGGCAATGACGCTGGTGACGATCAGCGGACCGGCCACCGCACCGAGGCCACCGATCATCATGTAGGCACCGATCGCGAACGATCGCCGCTCGGGAAGCCAGTTGTTGATGACGTGAATCCCGGGCACCGCGGCACACAGTGCGTAGCCAACGCCCAGCAGCAAAACACCCGCATAGTACTGGGCCAGTCCCGGCGCCATCGCGAGCAGCGCAAAGCCTGCGGTCATGAGCAGGCCGCCCAGGCCAAAGCTGCTCTGGGTGCCGAATCGTTTGAGCACCCACGCAGGGGCTGTACCGGCAAGACCCACCATCAATGCGAACAGCGAAAATCCTGTACCGGCCTGTGACCAGGTCCAGGAGAATTCGGCAATCATGTAGGGCAGCACAACGCCCAGCGACGAGAACGTGCCTGCGGTGATCAGGAAGAAAAACGCGCTGACCAGCGCGAAGCCCACCCATCTGCGGATGGGTCGATTGTGATCCGTCACTGGAGTATCTCCTTAAGCGGGCTGCGTAGACGTACCCTACGCGGTGCTGGTCGAGCGTCGATATTGACGAGGTGAACTCTGATACTGCTCACGAAACGCCCGACTGAAGTGCGATGAGCAGTTGAAACCCCAGCGGAAGCAGATTTCTGAAATGGACATGCGGGCGTAGACCGGATTGATGAGATCCGCGCGGCAGCGCTCGAGTCGTCGGGTACGTACGTAACTGCTGAAGGTCTTGTCCGCCAGCGCGAAGAGCTTCTGCAGATACCTCGGCGAGACCCCGTGTTCGCGCGCCACAGCCGCGAGATTGAGATCCGGGTCGCCAAGGCGCGTCTCGATGCTTTGGCAGACACGTTGCAGACAGGCAGCCCGTGCACCGTTGCTGCCGTTGAGTGAGCCACTGGACTGTTCACCAGTTGCCACGCAGGTCACGAAGAACTCCGTTAAGGCAATCTCTACGGCACACAACTCTTCCGGCTGCACATCATCCAACGCACTTGCCAGCGCGGCCAGCATGCCCGAGAACACACGCGAGATGCCGCGCCGGCCCTCGATGTAGCCGATATCAGACGAAAACGGTGCAACGAAGCGCGGGTTGAGCGCAGTCCGGGGGGCCTTGATGAACAACTGTCGAAACGGCGTGACGAAGCGCAGGCTGGCATCCACGCCAGTGGGGCCGTAAAGCATATCGCCCGGCAGAATCTCGATGCGTCGGCCCTTGTTCATGACCTCCGCACGGCCTTCGAGCAACAGTGTCAGCCAGATGGCTGGCTGCTGTGTCGGGTAACGTCCGGAGATTTCCAGTGCATCGGCCTCGACCAGCGCGAACTCCACACCCAGCGGCGAGACGAGGCAGGACAGTCGCCCCTGAAACTGCTCGGGCTCACCCATCTGCCCGATGGGCAGACAGATGCGGTGCATGGCGTCTGACCATACACGCCTGCGCTCGGCCGCGGGAAACGGCGCGGTACTGAGATTCCAGCTCTTCACGCGCTCGGCGAAAGGGCGGGTGACCTGTGAGTCGACAGCTAACACATGCACTCCCCAGTGGTCGGCAGCCGCGCCATCCTGAAACTCGACGCGAGTGGATTCAGGCCAGGCGTCACTTGTTGACGGAGTCTAGCAAATAGTTCATCGTATCAACAAACAAAATGATGTTTCGCCTAGCGAAACGCCCATGCCGGTTAACTGCGCCTGCGCATGACGTCGGCTGCGGCTCGATCGCGCCACTTGAACCTACGGGGGATCCCGCCTGATGAGAGCCAAGACACAGGTGTACAACTGGGACACGCTGGAGAAAGAACACGTACGTCCGGGTGTCAGTCGCTGTGCGTTTCGTGGCGACAACGTGCTGATGGTCATGAACTGGTTGCAGCCGGGCATGGAAGTCAGACCCCACAGTCATCCGTTCGAGCAGGTGGTCTACATCGTCAAGGGGCGCATCCGCTTTAGCATCGGCGATGACGTTGTTGAGGCCGGTCCCGGCAGCGTGCTGCGCATTCCCCCGGATGTGGAGCACTGCGGCGAACCGATCGGCGACGAGCCGGTGCACAATCTCGATGTCTTCTCACCAATCCGCGACGACTATCGCCACCTGGTCGACTACCAGGCGGCGGACTTCGTTGATCGCTGATCGGTTGCGGTCTCCCTGCGTGGCAGAGCATGAGCCGATAGATGCGGTGCTCACGACCTTGAGCATCATCGAGCAGCTTGCCGATGCTGACGGGCCGCTGGGCGTCAGCGAGATCGCAAGCGCGATCGGCAGTACCAAGCCGCGCGTCTATCGCCACCTGCGTACGCTGCTGGAGCGTCGCTACGTCATGCAGGACCCCGCAAGCGATAAATATCAGCTCAGTCTGCGGCTGTTTCACTTAAGCCAGTCAATTCCGGAGAAAACATCGTTCGTGCGTGAGGCACGCACCGTTTTGCCTGCGCTGCGCGACATGATCCAGCAGACCGTAGCCATCGGCGTGATCGAGGAAGATGGCATACGCGTCGTGGAGATCCTGCGCCATCGCTCGGCCATTCAGATCACCACCCCTCCGGGCACGCTGTTTGCCTTTCACAGCTCCGCACAGGGCAAGGTCGCGCTGGCCTTCGGTGCCGTACCGGGTTCGAGCGCAGTGGATCACAAGGCTACGGGATCCGCCGGCCGCCGGCCGCTGCCTTCAGCCGCGCAGCTGCGTAAGGAACTTGCGCAGATTCAAGCGCAGGGCTGGGCAGTGGCACCTGAGACGGTTTTGCTTGGCGTCAATGCGCTGGCCGCCCCGGTATTCGATGCCGGCGGCAAGGTGTGCGGCACGATCGCAGTTGTCGGCTCGGTTCAGTACGTCAGCCCGCAACCCGACGGCGCACTGGTTTCCGCGCTGACAACTGCAGCAGGGGAAATCTCCCATCGACTCGGATACACCAAACATCTGGAAAAAAGATGAAACACGCACTGGCAATCGATATCGGCGGAACATTCACCGACGTGGTCCTGGTTCGCGACGATGGACGCGTCTGGACCGACAAGACCCTGACTACCCATCACGACCTGCTGGAGGGATTCTTCCGCGCAGCCGACCAGGTACTGGCGCGCGCCGACATCGCGCTGGCGCAGGTTGATGATGTCGTGGTGCATGCAACGACCGTCGTAACCAATGTGCTCATCGAGCGCAAGGGACAGCCCACGGCGCTGATCGTCACAGAAGGATTCCGCAGTGTCCTGTACATCCGCGACGAACATCGATTCGACATGTTCGACCCGCAGATCGAGTATGCCGAGCCGCTGATTCCCGAGCATCTGACCTGGGGGCTGCGCGAGCGCAGTTACGCCGACGGCAGCATCGGCGTGGAAATCGATGACCAGGAGGTGGGCCGTGTCGCAGCGGAACTGCAGGCCAATGGCGTCACCTCGGTCGCGGTCTGCCTGCTCAACAGCTATCGCAATCCCACCAACGAGCGACGCGTGCGCGATGTGCTCGCACAGGTCGCGCCCGAGATCATCGTCACGCTGTCCAGCGATGTCGCACCGCAGATGCGCGAGTACCTGCGTGCCAGCACAACCGCCGTCAACGCCTACGCAGTCCCCGTCACACGCCCCTACCTGCACGCCCTGAGTGAGCGCCTCCGCGCGGCAGGCGTGACCCAGGAACCGCTGATCATGCTGTCGAACGGCGGCGTGGTCGGGGCGCGTATCGCCAGTGTCTACCCGGTACGCATGATCGAATCGGGTCCGGCAGCCGGTGCGCTGGTGGCCGCCTACATGGCCCGACGGCACGGCATCGACAGCCTGATCTCTTTCGACATGGGGGGCACGACGGCCAAGGCCTGCCTGATACAGAACGCCGAGCCGCTGGTGGTCGGCGAGTTCGAGGTCGACCGCCAGTATCTGCTCAAGCCCGGCAGCGGCATTCCGGTGACAGTCCCCTCGATCGACATGATCGAGATCGGTGCCGGCGGCGGTTCGATCGCCCGGATCGACGAACTCGGGCTGCTCAAGGTGGGACCGCAGAGCGCGGGCTCGGATCCGGGGCCGGCCTGTTATGACCGCGGTGGCACACAGGCCTGCGTTACCGACGCCGACGTGATGCTCGGCATTCTCGATCCGGACAACTTCCTCGGCGGCGACATGCGGCTCAACGCCGCTCGTGCCCACGAAGCCCTGCAGCAGCTGGCCGATGAACTCGGCGTCTCGGCAGTCGAGGCCGCCTGGGGCGTGTTCAGTGTCGTTGGCGAATCGATGGCGGCCGCTGCACGCACACACGCCACCGATCGCGGGGTCAACTACCGCGGTCTGCCACTGCTGGCCTTTGGCGGTGCGGGTCCGGTGCATGCCTGTTATGTCGCCGAGAGCCTCGACAGTGCCCGGGTGATCTATCCGGCGATGGCCAGCGTGCTCAGCGCATTCGGCACATTGGTCACACCCGTGCGCCTGGATCTGGTCCGCGGCGGTCTGTGCCGGCTCAGTGACCTGCAGTGGTCCGAGGTTGATCGCATCATCAACGAGATGATCGAGGAAGGCGCAGAGGCCCTGACAGAGGCTGGACTGCCGCGGGATCAGATCCATTATGAGTTCGCCTGCGATGCGCGTTACTTCGGTCAGCAGAACGAGGTCACCACCCGTCTGCCCCAGGACCCGCGAGGCAGCGCCGACACGGACGCATTGCGCGCGCACTTCGAGACCGCCTACGAGGCACTCTACGGTGTGCGGCTGGCCGACATGGATGTCGAGATCGTCAGCTGGCGCCTGACCGCGCGTGGCGGCGACAGCGCGCGTACGGCAACCGTGGCACTGGCGAGTGCGCCGGGCCAGCCCAAGGGTCGGCGCAGCGTGCACCTCGATGGCACGACGGTCGAGGTACCGGTTTATGACCGCCGCTCGCTGGCCGCCGGCCAGCAGATCGACGGACCCGTGATCGTCGAGGAGCGTGAAACCACCGTCTTCGTGCTCACTGGCTGGCAGCTCGAGGTCCACCCCGACGGCAGCCTGATCGCGACCCGCGACAGCGACTAGGAGAACATCGACATGGACGGAATCCAGCTGGAAATTCTCTGGAGCAACCTGGTCAGTATCGTCAGTGAACAGGCCAAGGCACTGCAGCGCATCGCTTTCAGCCCGATCGTCAGGGAAGCTGGCGATCTGGCGACAGCACTGTTCGATGCAAAGGCCCGCATGGTGGCCCAGGCTGTGACCGGCACGCCGGGGCACATCAACTCGCTGGGCGCGGCGGCGAAGAATCTGCTTGCGGAAATTCCACCCGAGGACCTGCAGCCGGGCGATGTGCTGATCACCAACGACCCATGGATGTCGGCCGGGCATTTTTTCGACATCACGATCCTCACGCCGATCTTTCATCAACAGCGGCTGATCGGCTATTGCGGTTCGACGATCCACCACACGGATATCGGTGGTTACGGCGTTGGCGCCGGTGCGCGTGACATCCACGAAGAGGGCCTGTGGATCCCGGTGCTCAAGCTCTACGAGCAGGGCAAGCCGAATACCACCCTCCACCGCATCATCCGGCAGAACACGCGCACACCGGATGCCATCTTCGGCGATCTCTCGGCGCAGGTCTCCAGCGGCAAGATGGGCGGTGAACGCCTGATCGGCATGTGTGAGCGCTATGGGCTCAGCGATATCGAAGCGCTCTCCGAGGCGATCATCTCGCGTTCGGAGGTGGCCACACGCGAGGCGATCCGCAAACTTCCGGCCGGCACAACGCATGGTGAGACGACTTTCGATGTACCCGGCGGCGAGATGATCACGCTCAAGACCGCCGTGAGCGTGGATACCGAACTCGGCGAGATCACGATTGATTTCGAGGGCAGTTCACCGCCGAGCCGCAGTGGCATCAACGTCGTCATGGCCTACACCCACGCCTACAGCACCTTTGCCATCCGCAGCGTGCTCAACCCCGACCTGCCCAACAATGCCGGCAGCCTGGCGCCGATCAAGGTCAAGGCTCCCGGCAACTGCATCATCAACGCCGAGTACCCGGTGCCATTGAACGCACGACATGTCGTTGGCATGTATGTGCCCTTCCCGATTCTCAAGGCGCTCTCACAGATTGTTCCCGAGCGGGTCCTCGCGGAAGGTTCCGGTGCCGTGTGGACGATCCAGATCCAGGGGCGCGACCGAAATGGACGCCCGTTCACCAGTTCGATGTTCAACTACTCGGGCGGTATGGGCGCACGCGCAGGCAAACCAGGTCTGTCGGCGACCTGTTACCCCACCGGCGTGGCGGCAGTGCCGGTGGAGGTGCTTGAAGCCTCCATCCCCATCGAGTTCACCTGCAAGGAACTCGCTCCCGGCACCGGCGGCGCCGGCCGCTTTCGTGGCGGGGATGGTCAGCGCATCGGCTTTCGCATGCGCACCGACCAGGAATGGTTGCTCAACGCGATCCCCTCGCGCCTGCACACATGCCCGGAAGGGCTGTTTGGCGGCGAGCCCGGCGCGAGTGGCGCTTTCCTGATCAATGGCGAAGCCACGCTGGGCGGGCAGAAGCGTGCCATGAACGCCAGCGACGAAATCCTCATGCACACGCCTGGTGGTGGCGGATACGGGACACCGCCAACGACTTGATGCACGGACTCTGCAAGAAGACTCATCACAAAGGAGGTTGAAGACATGGCTTATCCCAACACACTGATATTTGTCGACCTGACATCGGATGACCCGGCCGCGGCAGGTGAGTTCTACGCCAAGGTCTTCGGCTGGACCAACGAGGGCCGCCCGAAGGGCGTGTTCCACCGCCTCGTGCCCGGTGGCAACATGCTCAACCCGGATGGCAGCGAAAGCCAGAACGGCAATCTGCATATCGGCATCCACAACGCCGCCAACGTGCGGCCCTATCCGGATCCCGCCGGCGTCGAACCGCGCAACATTGCAGGCAGCGGACGCAGGGCACGGCTGTGGGTACTCGTCAGCGCCGATGATTCAGCCGATCGCATCCTCGAAACCGCGGCCTCACTGGGTGCCGAGGTGCTGTGGCGCAACCACTACTGGAAGGAATTCAACGGCTACAACGCCGCTTTCCGCGACCCCTGGGGCAACGAGATCTGCCTGTGGATCAAGGCCGGCGAGAATCCGCAGGTGCCGGCGCACTTCACCCGCGAGTAACGACGTGGCCGCCTGGCCGCTGGCCTCACTTACAGGATAGCGGTTAGGCGGCCGGCGCGCGCGCGCCACCGGTTGCCTTGTCCAGCGTGAACGACGCCAGCGTCTTTGCGGTGTACTCACGCGTGACAATGGTATCCATGCCGATGTAGTGCGCCCTGGCCTGGCTGCGCGTCATCTCCAGCATCAGATAGCCGCGGTGCCGCGCATCAAAAAACTCGACGTCCTCGCACTCGCGCGTCATGGTCTGCTCGGCGAGCTCGAAGATACGCGGATCATCACCGAACCACTCATAGCCCCCCATCGAGGTGACGCTGGTGGTTGCAAACTCCGTGGCCACGATGCGCCCATCGCGCTGGTCGTGAAGCTTGTTCATCCAGAAATTGTGCGAATCACCCGACACGACGATAAAGTCCGCATTGCTGTCGCGCACCATGTCGTAGACGCGCTCGCGTGCCTTCGGATAGCCATCCCAGGCATCCATGCTGATCGGCAGTCCGTAGCGGGTGCGATCCAGCCAGTGCTGCGTGTAGGGATTATCCGCCAGTGCATCGGCGATCAGCTCGGGCGGAAACACCTGGGTATAGTCGGGTGCAGGCATGCTGGCCATGACCACCGCGCTGCCCAGCACCTGCCAGGCGATGCCCGCCTCTACTGACGCATCAATCCCCTGGGCCAGCCAGGCTTCCTGTTCGCTGGAGAGTATCGCTCTGGCGTCGTCTGCCAGCACCTCTTCACGCGTGCGCTGAGTGTCGGGCCAGTACTCGAAGCCTGGCGGCAGCCCCTCGGCCTCGAACTGCTGGATCCTGGCATAGTCGAGTACCGGCTCCCGCGTCTCGCCGCGGGTATCGAATGGCGTCTTCACGTGGCGCACGGACTCGGCGGGAATCAGCGCCAGGTCCTGCGCATCGACGATGGCCCGGGGCGCATCGGGATCAGAAAAATCGAACGGCGTGTGTATGTACACCAGATCCCGGGAATAACTGAACTGGCGGGTTCTGCCCGTCAGGCGCGTGTCGACCATGTACAGTGAGGCGATATCGCCGAAGTCGTAGCGCCGGTCGATCTCGTAGAGCGGCCTGCCATCTTCGGGTTCACGCAGGGGCAGCCACTCATAGTAGGCCTGCAGCGATGCGTCGCGCCGCACGTCCCAGGGCCCCTGGGTCAGCGGATCATGTGCCTCGGCGCCCTCCATCCAGCAGTCGTTGGCCGATTCATGGTCATCCCAAACGGTAATGAACGGCAGACGTGCGTGTGCGGCCTGCAGATCAGGATCACTGCGGTACTGCGCATAGCGCGCCCTGTAATCGGCCAGCGTCGCGGCCTCGTGTGTGGGGTCATGCTCGCGTCCCAGTCTGCGGCCCTGCTCGCCGCCGTAGCCAGAACCGGTCTCGTCGGCACTGCTTTCGTAGATGTAGTCGCCCAGATGGACTACGGCATCCAGATCATCGCGCTGGGCAATATCCCGGTAGACGTTGTAGAACCCGAAGGAGAAGTGCGAGCAGGAGATCACCGCCAGCGCGACGCGCTCGACGCCGACTCCCGGCAGGGTTCGCGTGCGACCGACGGGGGAGCGCGCATCCCCACTGCGGAAACGGTAGAAGTAGCTCTGCCCGGGCGCCAGGCCTTCGACGACGGTTTTGACAGTGTAGTCAATCTCCTGGGCCGTCGCCGTGCGGCCGGCCGCCAGCACCTCGGTAAATTCCGCGTCGCGCGCCAGCTCCCACTCGACCTCGATGACGGCCGGCTGCGATGGCGTCACCCGGGTCCACAACACGATCGAGTCCACACCGGGATCGCCGCTGGCCACACCGTGTCGAAACGTCACCGGCACTCCGCGGCCGCCCTGCGGCGCTCCGCAGGCCGCTGCCAGTGCCGAATTGGCCAGCAGCGCAAGCACCACCTGCCGGCGGGTCAGTCGCCCTAATCTCATTTCGCATCACCTGTTGGCTTACGCCCGCAGCAAGCACGGGTCTGGAGTTTCACGCTAATCACTGGAACTGGCGCCGTCTAGTCTGACCGCGACCTGCACTTGGTCGCAGGTGCATATGCGAGGCTGCCGGCGGGACTGGCCTGCCATGCCAGCTGCGGCAAGTCCCAGGCGTGGCCGGGCAAGACTTCGCTTGCCCGCCGTGACTAAAATATCAGCATAAACGCCCGGAGACTGAACATGAAGCCGAACATCCTGAACGACGAGTTCTTTGCCAGCCTGAAGAGTTCCGTCACAAGCATCGACCGTGCCGAGACCCTGCCACCGGTCTGCTACACGGATGCCGAGTTCTATGAGTTCGAAAAGGAAGCGGTATTCAATCACGAGTGGCTTTGCATCGGCCGCGAGTCCTGGATACCCAACCCCGGCGACTATTTCACCTCCTCGATCATCGATGAGCCGATCGTGGTCACCCGCACACTCGGCGGCGAAGTCAAGGCAATGTCCTCGGTGTGTCAGCACCGCGGCATGCTGGTCGCCGAGGGCCGCGGCAACGCCCGCGGATTCGTCTGCCCGTATCACCACTGGACGTACGGTCTCGACGGCCGGCTGGTCAATGCACCGGCCATGGGCAAGACCTGCGACTTCGACAAGTCGCGCCACGGGCTGCCGCAGATTCGCCATACCATCTGGCAGGGATTCATCTTCATCAATTTCGATGCCGACGCCGCGCCGCTGGCGCCGAGGTTGACCGCACTGGATTCGGTGCTCGAACGTTACGCCCTCGAGGAGGCCGAAGATCAACCTCCTGAGTCGCCAGGCAAGTACGCCTGGAACTGGAAAGTCATGTTCGAAAACAACAACGACGGCTACCATGCGAACAAGCTCCACCATGGGCCCCTGCACGACTTCGTGCCCAGCTCACTGGCGCGATTCCCGGATCTGCCCGAAGATACCGCCGGATACTTTCGCTGGAACGGCACCCTGCACATGGATGCGAGCTTCAACGCCACGCAGAAGGCACTGCTGCCCGTGTTCTCCGGCCTGACTGAAGAAGATCGCAAGCAAATGATCTTCGCCAATATTCCGCCAACGCTCTCGCTGGTGCTGACCGCCGACATGGTGATCTACCTGATCCTGCGCGCCGACGGCCCCGAGAGCCTGGAAATGGACACCGGACTTCTGCTCGCGCCCGGTGCAACCGCCGACCCTGCCTTCGGCCACAAGATGTCGATCAACATGGCCGGTGCCGAGGAAATCATGGCGCAGGACTGGCACGTGGATGAGCTCGTGCAGGCAGGCCTGCGCTCACGCTTTGCACCGCGCGGCCGCTACTCCTGGCAGGAGGGTGCCCAGCACGACTTCAACAACTGGCTGGTGCCGCGTTATCAGCAGTGCTGGAACAGGATTCGTGGCCATCGTGGCACGACCGGCTGATCGCACGGCAATTATTTCAGACAAGGCGCGATACATGACGCAATCCACACGCATGCCGGTCATCTTCCTGGGTCATGGCAGTCCGACCAATGCGCTCGAGGACAATGACTGCACCCGCGCATGGCATCGCATCGCCCGGTCAGTGGGCACACCGCGTGCAATTCTCAGTGTATCGGCCCACTGGTATACGCGTGGCACGGGGGTCACAGCGATGGCCATGCCACGCACGATCCATGATTTCGGCCGCTCCTTGCCGGCGCCACTGTTCGATCTGCAGTACCCGGCGCCGGGCGATCCGGCGCTGGCACAACGCATACGCGATATCCTGGCACCTGTGCCGGTGGCCCTGGATGAGTCCTGGGGGCTTGACCATGGCACCTGGTCGGTCCTGCTCAAGGCCTGGCCCGAAGCCGACATTCCAGTGGTACAGCTGAGCATCGATGCCACGCAGCCCGGCGCATGGCACCACGAGATCGGCCGCAAGCTGCGCGTGCTGCGAGATGAGGGTGTACTCATCATGGGCACGGGCAACGTCGTGCACAATCTGGGCGTCATGCAGTGGAGTGAGCAGGCCGAGCCCTATGACTGGGCGACGCGCTTCAACGAATATGTCATCAACGCCATCAACGACGATGCGCCGGAGCGGCTGTTCGAGCCCTCGAGCCTGGGCCGTGACGCAGCGCTTTCGATACCCTCACCGGATCACTATCTGCCGCTGCTCTATGCGCTCGGCGCCCGCCACCCAGGTGATCGCGTGGAGATCGATCCAAAGCACATCGTCTTCAAGTCACTGAGCATGATGAGTTTCATCCTCGACGACCGTCCTCAGAGGACCTGAACGCCAGCACTTCATCCCAGTGCGGCAGACTCGCGCGCGCGCCCGCCCGCGTCACCGACAGTGCGGATGCAGCCACGGCAATGCTGACCGCCTCGGTCATCTCCAGGCTGCGGGCGAGCGCACAGGCAAGATAACCGCTGAACACATCCCCGGCACCCGTCGTGTCGATGGCCTGGACGACACGGGCTGGCACCAGCGCCTGCTGGCCTGGTGAGGCCACGAAGCAGCCACGGGCGCCGAGCGTCAGTATCACGTGTCGAGGACCCTCCGCCAGCAGGCGCTCTGCCACCGCGGTACAGGCTTGCGGTGAATCCGGACTGATGCCGGTCATTTCCGCTGCTTCGACTTCGTTGGGGGTCAGCACATCAACCTGGGCAAGACATGACAGTCTGCGCCCAGGCGCCGGCGCCGGGTCGAGCATGACGGTCGTCCCGACTTCGCTGGCCACACGTACCGCCTCATCGATGGTCTCGTACGGGACTTCCAGCTGCAGCATGACGATCTCGCATGCGGCGATGAGATCGCGGGCGGCGCGCACGTCTGCCGGTGACAGTGCGGCGTTCGCACCAGGTGCGACGGTGATGCAGTTGTCACCCGCCGGATCGATGTAGATGGCCGCAAGGCCGGTGGCATGATCGGGATCCCTGCGCACCGCGCCGCAGTCGACACCCATGGATTGCAGGTCCTCGATGGCGCGGCCGCCGAAATCATCCCGGCCGATACAGCCGATCATGTACACGGCGGCCCCTGCAGCGGCGGCGGCAGCGGCCTGGTTGGCACCCTTGCCCCCTTGCGAGATCACGTAATCACCGTGCCCCACGACAGTCTCGTTACGCTGCGGAAAATGCGGTACCTGGATGGAGAGATCGGTATTGATACTGCCGATGACTGCTATTCGCATTTGACCACCATCTGCGGGAACCTGGAGGAGTAGACGGCGAGTATAGCCTCGCCCGGACTCGCGTTTTCAACACCAGGCGCAGGCCGGGCGCGGGGAGGCAATGTGCAAGAGCGCGTGCGCCCCTGATCAAGACGCATGCGCCAGCAGGCGACTATAGTCGTTTATTGAAATCCCGGTATCCGAGGAGGATCCAGCGAATGTCAGCAAGTGAACCTGTGCACCAGCTCAGGCCCACCCGTCAGCGCTGGACGCATCTTGCGCTGATGGTCAAGGACATCGACGCCACGATTGCCTGGTATGAGAAATTCACCCATCTGTCGCTGCTCGCGCGCACGGAAGACCCGCAGGGCTATGGTGCGTGGCTCGGCGACAAAGAAGAGGCAGACTCGCCCTTTGTGCTGGTCATCGCCCAGTTTTTCCCTGGCAAGGATCCCTTCGAGCCCGCCGAGCACCCCCCCCTGGGACCCTTCGCGCATGTCGGCATCGAGGTGCCCGAAAAGCACATGATTGACGACATCGCCGCGCTGGCCCGGGAAGACGGCTGTCTGGCGCTGGGTCCGATGCAGATGCCTGAGCCGGTGGGCTACATCTGCTTTCTGAAGGACCCCGACGGCAACACCGTAGAATTCTCCTTCGACCAGGGCGTCTACGAAAAAGCGCGCGAAATCTGGGGCACTCGGCAATAATCACCGCATGATCGGATGGACGCTTGCCGATTGGCAGGCCGCATACCGCAGCGGCGCCGACCCGGCAGACCTGTTGCCACGGCTCCTCGACGCGCTGCCCGGCGATGATCCCGCGTGGATCAGCCTGTGCGATCAGGGCATGCTGGCAGAAAACCTCCGGGCACTGGCAGGGCTGCTCGCCTCTGCGGGCGGGCAGCGCAGCGCACTGCTCCTGTATGGCGTACCGTTTGCCGTCAAGGACAATATCGATGTTGCCGGGTTCGCCACCACGGCAGCCTGTCCGGACTTTGCCTATTCGGCGACTCAGAACGCCCATGTCATCGATCGACTTGTGGCCGCCGGTGCGATCGTCATCGGCAAGACCAATCTCGATCAGTTTGCCACCGGCCTGTCCGGTACCCGCTCACCCTACGGCGTGGTCCCCAACAGCTTCGACCCCGACTACGTCTCGGGCGGCTCGAGCAGCGGTTCGGCCTCTGTCGTGGCGCGGGGCCTCGTGCCCTTCGCGTTGGGCACCGATACTGCCGGCTCCGGGCGGGTTCCCGCCGGCTTGAACAATATTGTCGGCCTCAAACCGACACGTGGCCGACTCGGCTGCAGCGGCGTCCTGCCGGCCTGTCGATCACTGGACTGCGTGAGCATTCTTGCGCTCAACATCGAAGACGCAAATGCCGTTTGCCGTATCGCCGAGGGGCCCGACGAAGGCGATTTCCTGTCACGCCGCTGGCCTGTGCAGGCGCCGCCTGCACGGCTGCAGATGACCCCGCGCATGGCCGTGCCGCAGCGCACGGAGTTCTTCGGTGACGAGGTCGCCGAAGACGCCTACAAGGCAGCGCTTGCGCGGCTGGAGGCTGCCGGGGTCAAGTGTGTTCCTGTCGATACCGCAGTGCTCGATGACATCGCGGCGATGCTCTACGAAGGCCCCTGGGTGGCCGAGCGCTACGCGGCCATCAAGCCGTTCATCGAAACCAGCGCCTCGGCGCTGCACCCTGTCGTACGCGACATCATCATGGGTGCCCGTGGGCACAGTGCCGTGGATACTTTCCGCGCACAGTATCGCCTTGCTGCCCTGGCACGACAGGCCAGCGCACTGCTGGCCGACGTCGCTGCACTGGTCGTGCCGACCGCACCGGTGCATGTGCGCATAGCGGACATGCTGGACGCGCCGGTGGCGCTGAACACGCGCCTTGGGCGCTATACCAATTTCGTCAACCTGCTCGACTGGTGTGCTGTATCGATGCCGGCAGGCCTGCGCAGCGATGGCCTGCCCTTCGGACTGACTTTCATCGCGCCAGCATGGCATGATGAGGCGCTGTGCGAATTCGCCGGACGCTGGCAGCGCCACCTCGACATCAGCCCGGGTGCACCGGGTGTGTGTGCGACGCGGCCTGCAACTCCGCCTGCACCTGCACCTGCACACGGTAAGGCTGGTGAACACATCGAACTTGCAGTCGTCGGCGCCCACCTTTCCGGCATGCCGCTCAATCACCAGCTCACCGATCGTCAGGCGCAGCTGGTTACGCAAACCACCACCTCAGCGCGTTATCGGTTGTTTGCGCTGCCCGATACGCAACCGCCGAAACCCGGATTGCAGCGCTGCGACGACGGCCACCAGATTGTCGTCGAAGTCTGGTCGATACCGGTGGCAATGTTCGGCGCATTCGTCGCAGAAGTACCGCCCCCGCTGGGGATCGGCAACGTCGAGCTCAGCGACGGACGCTGGGTCAAGGGCTTCATCTGCGAGAGCTATGCGCTGAAAAACGCCCGCGATATCAGCGATCATGGCGGCTGGCGCGCCTATGTCAGCACGCTGTCCGGCAAGTAGACACGCAGGCACCTGAGAGGTCACCGCAATGACGTCACGGATCGCTACATTTCGCAGCCGACTGACGCAGGGACGCCCACTGTTGGGCACCTGGATCAAGACCCCGTCTGCACAGCTGTGCGAAGTGCTCGCCACCAGCCCCCTGGACGTGCTGTGCCTGGATGCAGAACATGCCGCCTTCGACCGCAGCACGATCGATGCCTGCCTGGGCGTCCTCATGGCTGCCGACATGCCCAGCCTGGTACGAATTCCTGACCATGGCAGTCAGCACATACAGTCGGCGCTCGACAGCGGCGCGACCGGCATCGTTGTCCCGCATGTCACCTCGGCGGCGCAGGCGCAGTCCCTGGCCCGCGCCTGCCATTTCGGCCCCGGGGGACGCGGCTTTTCCGGCGCCACGCGTGCCGCCGGCTTCGGGCGGGTGCCGATGGCCGAACACCGGCAGCGCAGCCAGGCACAGACGACACTGATCGCCCAGATCGAGGATGTCGAGGCCCTCGAGGTCGCTGAGCAGATCGCCGCGGTAGAACACATCGATGCCCTGTTTGCCGGGCGTATCGATCTCACCGTCTCGCTGCAGCACAGCGATCCCAACGCCGCTGAAGTCATCGAGGCTGTTGACAGGATCTGCGCGGCCGCCGCGAATCACAGCACGGCAATCGGCATGTTCATCAGCGATCTGAACGAACTGCCGCGGTGGCGGCGCGCGGGTGCATCGCTGTTTCTGCTCGAGTCCGACCAGGCCTTTCTGCAACAGGGAGCAGCCGCACTGCGGGACAAGTTCGCGGCGCATGTCAGCTGACCTGATCCTGGCCATGGTCGCGCTGCTGCTCGTGGTGGGCGTGGCAGCGGGTATCCTGGCGGGGCTGCTGGGGGTGGGTGGCGGCATCGTCATCGTGCCTGCGCTCTACCACCTGTTTGCCTATCTGCAGATCGATCCGGCGCTGCAGATGCATCTGGCGGTCGGCACGTCGCTGGCTACCATCATCCCCACGTCGCTGCGCTCGCTGGCCGGGCATGCACGTCGCGGCGCGGTGGACTGGACGCTGATGCGCAGCTGGGCCTGGCCGATCCTGGCCGGCGTCGTGCTGGGCACGATCGCCGCCAGCTTCATGGACAACCGCGGCCTGGCGCTCGTGTTCGCAAGCGTTGCCACCCTGGTGGCGCTGCACATGGGCTTTGGGAAAAGCCGCTGGACGATTGCCAGCGCGCTGCCTCAAGGCCTGATGCAGCCGGTGATGCCTGCCGGCGTGGGCTTCATCTCGGTGATGATGGGCATCGGCGGCGGCACGCTCAGCGTGCCGATTCTCACGCTGTTCAGCTATCCGATTCACCGGGCCGTGGCGACCGCAGCCGGCTTCGGACTGATCATCGCCGTGCCCGGCGCGCTGGGGTTCATCGTCTCGGGCTGGGGCGCGGACAACCTGCCACCGTTTTCACTCGGCTATGTCAATCTGCTGGCCTTCGCGATCATCGTGCCGACCACGCTGTTGTCTGTCCCGCTGGGCGTAAAGCTGGCGCATGCACTCAAGCCCCAGCCGCTTCGCATCGCCTTTGCGATATTCCTTGCCCTGACTGCCGGACGCATGTTCTTCGACCTGTTCGGCCGCTGACGCAGTCCCAGGGCGCTATGGCGTTTCCGGCTCGCGGATAGTGCCCCTGCCGGCGAATATGCTGCGTGGAATGCGTACGTGCGTGCCCTGGCGTCCATCCACCACCTGCGTGATGCCGAAATCCGCAGCGACACTCATCAGCGAATACGCATCATTGCGTGACAGCCCCAGGTGCCCTGTCAGCAGTCCGAGCATGTCCACGGCGGTTTTCTTCATGGCAATGTTGAGGTCTTCATCAAAGCCGTGGACGATCCAGTAGTTGGGTGTCTCCAGCAGCGGCGACGGGAAACTGAAGTCCTTGCGCAGCACCACCTGGAACAGCACGTCCAGGGAACTCTCGATGGCCGTGCCACTGATCTCGCCGTCGCCCTGGGAGATGTGCGGATCACCGATCGAGAACAAGCCGCCTTCGCACTGTACCGGGTAGTACATCGTCGAGCCTGCAGCGATCCGCCAGTTGTCGATATTGCCGCCGTGCAACCCCGGCGGAATGGTACTGGTGCGCCCGGCGATATCCGGGGCAACGCCGGCGGTGCCCAGGTGCGGACGCACCGGCACGCGCACCCCCTCGAGCGCCGGTTCGCGATCGCATTTCTTGCAGTGGGTTACCGTCCCCGGTGTGCCGTAAAAGCCCTTGAAGTCATAGGCGTACAACGCAGCCGCAGATTGCGTGTTGGGATCGATCTCGTAGATGGTGACGCGCTCCTGGCGCTCGAACTCCTCGTAGAGGTGGCCCCAGTTGGCTGCCAGGTTCGAGCCATAGTTGACCCGCGGCACCATGCGCAGATAACGCACCTCGAGCATGTCGCCCGGCTGGGCGTCCTCGATGTAGATCGGGCCGGTCATCAGGTGCACGCCGGGATTGCGATCCTCCTCCGGGATTGCCTGCCAGATGGCCTTGATGGCCTCGTCCATCATCAGCTCCGGGGCGTCACCGGCGTGGTGCGTCACAGCCTCGGCCTGCACCATGTCTCCGGAGCGGATGGTCAGCGCCGGGGCAAGATCAGGACTGAAATAGCCCCAGTGACAGGTTTCCGGTCTTGCCGGCAGCACATGCAGGGCGCCGACCCGACAGTCCTCGCGGGGCTCGCCGCGGGCGCTGATCAATCCCATATCCGTATCCTCTGCTGCTGATGATGGATCCTGCAGCCGGCAGGCTTGCGCGCATTGCGCAGCCCCTGACGGCGATCGTGTGCTGACTCAACTCAATAGCAGGGATTGCGCACGCGAACTTGAACAGGTGCGCCCGACGTCTTGTGCTGCGGTGCACAATAAACAATCTGGCGATTGCTCTCTGGACAGGTATTCCATTATGAGACTAGAATCTCATCTTCTTCCTTGACCTGTCTGGAGCACACACATGGCGGTTTCGGTTTCACAGATGAACGAGGTGATGGACCGGCATTTCGCCTGCGAGGCGGCCGACGACATCGACGGCGTGCTTGCCACGCTGACTGACGACGTCGTCCACGATATCGTCGGCACGCCGACCGGGCCGACGATCGGCCCTGCCGGTGCCAAGGCCTTCTACACGCAGCTGTTCGCCGACCTGGCCGAAGGCCAGATGCGTACGCTCCGCCGCATGCATGGCGAGAACTTTCTCGTCGACGAATCGATGTGGACGGGTCGCGCGGCCGGTCGGCCCTTCGGCTTTGACGGCCGCAACCGCCCGCTCGAGTTCAGACTCCTGCATGTCATCGAGTTCGAGGACGATGGCCGCATCCGCCGGGAGAACGTCTGGCTGGACTTCCCGGCGATCATGCAGCAGCTGGCGGGCGACTGAGCATGTCCGGCGCCATGCGTCCATCGACACGCGCACCGGAGGGGGGCCGCCGGGCCAATCAGCGCCTGCGCACGCGCAAGGATCTGCTGGTCGCGGCAGCACAGCTCCTGAAGCAAGGCAGGACGCCGTCGATGGATGAGGTCGCCGAGACGGCGCTGGTCTCCCGGGCCACAGCCTACCGCTACTTCCCGACGCTGGAGGCACTGCTGCTCGAAGCACCCCTGCAGGGCGAGGCGCCGGATCCAGCCGAACTGTTTGCAGGCGACGCGTCCACCGATGTCGAAGCACGCGTCGAACGCGCGCTGCTCGCCCTGCACGAGATGACCTGGCGAAATGCGCCGCAACTCAAGCTGATGCTCGCCAGCCATCTCGGCACGCCCGGCGAGGACGGCGCGCGCCGCCAGAATCGCCGCACGGCACTGATCGAGGCCGCGCTCGCCCCGGCCCGCGACCAGCTCTCGGCGCAGAATTTTCGCCGCCTGTGCCGGGCGCTGGCGCCACTGTTCGGCACTGAGGCGATGATTGTCTACACCGATGTGCTGGGTCTGGGCGAGCACAGTGCGCGGAAAGCGACCGTGTGGGCCGCGCGTGCCATGGTCCGCTCGGCGCTGGCCGAGGAACCTCGTGGCGCGGAAGCCTGATTCGCCCCTCGCCGAGGCCGCCAGCACCCCTGGATCGGGACGGCTCTCAATCCGGCGGATTCTGCCGCTTCACCTTCTGCGGGTCCGCAGCCGTGCCCTTCTCGAGGCCGCGGTCGAGGTTGCGCCGCCGGCTCATGGTTCGGATCGTCAGGAACACTGCGACCGCGATGCCAACCGCCACCAGCAGCAGCGCCGGCAGATTGTCCTGAATCCATTCGCCCACGTCATCCTCCTTGGATACGGAAATTGCACCCATTCACTCTACCGCAGGATCGGATGACACCCAAATCAGGCCTGCTGGATCGCCTCTTCCCTGGCCTTGCGCCGCCGCGCCCGGCGCGCCGTGATCAGCGGCAGCGCGAACGACAGGATGGCCAGGGCCAGCATCGTCGCACTCACCGGCCTGCTCAGGAACACGCCTGCGCCATCCATCATGATCGCCCGGCGGAAATTGGTCTCGGCGATCGAGCCCAGCACCATACCCAGGATCACCGGTGCCAGCGGATAGTCATAGCGGCGCATGACCCAGCCCAAGATGCCGAAACCCAGACAGCACAGCACATCGAACATCGAGTTGCGCACCGCGAACGAGCCGACCACCGCCATCATCGTGATCAGCGTGAACAGCACCTTCTTGGGGACGACCGTGACCTTGATCCACAGGCGGCTGCCGGCCAGGCCCACGACCAGCAGGACGATGTTGGCCACCAGCATGGCGGCGAAGATGCCGTAGATGAGTTCGGGGCTGGACAGAAACAGCTGCGGCCCGGGCGTGAGCTTGTGGATCATCATCGCGCCGATCAGCACGGCGGTGGTGGCACTGCCGGGAATACCCAGCGTGAGCAGCGGCACCATGGCCCCGCCCACAGACCCTGAATTTGCCCCTTCGGCTGCCGCCACGCCCTCGGCACTGCCCTGCCCGTAAGCTTCGGGCGATTTGCTGAGTCGCCGCGAGAAGTCATAGCTGATGAACGAGGCGATAGTCGCCCCCGCGCCGGGAAAAATCCCGATGACCGTGCCGATGATCGATGAACGCAATGTCACGAACTTCAGCGCCCAGTAGTCGCGCAGCGTCGGCCATTTGTCGCCGACGCTGTCCAGGCGCGCGACCTTGAAGCGCCGTTTCTCCACCGCGGCGAACACCTCGCTGAGCGCGAACAGACCGATCAGTGCCGGGATCAACAGAAAGCCATCGGACAGTGGTGTGACATCGAAAGTGAAGCGCTCGGCGCCGGAGATCGGGTCCGTGCCCACAGTGTTGATCAGCAGGCCGAGGATCGCCGCCATGAATGCCTTGAGCCAGTTCGCACCGGCCAGGGAGGCGATGGTGGCCAGCCCGAAAACGGCCATTGCGAAGTACTCGGCTGGATGGAATCCCACGGCAACGGCGGCCAGCGGCACCGAGAAGAAGATCAGCACCAGCGTGCCGAAAATGCCGGCCACCGAGGACACGACAATGGAGATACCCAATGCCGAGGCCGCGCGCCCCTGGCGGGTCATTGCATAGCCGTCGATGGCCGTGACCACCGCAGACGCGGTGCCCGGGGCATTGATGGTGATGGCGGTGATCGAACCGCCGTAGCTGGCACCGATATAGATGGCCACCAGCAGGATCAGCGCGAGCACCGGCGACATGCCGTAGGTAAACGGCACCAGCAGCGCCACGCCCATCGAGGGCGAAAGCCCGGGCATCGCCCCGACCATGATGCCCAGCACGATGCCGCCGACGATGGCGATCAGCGGACCCCAGGTCAATGTCGCGCCGATCCCTGAAAGCAACAGTTCAAGCATGCTGGCGACTCGCTGCGACCGTGCTCACCATGGCATCGACACCTGGCGCAGCAGTACGCCGGCAGGCAGATCGACATAGAGCATGCGCTGGAACACGATGTAGGAAAACGCCACCCACGAACCCGTCACTGCCGCAATCACCCAGGGGTGGCGGTACTTCAGTAGCCACAGCACACCTGGCATATAGATCAGGGAAGCCAGCAGATAACCCAGGATCGGAATCAGCAGCACATAACTGGTCATGAACCCCAGGAAGCTGAACAGCAGCAGGGGCTTTTTCTTTGGCTTGCCCTTTCGTCGCTCACGCAGGATCAGAAAGCTCTGGTAAAGCGCCAGAGGCAGCAACAGGTAGAGCCACAGCCGCGGGACGCCGCGCGCGCCCACCGTATCCACGGGACTGGGCGGCGGCAAGGCTTCAGTCATCGCATAGAACACGATGGCCAGCGACAACACCACGGAGAGCACCATCAATTCGCCGAAGCGCTCGCGAAACGACGAGCGCAGCAGCGCGATCGCCAGGATAATGTTGACGACTACCAGCAGCGCCTGGAGAAACTGCAACGCCGGCGCCTCGCCAATCCCGGCGAGCAGGGACTCGCGCGAACCGCGCTCGCGTAGCAGACCCATTTCGCGCAGGTAGAACGAAAACTCCTCGGCGTCGCGCTCGACCATGCGGGTGAACTCGGACGACCCGCGGTACCCCAGCGAGACACCCTCGCTCTCCCAGCTGGCGATCCAGTCGGGGTCCTGCGAGACCTTCTCGATCAGATCAGCGAACCACGCACGTCGATCCTCGGGCACGCCCTTGCGGAAGGCAAACCCGCGCCAGATGTGCTCGTTTTCCAGCCCGGGCACGCCGAGCTCGGTGAAGGTCGGTGCATCGGGAAACGCGGCAAGCCGCTGCGGCGCGGCCACGGCGACGATTCGCAGGTCATCGGAAATCATCGCATCGCGCGGATTGCCAAGATACACCGATCCGAGATTGCCCATCAGCGCGGCAATCGCCTGCCCGCCGCTGCTGTAAGGTATCCAGCGCATTTCCATGCCGGCCTGGCGTGCCATCTTGACGCCGGAGACATGCTTCACCCCGCCGATATCTGCGCCCAGCCAAAGCTGCCGATCACCGCTGCGGCGTGCGTGCTCCAGGACTTCGGGCCAGCTGCCCAGCCCGCGCTCGGCGTTGGTGATGACGACATGCGCGTTCTCCATGATGTAGGAGTGCCAGTCGACGCGCTCGATCAGGTCGTCGCGACCGGTGGCGATCAGCTTCGAGACATTCGATCGCGTCACCGCCAGCATGTTGTAGCCATCGGCCGGCTGCTGCAGGACTTCCTCGAATGCAACGATACCGCCGCCGCCGGGGCGGTTGATGACAACGAAAGGCTGCTCGGGGACATACTTGCGCGCGACTTCCGCGAATCGGCGCGCGGTGAAGTCGATCAGCCCCCCCGGGCTGGTGTAGACGATGATGCGCAGCGGCTGGCGGGGGAAGTCTGCGCTGTCAGGCAGGGCGCGATCAGTCTGCCCGAGGGTATCCGCCGCGACGGAAAGACTCAATCCGGGCGGCGCAAGTGACAGCAGAAACAGCAGGAATAGGCGCATCAACCCGTACAGTGGCAGCAGACCTGGCAACCTGTCTTGATATCACGGCAATGTTTCCAAAAGATGACATCATGACGTTGCCGCGCTCGCCTCGGCGTCCTCGGGGTCGATGCGCCCATCCTGGCTGAGCAGAATGGCCACCGGCCTTGTGGCCTCGAACTCCGAGAACACGATCAGCATGACCACGGTGATCGGCACGCACAGGAAGGCCCCGACCACGCCCCACAAGGCCGACCACATGGCCAGCGACAGCAGGATAACAATGGGGCTCAAGTTCAGCGAACGGCCCATCAGGCGCGGCTCGATGACATTGCCCACCACCACCTGCACACCCGTGAGCCCCACCAGCGCCACCAGGAAGGGCCCCAGTGAACCGAACTGCACCAGCGTCAGCATCACCGGCAGCAGCACCGCCACGAAGCTGCCGACGTAGGGAATGAAGTTGAACACGAAGATCAGCACCGCCCAGAATTCGGCGAAATCGATGCCGATCAGGCGCATGATCACCCAGCTGCCCAGGGCAACCACGGCGGATACGAAACTCTTGAGCGCCAGGTAGCGTCCGATGCGACCGCCAATCTCGCCAAGGGCCGCGGCCATGCGATGGCCACCCTGGGCGCTGTCGGTCAGTCGCTCGAGTTTCGCCACGATCGAGAATCGCTCCATCAGCACGAAAATGGTGTAGATGAACACGACCACCAGATTGCCCAGCAGCGCCGTCATGATGCCGACCGCACCACCCACCAGTCGCCCCATATCGAGCCTGTCGATCACCTGCTCGCGCAACAACTGCTCGATGGTCGGTACCTGCTCGAGATTGAGCAACTGCGCGGCACGCTCCAGCAGGATCTCGAGATTGCCGCGATAGGTGGGCAGCTGTTTTTCGACCATGGCGATGTTCTGCGTCACCAGCAGCACCAGGCCCCAGATGACCGCGGTGATCAGCGCCAGCGCGCCGACATGCGCCAGCCAGCCGGGCATGAAGCGGCCGACCACCGGCGCGGTACGCACCCACGCGACAAGCGTCCAGAACACGTAGGCGATGAACAGGCCGAGCACCAGCGGCACCAGGATCGGCCGGCCGACATACAGGATGTAGCCGACCGCCAGCGTCAGAATGGCACCGGCGGCAAGGCGTTGCAGGGTATCTGTGACGACGGGCATTGAGACTCAGGATTTCACGGCGGCCAGGTCAGGACTCTATCCCATGCCCGTACCGCGACGAAAGCCGCGCGGCAGCACGGCCGACTCCGCGCGCTCGAACAGCCACTGCGCCAGCAGCGCCATCAGCGCTGCGGGAATGGCGCCTTCCAGGATCAGGGCCGTGTCGTCGAGCCGGATGCCGCTCAGGATCGGCTGGCCGTAGCCGCCCGCGCCCACCAGCGCGCCCAGCGTCGCTCCGCCCACATTGATCACGGCTGCGGTCTTGATGCCGGCGAGGATCGAGGGCAGCGCCAGCGGCAGCTCGATGCGCCACAGCCGCGCGCGGCGCGGCAGGCCCAGCGCCAGGGCCGAGTCGATCAGCGAGCGCTCGATCCCGGTGAGTCCCGCGTGGGTATTGCGCACGATCGGCAGCAGGCTGTAGATGAACAGCGCCACCAGCGCGGGTGCCGCGCCAATGCCGAACAGCGGCACCATAATCACCAGCAGCGCCAGCGCAGGGATCGTCTGGCCGATACCCACCACGCCCAGCACCACCTGCCCCAGCCTGCGTCGCCGTGCGGCAAGGATGCCCAGCGGGATGGCCATGGCAATCGCCGCCGACAGGGACACCGACACGAGCAGCAGGTGCTCGGCCGTGCGGCGCAGCAGTCGTGACGCCCGGGTGTCACTGCGCAGTTCGGTGGCGACCCCAAGGCTGTCGGAGAGGAACGCCGCGGCCACTTCACGCTCGGCCGCACCTTCGATCTTGACCGCGGCGTTCATCGCGATCATCTGCGATTCATCGATAGCGCCCAGCAGCCGGCGCATCGAGGCCAGCGCCGCCGGTGCACGCTGCTCGAGATCCGCGCGATACAGCAGTACCGCGTCGTAGCGCGGGAAATAGCCGAGATCGTCTTCAAGTGTGCGCAGAGCGTAGTACGCCACTTCGGCGTCCGTGGTGTAGACATCAGTGATATCGGCACGTCCGGCGGCCAGCGCGCGGTAGGCGATGTCGTGCTCCACGCCGCGCACATCGGTCTGCGGCAGGCCATAGCGCAGGCGCAGGCCGCCCCAGCCGTCGTCACGTTCCATGAACTCGTTGCTGAAGCGCACGACCAGCGCCGGATGGGCCAGCAGATCCGAGATGCGCTCGATGCCCAGCGGCTCGGCACGCTGTTCGCGCATGCCCAGTGCGTAGTGATTGCCAAAGCCCAGCGCGCCAGCCACGCGGATACCCATCGGCGCGAGCAGATCCTCGAGCTCAGCCGTCCCGGCGGGCTGGCGACCGGCGAAGACCTGGTAGCGCAAGGTGCCGGTGTACTCCACGTAGGCGTCGATGTCACCGTTGACGAGTGCATTGAACACCAGCTGTGTGCCGCCCAGGCCTGCGCGGTGGCGCGCCGGGTGGCCTGCGTCCACAGCCAGCTGGGTGAGCAGCTCGCCCAGGATCACGCCTTCTGTGAAGCTCTTGCTGGCGATGACGACGCGCTCGTCATCGCGTGGCGTGCAAGCTGCAGACGCCAGTATCGCCAACGTACCGCTGACCAGCAGCGACACGGATAGCATCGCAGACATCAGCGCCCGGTTCACTGGTGCTCACCGATGCCATGACTGCGCTGGGCGCGTACGAAGCGCTCGACGAACTCGCTGGCGGGATCGGCGAGCATCTCCTCCAGCGTCCCGCTCTGCACCAGGTCACCATCACGCAGCAGCACGATGCGATGGGCCAGGAACGCAGCCTCGGCCAGGTCATGGGTGACCAGGACCACAGTCTTGCCAAGGTCTGCGAAGATACGGGCAAGATCCTCCTGGAGCTCAAAGCGGATCATCGGGTCCAGCGCACCGAGCGGTTCATCCAGCAGCAGCGCCTCGGGATCGGCGAGCAGCGCACGCATCAGCGCCACGCGCTGCTTCTGCCCGCCCGAGAGTTCACCCGGATAGCGTGCCAGCGCGTCTGCCGGGAAGCGCGTCAGCTCACACAGCTGCGCCAGCCGCGCCTGCGTCTGCGAGGCTGCCCATCCCAGGTAGGGTGCCATCAGCGTGACGTTCTCGGCGGCGGTCATGTGCGGAAACAAGCCGCCGTCCTGGATCACGTAGCCGGTACGCCGACGCAGCTGACCCAGCGTCTCGGCCGACAGCGGCTGCCCGTCGAACAGCACCCGACCGCGCGTGGGTGCAAGCAGGCCGATCATCAGGCGCAGCAGCGTCGATTTTCCGCAGCCCGAAGGGCCGATCAGCGCCGTGGTCGTGCCTGGCTCACAGCGCAGCGTCAGCGAACCGATCGCGGCAAGCTCACCGAATGACATCGATACCTGGTCAAGTTCGAACATGCGCCCGCCTGCAGCCCATCCGCAGTCAATCCGCAGCCAAGTGTACGGCGAACAGCGCGCCGGTGCCGCTTGCCGCGCTACCGCAGCAATGCTCAAATGGGCTCAGATGCGAAACCTGGAGAGCCCCGCGATGAAAACCCTGCTGACTGCCGCGACCGCCGCGGCACTGTTGATCGGTCTGCCCGCCACCGCCGCCGATACCGCCGGCGCCGATAAGGTGCTCCACGAGGTCGTGGCAGGCGAGTGGCGGCCCCAGGTCCAGCGCGCACGCGACAACTACCGCAATCCGGCAGCGTCGCTGGAATTCTGGGGTCTGGCCCCCGGCATGACCATCCTCGAGCTGCAGCCTGGGGGCGGCTGGTGGACAGAGATTCTCGCACCCTACGCCGCGCGCACGGGCGGTCGCTACTACGCCACCGGCGCCGACCTGGACAATCCCGATCTCAGCGATGGCGCACGGGCCGGTCGCGAGCGCTTCGAACAGCGGTACGCCGCACAACCCGACATCTATGGGACCGTCAATGTGCTGAACTTCGGCGCCGGCTCCGCCCCGCTGCCCGCCGAGACCTTCGATTTCATCCTGAGCGCGCGCTCGGTGCACGGCTGGCTGCGCTTCGACATGCTGGACAAGGTGCTGCCGGAAGTGGCGGCAGCGCTCAAACCCGGTGGCATCTTCGCCATCGAGCAACATCGTGCACCCGATTCGGTGACCGACATCCAGACGTTCATCGATTCAGGCTACGTCAGTGAGGCCTTCGTCATCGAGCAGGCACGCAAGGTCGGCCTGGAACTCGTCGCGCGCTCGGAGATCAATGCCAATCCGCGCGACACCAGGGACCATCCGTTCGGGGTCTGGACCCTGCCCCCGGCGCGCGCCACGGTACCGTACGCCTCGGGCCTGCCGGCCGATCCCGATTTCGACCGCGCGCCCTACGATGCCATCGGCGAGTCCGATCGCATGACACTGAAGTTCCGCAAGCCCGAATAATCAAACTGCGCCTCCAGCGCGTATCAGGGAAGACACGCATGCGCCTGACCCGACAGACCGACTACGCCTTGCGTACATTGATCTATCTGTCACTCAATGAGGATCGACTGTGTACGATCAGCGAAATCGCCGAGACCTATGACATCTCGCGCAACCACCTGATGAAGGTGGTTCAGCGCCTCGGTGCTCTGGGGTTTGCGGAAACGCTCCAGGGCCGCAGTGGCGGCCTGCGGCTGGCGCGCGCAAGCGAGGCGATCAACGTCGGCGATGTGGTGCGCGCCTTCGAAGACGACATGGCGCTGGTGGAGTGTTTCGATCCGGATACGAATGAATGCATCATCACCGGTGCCTGCGGGCTGCAGGGCACATTTCGGCGCGCCCTGGCAGCGTTTCTCGCCGTCCTGAGTGAGTACAGCGTGGCAGACATCGCACGTTCACAGCGCAAACTCCGGCGACTGTTGGCCGCCCACGCATAAGGCAGATAAGCATACGGCCGCCTGTCGCAGCTACCAGGTCTGTTGCACCGTCACCGCGACGTAGCGCCCTGGCAGACTGAGCTGCGGCAGCATGGGATCGGTGGCCGTGCGCCCGATCACCTCCGACCATCTCCAGGCTTCCCGGTCGGCCAGATTGAACACCCCCATGCGCACCCGGGTGCTCGCGCGCAGCTGCCAGTCGGCCGTCAGGTCGAGCAGCGCGTGCCCCCCGGCACGGAAACCCTGGGGCTGCTCACTGGCGATACAACCGCGCACAGCCGTGGCGGAGAATCTCAGCGCGAGCGCAGGACGCAGGGCGTAGGCTGCCGCTGCCATCAGCTGGGCGGGATCGACGAGGCTGATGGCATTGCTGCTCTCATCGCTGCGCGCATGCAACCAGATACCACCCAGTTCAAGCGTCATGCGCTGCTGAAGCCAGCGTGGCTGATGCTGCACGCCGAATTCGACACCAGCGATGCGTGCGCGATCAAGATTGCGTGACTGGAACAGCAGCACACCGCTCTGGGGATCCGGCCCGAGCGGCGCACGGCTGACAATGAAATCCCGGTACCAGGTGTTGAACACCGCCACGTTCCACTGCGTGGCCTCGCTGACCAGGCGCAGTCCGGCTTCCAGGCCATCACTGGTCTCCGCGCTCAGATCGGGGTTCGGCAATGCGCGGACGTTGAAGGCTGGAATGTCGAGACCGATATTCACATCACTGAACGGTGGCGAGCGATAGCCGCGCACGTACTGCGCAAATCCCGACATGGCCTCGCTGAACTGCCAGATCACCGCCAGCTTCGGCGTCCAGTACTGGTCATTGACGTCCACAGTGTCGACGTTGGGCGCACCCTCACGGAAGATCTCGTCTGGCCTGGCAGACAGGCGGTAACGCTCATGGCGCAGACCAAGCAGCAGGGTCAGCGGCCAGGCGGCCGGCTCGATCTCCTGATGCATGTAGACAGCTCCCTCGAGTGTCCGCGACTCGGGGAAATCCCGCAGCGGGAAGCGCTCGCCCAGCAGGATGCTGCTCGTAGCACCCGTGGCAAGCGTGGTCTGCCTGCCGTCACGGAACTGGCTCAGCCGGCCAAGGCGCAGTTCCGTACCCCACGCAAATCGCCAGGTCGTATCGCCCAGCAGCCAGGGATCATGACGCACATCCGCACCGACACCGGCAGCGTTCTGGGCAAAATCAAACCGCCGCTGGAGGCGGACTTCTGCCGACCCGACGCCTCGGCGTTCGTCGGTGTCCTGGACCACCCTGGAGCCATGCAGATAGCTTCGCCAGCTGACCTGGACACCACTGGACTCGGCCTGCCATTCGCCGTCGAGGATGGCGCGCCAATGACGGTCATCATCATCGCCGAGCAGTTGCTGCGTGGTGGCGAAACGCCCCGACCCAAGCACACTTCGCAGGTCAGTCTCACGACTGCCCTGCCAACCCTGCAGGCTGGCTCGCACACGCTGGCCGGCCTGCGTCTCATGCGTATAACGCAGCATCATTGATTCGCGGATCTCGCGCTGCGGATCCCGGACACCACCGGCCGAAGTACGCACCTCGCTGCCACTGATTCGGCCGCCCGACAGCAGCAGGCCCGTGGTGTGATCCCCGAGCGCTAGATTCGCACCCAGTGCGACCTGGTCGCGGTGACCGGCATGGGCAAGCGTGGCCGCGCCCGCCCAGCCACGCTGTTCGTCGAGCAGTTCATCAGGGTTGAACGTGCGGATCGCCACCACGCCGCCGAGCGCCTTGCTGCCGTAGAGCGTCGAGGCCGGGCCGCGCAGCACCTCCATCGAGGACACCATGCCCAGGCTCAGCAGGTCCCGGCCGCTGTCACTGTAGGAGCCCACTGCAAACCGATCGCCCAGGGGGACACCGTCGAGCAGCGTGGTGACGCGATTGCCCCCGATCCCGCGCACCCTGAAACCCGAGGTGCCGAAACGGCTGCCGCCACTTTCCACCTGCAGCGCCGGCACACTGCGCGCCAGATCCCGCAGGTCGAACACCATGTCACGTTGCAGCCTGTCACCGTCTATGAGCGTGACCGTGGCGGCCACTTCGCGCAGCTCGCGCGGCTGGCGCGTGGCGGTAACGACGATCGTCTGCAGCACAGCGCCATCGCGCTGCGCGGGCTCATCCCCCCGATCAGTGGCCGCAACGGACTGCACCGGCGCCAGCAGCGCGGTGAGCAGCCACACCGTGATCCGACACGACGCTGTCGGCCGCAAGGTGGCTGCCGCGCCGCAGGCGGCCATCAATAGATATCGTAGACAGTATTGTGAACGTTGAACTTGCCCGTGGGTGTGACAACCCTGGGCCCCTTGATCACGTGCTTGAGCGTGCGGGTCTTATCGTCGACGACAACGATCGCAGACTCCTCTTCCATCCCGCTCCACACGGAGAACCACACCTCGTCGCCATACATGTTGAACTCCGGCTGGACGATGCGCTTCGGACCGGGGCCGAGGTCCGCCCACTCGGCGATCGGCAGCACCTCGAAGCCGGCGTCGAGATTATCAATGTCGAATACTGCGACTGACTGGCTGATCGCCTCGTCAGGATTGAAGGTGGTGTCGACCCAAAGGTTGCGTGACTCGGGATGGGTCTTGACGAACAGTGAGCCACCACCCTGCCCCTGCAGGATGCGCACGGGCTTCCATGCCTTGTCGGGATGACCCGCCGGATCGGTGCCGATAAAGGTGATATCCGCGCTGCCCAGCGCACTGGTCACCCAGACGGGACCATGCTCCGGATCCACGAGATTCGCGCCACGTCCCGGGTGGGGAATACGCTCGGCATCCACGAGCGCTTCGAGGCGTCGTTCACGCGAATCGATGACGGCGATCTTGTCGGCTTCATTGGCTGCCGCAAGGAAATAACGCTTGGTCGAATCCCAGCCACCATCGTGAAGATACGGCGCCGCATCGATCGCCGTCACCGTCAGCGCATCCAGGTTGGAATAGTTGACCAGCAGCACCTGCCCGGTCTCCTTGATGTTGACGATCCACTCCGGATGTTCGTGCGAAGCAACAATCGCCGCGACTCTTGGCTCAGGGTGATACTCCTGTGTATGCACCGTCATGCCGCGCGTGGACACGACTTTCTTCGGCTCGAGCGTCTGGCCGTCCATGATCACGTAGTGTGGTGGCCAGTAGGCCCCGGCAATGACCAACTGGTCCTCGTAACCCTCGTACATCGAGCTCTTCACCGAGCGCGCCTCGAGACCCATCTTGATCTCGGCGACCCGCTGGGGCGGATCCATGTACAGGTCGATCATGTCGACCTTGGCATCGCGACCGATGGTGTAGATGTAGCGCTTCGAATGCGACACCCTGGAAATGTGCACCGCGTACCCGGTCGGGATCATCGCGGCGATCTCCTTGGTATCGCCATCGATGAGCGCCACTTCGCCGGCGTCGCGCATGGTCACGGCAAAGAAATTGTCGATATTGAAATCGTTCTGCTTGCTGGTGGGACGATCCTCCGGGGCAACGAAGACTTCCCAGGTCGCCCGCATGTCAGCGAGGCTGAATTCCGGGGGCTCGGGTGGCGCGTGCTGCAGAAAGCGCGCCATCGCGTCTATATCCGCGGCGGACATCTCCCCTGAGGTGCCCCAGTTCGGCATGCCCGCCGGGGAACCGAAGTTGATCAGTGCCTTGAGGTACTCGGTGCCCAGGCGCTGGGTGATATCCGTGGTCAGCGGTTTTCCGGTCGCACCCTTGCGCAGTACCCCGTGGCAGCCGGCACAGCGTTCGAAGTACAGTTGCTGGGAACGCTGGAACTCGGCTTCCGTCAGATCCGGGGCACCGGGGCTGACGATGCGCTGCCCGCCCTCGATCGGCGAGGGTGCGCCGCGATATGCCAGCGCGCCCTCGGCGGCGCCCGGATGACGTTCACCGGCAGCCCGATCGGTGCCAAGGCCCGCCTCGTCACGCTGCTGCGTGACCATCGCCACGGAGATGGCAGGACCGTCGTTGCCGAAAGACTTCATCACGTAGGTGAGGATGTCAGCGATTTCGGCGTCGGTGAGATAGTTCATTGCCGGCATGACGGCGTTGTAGGGTTCGCCGAGCACCTCGATGGGACCCGACAGGCCCGCCAGCGTGACATGCACGGCGTGCACGGGGTCCTGGGTGACGCGGGGATTGGCGGCCAGCGGTGGAAACGCGCCCCGAAGTCCCTGTCCCTGGGCCTGGTGACAGGCAGCACAGTGGGTCTGGTAGCCGTCACGGCCGGCGGCCATCTGGGCATCGAGGTCACCGCGAGTGGCCTCAGCCGTATGCACCCGCGCGTCGACGCCTGAAGCACCGGATGAAGCCTCCGGTGCTTCACCGCTGCACGCCGCAAACGACACCAGTGCGGCGAGTACGACACCGATGTGTCCCGTAGACCTGATATTCATGAGCACGCCCCTGATTCTTTTATAATGTATTTTGCATACATCTTTTAACAATACGCTGCCCCCGTCATCAGTAATTTCCGAAGTATCGCGGGCAATGTGCAGGCACGCAGACTTGTTGCACTGCACATTCCGCGTATCTGACTGAACTGAAACTGCGTCGCGCGCTGCGTGCAAGCCACCCACCTGATCCTGACGAGAACCACGGCATGCCAACGACCAGCGTACTGAGCTACCCCTTTCGACCCTTCTTCCTGCTGTGCGCGCTGTATGCGGTGGCCCTGCTGCTGGGCTGGCTCGGCCTGCTGTTCCTGGGCTGGCCGGTCACAGGCGAGATCTCGCCCCTGCGCTGGCATGCCCATGAGATCCTCTTCGGGCTGATTCCCGCCGCGATCGCAGGCTTCATGCTGACCGCGATGGCGAACTGGACCGGCAGGCCCGCACTGCGTGGCCGCGGGCTTGCCGCGCTGGTGGGTCTGTGGGTGATCGCCCGACTGTCAATGTGGCTGACACACAGTGTGCCGGGCGCCGTGGCGGTCGTGTTCGATGTGGGTTTTCTCGCCGTGCTCACCGCCTACTGCGCCGTGGTGATCATCCGCGCCGGAAACCACCGCAATCTTGTCATGGTGGCGGTGCTGCTCGTGCTCACCGTGGTGTGCGCATTCAGCCACGCAGGCATCTGGCTGGACGATGCGATGCTTGCGCGTCATGCACAGCTGCTTGGCGTGTACCTGGTGCTGCTGCTGATCGTACTCATCGGCGGGCGCATCATTCCCAGCTTCTCCGGCAACTGGCTGGCGCAGCAGGGGCGTGAGCGGCGCGTCGTGCGCAGCCACCCTGTCATCGACGCAGTGGCGATCATCAGCATCGTGGCGCTGGCCATCAGCGAACTGATCGGCCACGGCGTGACGACGGGCGCGCTGGCGCTGCTCGCCGCGCTTGCCAACATGCTGCGGCTGGTCGGCTGGTCGGGCTGGCACTGCTGGCGTAATCCGCTGCTGTGGATTCTGCACCTGGGCTACGCGTGGATCATCATCGCGTTGCTGCTCAGAGGCCTGTCGCTGTCAATGGCCGGCGTGCCTGATGTGGCCTGGCTGCATGCCGCCGGCGTTGGCGCGATGGCTACGATGCTGCTGGGTGTGATGACGCGCGTCGCGCTGGGTCATACCGGTCGGGCGCTGGTCCTGCCGCCGGGGGCGGTCTGGATCTATCTGTTGATCACGGCAGCCGCCGTACTTCGCGTGGGCTCCGCGCTTGCCCTGCTGGACTACCGGTGGGCTCTGGCCGTATCCGGCATCGCCTGGATCGGCGCATTCGGCCTGTTTCTGGGGCTGTACTGGAGCATTCTCACCGGGCCACGGCCCGACGGGAAACCTGGCTAGGATCGCAGGCCCGACGCCCAGTCATCGATCAGCTGACACAGTCGCTCGGGGTGAGTTGTCGGAATCCAGTGCTCCGAGGGCAGCTCGATGAACTCGGCCTGCGGCAGGCGCTGCGCGAGCAGCTCGCGCGTGAGGGCAGCATCGGTCATGCGCCGCCCACTGGCCTGAATCACCAGGCAGGGCATGGTCAGTCCCGACACTGGCAACGGACGCACCAGCTCCACGAAATTTGCCAGCAGCTGGGCCACCGGCACGACCCGCACATCGTGGCGCAGCGAACCATGGGTACGCAGCTCCGGTGCCTTGCCCTCGGCAGTGCTTGCGTGCACCGGCCGATCCAGTTCGCGCAGATCGACCTGCGCGAGCCTGCGGCGATAGATGCCCAGGCGATTGGCCACGGAAATGAATCGTGCGGCGATATCCAGCAGCGGCGCTGCCCAGCGCAGACGCGCCATCTGTCCGCTCAGCGCCACGCGCAGCATCGGCTCGATCAGCACCAGCCCTGCACAGCGATCGGGATGACGCGCCGCAAAATGCGCAGCCACGTTGGCGCCCAGGCAGTGCCCGATGACCACGGCATGCGGGCTGCGCTCATGGTCTAGCAGTGCCGCAAGATCTTCGCGCCAGTGCTGCATGCGTGCGGGCCCCCGCCACACCGAGCCGCCATGGCCGCGCAGGTCCGGTGCCAGCAGCAGTCGGTCAGTCAGGCGGGTATGTTCAACGAAATGCCACCAGCGCGTGCCGTTGCTGGCCGCACCGTGAAGCAGCATCAGCGCCGGTTGCGCAGGCCCGGGAGTGGATCGACGGCGCCGGTAACGCAGCCGCACGCCGTCGGAACCTGTGTAATGCTGCTGCTCGAACAGCGATAATTCGCTCAAAGATCCGCTCAATGACTGTGCTTCGCTGCATGAATGGCTGGGGGCGAGCATACCCCCAGCCCCCCGCGAAGCTTTATTTTACCGTGATTTCGACGCTTCGTGGCTTTGCCGCCTTGGTCTTGGGCAAGCGCACTTTCAGAACACCGTCACGACTCTCCGCGCTGATCGCCTCGACATCGACGTCATCGGGCAGCCGGAAGCTGCGTGAGAAACTTCCATAGAAGCTCTCGACGCGGTGCACCTTGTCGTCCTTGTGCTCCTTGTCGAGCTTGCGCTCACCGCGCAGCGTCAGTACACCGTCATGCATCTCGATATGGATATCGTCCTTCTTGACCTCCGGCAGCTCCGCCTTGATCAGATACTCCTTGTCGTTCTCGATGATGTCGGCAGCCGGTCGCCAGTCAACCTTGGCGAGCTCACCCGAACTCATGGGTGAGCGATTCAGAAGCTGGTTGAAGCGTTGCATCAAGTCACCGGAATCCTGGAACGGATCCCAACGTATCAGGCTCATGTCATGGTCCTCCTGGGGTGCAGAAAACGGGCTGGGTGCATCATTGATCATGGTCCCGGAGCCAGGTCTATGTCAGCCCGCAGAGTCCGAGATGCGCTTGCGGATAGTCCGTACATGCGCCTGTACTGTGCAACTGCAGTGCCGGACAGTGGCTGCGGACTTGCACTCGACGGGCTGCGCCAGATCGGTGACACTGCCCGCATGAATGACAAGCTGATTCTGACCGTGAATGCCGGTTCTTCCAGCCTGCGTTGCGCCCTGTTCGACGCCGGCGCACAAGCACCGCAGGCACGCTGGCGCGTGCGCATCGAACTGCCGGGCAGCGCACAGCCCGCCCGCGGCCACGTCGAGCTTGGCGCGCACACGGACATGCCCGATCTCGATGCAGTCGACGACGCCGCCTCCGCACTGGCGGCCGTGCTGACTTGGCTGCAGCAGCAGGGACACACATCGGCGATCACGGCTGCCGCCCACCGGGTCGTACATGGCGGCGGGCGCGCCGGACCGGCCCGCGTCGATGATGCGCTGCTCGCCGAACTCGCTGAGCTTAGCCCATTGGCACCGCTGCACCAGCCCAATGACCTGGCGACCATTCGGGTGCTGGCACGGCAGCTGCCGGGTACGCCACAAATCGCCTGCTTCGACACCGCGTTTCATCACACCATGCCTGCCGTGGCACAACGCGTCGCACTGCCCGGGCAGGTGGCGGATCGACCGCTGCGCCGCTATGGATTCCACGGGCTGTCGTATGAATCCATAGCAACGCAGATGCGCACGCTCAGCCCCGAGACCGGCCGGGTCGTTGTCGCCCACCTGGGCAATGGCGCCAGCCTCTGCGCGCTGCGCGATGGCCGCAGCCTGGATACCACAATGGGCCTGACGCCGCTGGACGGCATCCCCATGGGCACACGCAGCGGGGCCATCGACCCGGGCCTGCTGTTATGGCTGCTTGAATCCCAGGGCCATGGTGTGGATGGGCTGGCCGAGATCCTGTATCGCCAGTCGGGCCTGCTCGGGCTCTCCGGCATCAGCGCTGACATGCGCGAACTGCTGGCAAGTCGGTCGGCTGCCGCGCGCGAGGCGGTTGCGGTGTTCACCTACCGTTGTGCGCAGGCGATCGCGGCCATGAGCGTCGCGCTGGGCGGGCTCGATGCGCTGGTGTTTACCGGCGGCATCGGCGAGCGTGCGGCCAGCGTACGCGCCGACATCGTCACGCAGTGCGCCTTCCTGGGCCTGGCCCTCGACGAGGCCGCCAATGAAAATCATGCCGCCATCGTGGCGAGCCCGGACAGCACAGTGGACATACGCGTCATGACCACCGACGAGGCCTCGGTGATGGCCCGACACGCCCTGCGTGTCCTTGCAAGCTGAGCATCACAGGTAGGCGCGACGCAGATACTGCTGCAGCATCCGCTGAGAGTTGAAAAACGCGCCGTTCAGCGCGATGGCGTTGCGACGGATGCGCAGGAAATCCTCGGGATGCCGGTAGAAGCAGGGCATCACGACCTCGGCCAACGTGTCGTAGAGACTGCGCGCATCGCAGGCCAGCATGCGATCTGCCGCGTTATCCTCCTCGCCGCTGCCAATCGCCCAGCCAGTGATGCCCTCCAGGTGACCTTCGATCCACCAGCCATCCAGCGTGCTCAGGCTTGGCACCCCGTTCATCGCTGCCTTCATGCCACTGGTGCCAGAGGCCTCATTGGGCGGCAGCGGTGTGTTCAGCCACACATCCACCCCACTGACAAGCAGCAAGGCAAGCCGGATATCGTAATCGGGCAGGTAGACCACCTGCACACCATCGGCCCGCAGAGCCGCCGCAGCGGCGTGGACCTGGCGAATCAGGGCTTTGCCACCGGCATCGGCCGGATGCGCCTTGCCGGCGAACACCGCCTGCAGCCCTCCATGGTCTCGCGCAATCTGCCGCAGCCGGTCCATGTCATGAAAGAGCAGGTCGGGACGCTTGTAGGCCGTCGCACGACGCGCGAACCCCAGCGTCAGTACCTGCGGATCCAGGCCGACACCACAGCTCGTCTGCACGTGATCGAACAGCTGCCGCTTGGCTCGGGTATGGGCCTCTCCGATTTCCGCCAGCGGTATCGCCAGCGCATAGCGAAGACTGACGTTGTCCGCCGCCCATCCGGCGAGATGACGATCCAGCAGCTGCGCCATCGGCGCTGCGATCCAGGTCGCCGCATGGACGCCGTTGGTAATCGCATCGACCCGGTAATCGGCGAACATCAGCCGCGAGATCTCACCGTGGCGGTGGGCCACCCCGTTGACATAGCGGCTGAGATTCAGTGCCAGATAGGTCATGTTGAGCATCAGGCCACGATGAAGCAGCTCACCCGGCGAGGTAAAGGCCTCGTCGGTGCGCAGCACTTGCCGGTAGACGTCGGTCGAAAACAGGTCGCGCAGCCTGGGTGCGTGCGACTTGCCCAACACTTCAGCAGCCATCTCCAGCGCAAACTGGTCATGCCCGGCGGGTACTGGTGTGTGGGTCGTGAACACACACTGCGCGCGCACGGCCTCGATCTCCGCCTCGCCAATGCCGTTCTGGCCATTGCCCTGACATGCCTCTGCAAGCAGTTCCAGGGTCAGCAGCGCGGCGTGACCTTCATTCATATGAAAGCGCGTGATCGAGTCGAAACCCAATGCGCGCAGCAGCCGCACGCCGCCGATGCCCAGCAGCACTTCCTGGCAGAGCCGGTAATACGCATCGCCACCATAAAGCTGGTCGGTGAGCCGGCGGTCGTAGGCATCGTTCTCGGGAAGATCGCTGTCGATGAAGATCACCGACACCTCGTGACCGTGACAGCCGGCGATGCGGTAGTGCCACGCCCGCAGTGAGACCTGCCGCGAGGCAATCGAGACCTTTGCACGCGCCGCCAGGGGCTCAAGCAGTGCATCGATCTGCCAGTCCTCCGCGTGCTCGTGCTGGGTACCATCTGACGCCAGCTGCTGGCGGAAATAGCCGCGGCGGTGCAGCAGGCATACGGCCACCATCGGCACACCGAGGTCGGCTGCCGTGCGCACGGTGTCGCCGGCGAGCACACCCAGGCCACCGCTGTAGGTCGGCATGCGCGCATCCAGCGCGATCTCCATCGAGAAGTAGGCGATGCGAGCCTTGCTGTCCATCGGCAATCCTACTGCGGCGAATCAGCGCACGCGCTGGTCCTCGATCCGTGTCTGCAACGCCGTGAGCAACTGATCATGGGCGCTCGCGAAGGCTGCAACGCCCTCGCGTTCGAGCTGTGCGACGACATCTTCCAGCGAAATACCCAGACGTTCGAGTAGTGCGAGATCCATCCGCGCCTGCTCCAGCCCGTCCATCAGGGAGTCCGTGACCTCGCCATGGTCCAGAAACGCCGCCAGCGTATCCGGGGGCAGGGTATTGACCGTGTCGGCGCCGATCAGGTGCTCGACGTAGACGACATCACTGTAAGCCGGGTTCTTGGTGCCGGTGCTGCCCCACAGCAGGCGTGGCACGCGGGCACCGCGACGCGCCAGCGCGGCGAAGTCCGGTCTGCCGATGAAATCCACCAGCTGTGCGTAGGCACAGCGGGCGCAGGCAATGGCGATACGCCCGCGCAGCGCCAGCGCTTCTGGCGAACCCAGCTTCTCGAGCGCCGGGTCGACCACACTGTCGATACGGCTGATGAAAAACGACGTCACGCAGGCGATGCTGCCCGGTGAGTTGTGCCTGCCCATCGCACTGGCCCACGCGGCGAGCACCTGGGCATGTCGCGGCACGGCAAACAGCAGCGTCACGTTGACATTGATGCCATCCGCGAGACTGGTCTCGATGGCCGCCAGGCCTTCTTTCGTGCCGGGAATCTTGATCATGACGTTCGGCCGGGCCAGGGCATCGAAGAGCCGCCGCGCGCTTTCGATCGTGGCCACGCTGTCATGCGCGAGCATGGGCGAGACCTCGATGCTCACATAGCCGTCGTGTCCTCCGCTGGTCTCGAATACGTCGCGCAGCCTGTCGGCGGCCGCACCGACATCCTCGATCATCAGGTATTCGAGCAGCGCCTGGGCGTCGCCGTCGGGATGCTGCTGCAACCAGCTCCGAATGCTTTCATCATAGCGATCACTCCCGGTAATGGCCTTGTGAAAGATGCTCGGGTTGGTGGTCACACCCGTCACACCATCTTCGATCAACCTCGCCAGCCGCCCCTCGTCGAGCAGTTCCCGATCGATGTAATCCAGCCAGACGGACTGCCCGTGCGCCTTGAGTGCTGCCAGCCTAGGATGCATCTTCATTACCGTAAGGCCACTTCCAGTCACGGATCTCCGGCATGTCCTGGCCATACTTGCGGATGTAGTGGTGGTGATCCGTCAACCGGTCGCGCAATATCTGCTTGGCATAGGCGGCGAGATACCCCAGCTTCGGCACGCGGTCGATGACGTCGCCGGCGAGGTGAAAACGATCCAGGTCGTTGAGCACGGCCATGTCGAAGGGCGTGGTCGTCGTGCCCTCCTCCTTGTAACCACGCACATGCAGATTGGGATGATTCGTGCGCCGGTAGGTCAGCCGGTGAATCAGCCACGGATAGCCGTGGTAGGCGAATATGATCGGCTTGTCGGTGGTGAACAGCGCATCGAAGTCACGGTCCGACAGGCCGTGCGGGTGCTCCTCGCGCGGCTGCAGCGTCATCAGGTCGACGACATTGACGACACGTACTTTCAGCTCCGGCACATGCTGGCGCAGCAGGTCGACCGCGGCCAGTGTCTCCAGCGTAGGCACATCGCCGGCGCAGGCGAGCACGACGTCGGGTTCGCTGCCGCGGTCATTGCTCGCCCATTCCCAGATGCCGATACCGGCACTGCAGTGCCGGATAGCCTGCGACATGCTCAGCCACTGCGGCTGCATCTGCTTGCCCGCGACGATGACATTGATGAAATCCCGGCTGCGCAAAACCTTGTCGGTGACATAGAGCAGGCAGTTGGCATCCGGCGGCAGGTAGACGCGGATGATGTCGGCCTTCTTGTTGACCACGTGATCGATGAAGCCCGGATCCTGGTGACTGAAGCCGTTGTGATCCTGGCGCCAGACATGCGAGGTCAGCAGGTAATTCAGCGACGCAATGGGGCGGCGCCATGGCACCTCGTGGGCGGCGACCTTGAGCCACTTGGCATGCTGGTTGAACATCGAATCAACGATATGAATGAAGGCCTCGTAGCATGAGAACAGCCCATGGCGTCCGGTCAGCAGGTAGCCCTCGAGCCAGCCCTGGCAGGTATGCTCGGAGAGTATCTCCATGACCCGGCCCTCCGGCGAGAGCTGTTCGTCATCGGGCTCGATACCGGCCACCCAGGTCTTGTCGGTGGCCTCGAAGACCGCCCCCAGCCGGTTGGACTCGGTCTCGTCGGGCCCGAACAGCCGGAAGTTGTGGCGCGTTTCGTTGCGACGCATGACATCGCGCAGAAAGCGACCCATGACACGCGTGGCCTCGGCGACCAGTTCTCCGGGGCGCACCACCTCGAGCGCATAGTCGCGGTAGTCCGGCAGCACCAGATCCTTCAACAACAGGCCACCGTTGGCATGCGGGTTGGCGCCCATGCGCCGGGGACCGTCGGGCACCAGCTCGAGCAGGTGCGCCCGCGGCGCGCCGTTGGCATCGAACAGGCGCTCGGGCTGGTAGCTGCGCAGCCAGTCTTCGAGGATGCCGCGATGGCTGTCGCTGGCCGCCGCATCGGCAAAGGGCACCTGGTGGGCACGGAAACTGCCCTCGATGCGCTTGCCATCGACCTCGGCCGGCCCGGTCCAGCCCTTCGGGCTTTTCAGCACGATCATCGGCCAGCGAGGACGGCGCACGGCCCCGCCCTCGCGTGCGTGCGCCTGGATCCGTGCGATCTCGTCCAGGGCTTCATCCAGTGCCGCGGCCATCCGCTGGTGCATGATCTGCGGGTCGCTGCCCTCGACCAGGATCATGCGGTGCCCGTAACCCTTCATCAGCGCATCGAGTTCATCGTGGCTGATGCGCGCGAGCACCGTCGGGTTGGCGATCTTCCAGCCATTGAGGTGCAGCACCGGCAGCACCGCGCCATCACGCGCGGGATTCAGGAACTTGTTGGAATGCCAGGACGCCGCCAGCGGACCGGTTTCGGCCTCACCGTCACCGATCACGCACAGCGCGAGCAGGTCGGGATTGTCGAACACGGCCCCGTAGGCATGCGACAGCGCATAGCCCAGTTCACCGCCCTCGTGGATCGACCCGGGCACCTCCGGTGCGACATGGCTGGGCAGCCCCCCGGGGAAAGAGAACTGTCGAAAAAGGCGCGCCATACCCTCGGCATCACGACTGACCTCCGGGTAGAGTTCGCTGAAGCTGCCCTCCAGCCAGGTGTTGGCCACCAGGGCCGGTCCGCCATGCCCGGGGCCGGTGATGAAAATCGCATCCAGGTCGCGCGCCCGGATCACGCGATTCATATGTGCATACAGGAAGTTCAGCCCGGGGGTGGTACCCCAGTGACCGAGCAGCCGTGGCTTGATGTGCTCCGGCAGCAGCGCCTCGTGCAACAGGGGATTGGCCAGCAGGTAGATCTGACCGACCGACAGGTAGTTGGCTGCGCACCAGTAATCGTGCAGCGCGGCAAGCTCTGTGGGCGACAGGGGCGCGCTCGCGGTGTCGAGGACTGTCGATGAACTGGACATGACCATACTCCCAGGGTGCCAGGCTGCGATGTCACTGGCGTGAAAAGATGACGTGACACGATCGCCAAGGAAATCTGCTTGCTCCACCCTAGCGCAGATCAAGGGCCATGCCATCGGGGATTTCCGTCATGTCCTTTGCATCGCAACACGCGGGGGGCCAGAATAGCCGGCTACAGCACCCTGGGAGGCTTTCCCGGAGGGGTGCGCCAGGAGACTCCATGCCAGGCCAGACCTTTAGCATCGACATCGTGCCCGATCTGCCCGAAAGCATCTGCCGCCTGGGCGATCTTGCAGACAATCTCTGGTTCAGCTGGCATCGCCCCCCCCCCCACCTGTTCCTGATGCTCGACCGCGAACTGTGGTGGCGCGTGGGGCGTAACCCGCGGCTGTTCCTGCGCTATGTCGACCAGTCGGTGCTGAATACGGCGGCCGAGGACCGGACGTTTCTGTCGGCCTACCGCAGCGTACTGGCCGAATTCGACGCCTATCACGACAACAGCCACGATGGACGCACGCCGTTCCGGCTGCCTGATGATGAGCTGATCGCCTATTTCTGTGCCGAGTTCGGCTTTCATGACAGCGTGCCGATCTATTCTGGCGGCCTGGGCATCCTCGCGGGCGACCACTGCAAGACGGCCAGCGATCTTGCGCTGCCTTTCGTCGCGGTGGGTCTGCTCTATCGCCAGGGTTATTTCCGTCAGCGTATCGATGCCCAAGGCAACCAGGTCGCCGAATACACCACGGTGGCCTCGCACGAGATCCCGGTGTTTCCTGTCACCGGACCCGACGGCCAGGATCTTGTCATCGACTGTCCGCTGCAGCAGCGACAGGTGCACCTCAAGGTCTGGAAGGCACAGGTGGGCCGCGTGCAGGTCATTCTGCTCGACGGCGATATCGACGCCAATGCCGAGGAGGATCGTACGATCACCCGCGTGCTCTATGGCGGCGATCAGACCATGCGCATCCGCCAGGAGATCATCCTGGGCATCGGTGGCGTCCGGGCCTTGCGCGCCCTGAATCTGGCCCCGAGCGTCTGGCACATCAACGAAGGCCATGCCGCCTTCATGCTGGCCGAACGCGTGCGTGAACTCGTCAGTGCCGCTGTGCCGTTCGACGCGGCCATCGAAGCCGTCGCTGCAGCCACGGTCTTTACGACGCACACGCCGGTCTCCGCCGGCCACGATGCCTTCGATCCGGCAATGGTGCTCGACTACCTGTCGCAGGTCATCCCGGCCCTGGGGGTTACACCCGAGCGCTTCATTGCGCTGGGCCATGACGGTGGTGAGGACCGGCGCTTCAATATGACCCGCCTGGCCGTGGCCGCTGCACGCGGCATCAATGGTGTGAGCCGGCTGCACGGCCGTGTGTCGTCACAGATTCTTGCCTCGGCCTGGCCGCAGGTCCCACCGCAGGAAAACCCGGTCGGCTTCGTCACCAACGGTGTGCATGTCCCGACCTTTCTGCGCAGCGAGTGGACCGGCCTGCTCTCCGAGCACCTCGGCCCCTCCTGGGCCTACCAGTTGATGGATCGTGACCTCACCGACTCCATCATGGCGATCCCGCCCGGCCGTTTCTGGTATGTCAAACAGCAGATCAAGGGCGAGACGCTGCGCGCCCTGCGCCAGCGACTCGAGTACCAGCACCTGCACAACCGACTCAGCAGCGCGCACATCCGGCGCATGCTGCGTTACCTCGACCCTGAATCACCCAATGCGCTGGTCATCGGCTTTGCACGACGGTTCGCCGCCTACAAGCGTGCCACGCTCCTGTTCACCGACCTGGACTGGCTGCGCGCCATTGTCGACCACGACGAGCGGCCGGTCATCTTCGTGTTTGCCGGCAAAGCCCATCCCGCCGATGAGCCCGGCCAGCGCCTGATGCAGGAGGTTCACCGCATCGCCAACCTGCCGGAGTTCTTTGACAAGGTGCTGCTTGTCGAGGGCTACAACATGGAGCTGGGCGGCCTCCTGACCTCAGGTGTGGACGTGTGGCTGAACACGCCGGTCTATCCGCTGGAGGCCAGCGGCACCTCCGGCATGAAGGCCGCCATCAACGGCACGGTCAACCTGAGCGTGCTCGATGGCTGGTGGGCGGAGGGCTACGACGGCAGCAACGGCTGGGCGATCCCGCCGGCCACGCAGGCAAGCTCCGACTACGAGCGCGACCATCACGACGCCACCACCCTCTACGAGATCCTGCAGGACGAAGTCATCCCGATGTACTACCGGCGTGACCGCAAGCTTGGGTTTTCACCCGAGTGGGTCGAGCGCTGAAAGCGCTCGATGGCGACCAGCCTGCCACATTTCAACAGCCAGCGTTTCCTCAGCGACTACGTGCGGCACTTCTATCTGCCGGCCTCCAGGCATGGCAGGCTGATGCGCGCCGATGAGCATGCCGCCGCGCATGCGCTGGCGCAGTGGAAAGCACGCGTGCGTGATGCCTGGCCCGGCGTGCGGCTGCGCCTGATGCAGTCCGTGCCCACACAGTTGAGCAGTGACGGCACCTTCGAGATGGACGTGGCAGTCTCGCTCAACGGTCTGGCAGCCGAGGATGTCTGCGTCGAGTGCGTTATTGGCCGCGGTATCGGCACCGAGATCACCGTGCCGGTGCGCGGCCATGCCGAAAACGGCCGCCCCACGGAAGGGCTGATGTACCTGCAGGATGACGCCTACCATATCGCCCCGCTGGAACCGCAGGCAGCGCTGGCTGATGGCGAGCATCATTACCGGCTCAGTGCCGCGCCGCCGTGGTGTGGCCACCTGAGTTTCGAGATACGCGCGCGGCCTACACATCCACATCTGGCGCACCCACATGAACTGGGCCTGGTGCACTGGGTGGGCACCGAGCAGGCTTGAACAATCATGCCTCCGAATGCGCCCCTGCCTGATGGCTTCCAGATCCACGATGGCCAGCGTATTCCACCGGGTGTGACGGCAGGCGAGAAGGGCGTCAACTTCTCGGTGTACAGTCGCAGCGCGACCCACATGTCACTGCAACTGTATCGCGATGAGCAGACGCGCGAACCGCTGCTGCGCATCGAGCTCGACCCGGTGCACAACCGCACGTTCTTCTTCTGGCATGTCTTCGTCGAAGGGGCCACGCCCGGCATGTACTACACATGGCAGGCGGACGGCCCCGGTGATACCGCAAGTACCGGGTTTCGCTTCGACCCCGAGGTCGAGCTGCTGGATCCTCGCGCACGCATGATCTCCACACGCCTGTGGGATCGCGCCGCCGCCACGGGTCCGAAGCCCGGCACGACCAGCATGCGCGCGGGCATCGTTGGCGATGACGGCTACGACTGGGAAGGTGATACCCCGATCAATCACCGCCTCGAGGACAGCGTCATCTATGAGCTGCATGTGGGCGGGTTCACCCGCCACGCATCCGCGGGTGTCAGTCAGCCGGGCACCTTTCAGGGCGTCATCGAGAAGATCCCCTATCTCCAGGACTTAGGCATCACCGATGTCGAGTTGCTGCCGGTCATGGCGTTCGACACCCAGGACGTCCCACCAGGGGTTGCCGGCCGCGGCCTGGGCAATTTCTGGGGTTACAGCCCCTGTGCGTTCTATGCCCTGCACCCCGGCTACGCGGCCGAACCCGATGTCCGCCGCGAGTTTCGCGACATGGTCAAGGCGCTGCACCGCGCCGGCATCGGTGTCATTCTCGATGTCGTGTTCAATCATACTGCCGAGGGTGGTGCCGAGGGCCCCACGATCAGCTTCAAGGGCCTGGGCAACGAGTTCTACTATCACCTCGACCCCGAGGACCGAAGTCAGTATCGCGACTACTCGGGATGCGGCAACACGCTGAACTGCAATCACCCGGCCGTCTCACGCCTGCTGCTGCAGTGCCTGGAGTACTGGGTGCGCGAGATGCATGTCGATGGCTTCCGTTTCGATCTGGCCAGTGCCATGGGCCGCGGCGAGGACGGCGAGCCGATGTATCACGCCCCGCTGCTGTGGAACATCGAGTTCTCAGAGACGCTGGCGAATACGCGGCTGATCTGCGAGGCCTGGGATGCCGCCGGGCTCTACCAGGTCGGTGACTTTCCAGGGTTTCGCTGGGCCGAGTGGAACGGACGCTACCGCGACACCGTGCGCAGGTGGGTACGCGGCGAGGTCGGGCTGCGTGGTGAACTGGCGCAGCGACTCACCGGCAGCAGTGATCTCTACCAGGCCAACGGACGGCTGCCGGTCAACAGCATCAACTTCGTCACCTGTCACGACGGCTTCACGCTCAACGACCTGGTCAGCTACGACGACAAGCACAATGAAGCCAATGGCGAAGACAATCGCGACGGTTCCAACGACAACCACAGCTGGAACTGCGGCCATGAAGGGCCCAGCGACGACGCAGACATCCTCGCCCTGCGCCGACGCCAGGTGCGCAATCACCTGGCCCTGCTGATGCTCAGCCAGGGTGTGCCCATGCTGCTGGCAGGCGACGAGATGCTGCGCAGCCAGCAGGGCAACAACAACACCTGGTGCCAGGACAACGCGCTGGGTTGGGTCGACTGGTCGCTGCTCGAACGCCACGGCGACATGCATCGATTCGTGCGTGAACTCATCGCGCTGCGCAAGCGTCACCCGTCGCTGCGCCGCCATCGCTTCCTGACCGGCCGTCCGGGCAGTGGGCATGGCGGGCTGGCCGACATCGCCTGGTATGACGAGACTGGCGGCGCGCCTGACTGGCAGGACACCCAAGCCCGCACGCTGGGATTCATGCTGGCCGGTCGCAGCCCTGACGAAGATGTGCTGCTGGTATTGCTCAATGCAGATGAGACGGCCTGCGAGTTCGAGCTTCCCGAGCCGCCGCGCGGCGCCTGGCGCCGCTGCCTGGACTCAGCCCTGCCCTCACCCGACGACATCGTGGCGCCCGGTGAGCAGCCTGAACTCGACGCGCCACGCTATCGCCTGCTCGATCGCAGCGTGGTCGTTCTGGCATCCTGAGGCGTATCGCGCATCGCGGCTGCGCGCGGACAGACTATGCGCGACGCAAGACCACACCGGCCAGTGGCGGCAATGTCAGCACCAGCGAGTGCGCACAGCCCTGACAGGCATGGGCCTTCGCGGTGAGTGGCAGCGGATTGCCCAGGTCACTGCCACCGTAGTAGCGTGAATCGGAGTTCAGACACTCGACCCAGTCACCCGCCTCCGGCACACCCACGCGATAACCCTCGCGCGGCACCGGTGTGAAGTTCAGGATCACGATGACGCTGTCATCACCGGCACAGCGACGATACGCCAGCGTTGAGTGGGCGGCATCCTCAAACGACAGCCAGGCGAAACCCCCTGGCTCGAAATCCAGCCGATGCAGCGGCGGCAGTTGCCGGTACAGGCGATTCAGGTCACCCACCAGCCGCTGCACGCCGGCATGCGCCGGTGCCTCGAGCAGCTGCCAGGGCAGTGGCGCGCGATGGTCCCATTCCGTGGGCTGGGCGAACTCACTGCCCATGAACAGCAGTTTCTTGCCCGGAAACGTCCACTGCAGCGTATAGAGCAGGCGCAGGTTCGCCAGGCGCTGCCAGTCGTCACCGGGCATCTTGCCCAGCAGCGAGCCCTTGCCATGCACGACCTCGTCGTGGGAAAGCGGCAGCACGAAATTCTCGGAGAAGGCATATAGCGCTGCGAAGTTGATCAGTCCGTGATGGTGGCTGCGATGCACCGGATCCATCGCCATGTACTTCAGCGTGTCGTGCATCCAGCCCATGTTCCACTTCATCGAAAAGCCCAGGCCACCGGCCCACACCGGGCGCGACACGCCCGGCCAGGCGGTGGATTCCTCGGCGATACTCAGGCTGCCGGGCACCTCGCGATGGGTCAGCTCGTTGAGCCGTCGCAGAAAGCGCACGGCCTCGAGGTTTTCATTGCCACCGTGCACATTGGGCGCCCACTCACCAGCTTCTCGCGAGTAGTCGAGATACAGCATCGAGGCCACGGCATCCACGCGCAGCCCGTCGAAGTGAAACTCCTCCAGCCAGTACAGCGCACTGGAGAGCAGGAAGCTCACGACTTCATGGCGATCATAATTGAACACCAGCGTGCCCCAGTCGGGGTGCGAACCCTTGCGCGGGTCGGCGTACTCGTACAGCGCGCTGCCATCGAAGCTGGCCAGTCCAAAAGCATCACGCGGAAAATGTCCGGCCACCCAGTCGAGCAGCACGCCGATGCCATGACGATGACAGTGATCAATGAAATATTTCAGGTCATCGGGCTCGCCGTAGCGACGCGTGGGCGCGAACATGCCCGTGGGCTGATAGCCCCAGGAGTCATCAAAGGGATACTCGGTGATCGGCATCAGCTCGATGTGCGTGAAGCCAAGCCCGGCGACATAGGGCACGAGTTCGTCGGCCAGCGCCCGGTAGTCCAGCGGCCGGCCTTGCGCATCATGGCGCCAGGCGCCGGGGTGGAGTTCGTAGACGGACATCGGCGCATGCAGCCAGTGCGCGTGTGCGCGGCCGGCCTGCCACTCGTCATCCTCCCACACGTGCTGACTGGCCGCGGCCACCACCGAGGCCGTGCGTGGTCGCAGCTCGGCGCTGCGTGCGTAAGGATCGGCCTTGAGCAGCAGCGCGCCGCTGTGGCGGTTGCGGATCTCGAACTTGTAGAACACGCCGGCTGCAAGCCCCGGCACGAACAGTTCCCAGACACCACTGGCGCCGCGCACGCGCATCGGGTGCCAGCGACCGTCCCAGTGATTGAAATCCCCCACCACGCTGACGCGCTCGGCCTCCGGCGCCCACACCGCGAAGGCCACGCCATCGATGCCCTCGTGGCTGAGCGGATGGGCGCCCAGCAGCTGCCAGGCGCGTACATGCTCACCAGCATTGAAGCGCGCAAGTTCGACCTCATCGAGCACCGGTGCGAAACAGTAAGGATCCCAGTGTTCGTGCCAGTGTCCGTGGGCATCGGCCCAGCGCAGCCGGTAGTGCCGGGGTACGGCGTCGGCGGCTTCGAGCCATTCGAACAGGCCGGCGGCATTGACTTGCCGTCCTTGACGCTCCCCCTCCACCAGCTGCGCGCTGCGCGCAGAAGGCAGAAATGCGCGCACCACCACCCGGCCGTCGGCCCGCGGATGTCGGCCGAGCAGACGGAACGGATCATGCAGCGCACCCGTAAGCAGGCGGCGCACGTCAGCAGCAGTGGGGTTGTCCGTCACACTCATGTCATCCATTGACCCCTATTCTCGCATCTTCGGCGCACCGGACAATTAAGATCGCTGGCCAACAAAATGCGAAATTCGCGTATGCTCTGGTGAGTCAAGAAAGTCGCCGCTGCGCGTCGCGCCATCCCAGGCTGCAGCGCATGGCAGGTGCCCAGACAAGGATGCGAAACCATGAAGCCGGTCAAGTCGGGGCGGTTCGTCAGTCAACTCACCAAGAGTACCATGGCGGTCATCATGGCCGGCGGTCGCGGCGAGCGCCTCAGCCACTTGACCCGCCATCGCGCCAAGCCTGCCGTCACCTTCGGCGGCAAGTACCGCATCATCGATTTCACGCTGTCGAACTGTGTCAACTCCGGCATTCGCCAGATCCTCGTGCTCACGCAGTACAAGGCCCATACGCTGATCCAGCACGTGCAGCGCGGCTGGGGGTATCTGCGCGGAGAGCTCGGCGAGTTCGTGCAGCTGGTGCCGGCACAGCAGCAACATGGAGATCGCTGGTACATGGGCACGGCCGATGCGGTGTTCCAGAACCTCGACATCATCGAGGCTTACCACCCGGACATGGTGCTGGTCCTGGCAGGCGACCATGTCTACAAGATGGACTACGGCCCGATGATCGCCTTCCACGTCGAGAACAATGCCGACATCACGGTTGGCGTCGTGCAGGTGCCTGTGGCCGAGGCCACGCAGTATGGCGTCATGACCGTCGATGAAGACCAGCGCGTGATCGCGTTCAGCGAAAAGCCCGCGAATCCTGAGCCCATGCCCGGCAGCGAGGACATCGCGCTGGCCTCGATGGGCATCTACGTGTTCAACCGGGAGTACCTGGCCCAGCGCCTGGAGGCCGATGCGGCAGATCCCGCCTCACAGCACGACTTCGGCAAGAACATCCTGCCGCGCACCATTCACGAGGGCCGCGTATTCGCCTACGCCTTCCAGGATGTGGCCACCAGCGCCCAGGCGTACTGGCGTGACGTCGGCACCGTCGATGCGTTCTACGATGCCAACATGGAGCTCACCCACGTCACGCCCGAGCTCAATCTCTACGATGACAGCTGGCCGGTATGGACCTACCAGGAGCAGGCACCGGCAGCCAAGTTCGTGCTCGACGAGGCGGGTCGCCGCGGTGTTGCGATCAACTCGCTGGTAAGCGGCGGCTGCATCATCTCCGGTGCGCGCGTGCAGGAGTCCCTGCTGTCATTTTCGGTGCGCATTGAAGAAGGCACGGAGCTCTACCGTACGGTGGTCCTGCCGCAGGTCACCATCGGGCGCAACTGCAAGATCCGCAATGCCATCATCGACAGCGACTGCGACGTGCCCGACGGCACGATCATCGGCTACGACCTCGAAGCCGATCGCAAGCGCTTCCATGTCACCGAGCGTGGCGTCGTGCTGGTCACACCGGACCTGCTGCACGATGCGCCGCCCGCGGATGACAAGCTCAGCGAGACGGCCCGCCAGCGCGCGCTGCGGGGATCGCTGTTCACATAGGCAGCGCAAGCGCGGTGGAAGCACCCGGGCCAGTCAAGCTCAGCGACGCGGCGTGGCATTCCAGAGGCGTTGCCAGTACGCGTCCTCTGCGGCGCGGATGCGCGCCAGTGCGCCTGATGCTTCAGCAACATCGAGCATCTCGGAGAGCCAGCGCACGCGCTCCTCGGGTGTCGAGCGCAACAGCGTGTCGCGTAATTGCGCCCGCGCCGCACCTTCGAAACTCGCGGCCGAGAAATCCTTATCCTGTTCGCCACTCACCGCTCATGTCCCGAATCTGCTGCAAATATTCAATGTCTGACAAATCAATCTCGCGTCCCGCCAGGCGCTTCATCGTGACCAGGTCATCGATGCAGGCGACCCTGATGCTCACACCCTCCAGCTTTTTCTCGACTGCCCGCGCAAACAGGTCTGAAAACCTGATCGGCGACGCTGCAAACAGGTCGATCACCCACCGGGGCTCCTCACGATGATAGACCGAGAACACCTGCATGCCCTTGTCCCGAATCCAGGCCTGCCGCTTGTCGGCGTCGGCGAACTCCTCCATGGCCACCGGAACGCGCGGTTGAAAGCCCAGCCGCGACAAGCTCGCGAGCAGCTCCGGCAGCTGTTCGGCCGCGAGATCCAGCACCAGATCGGTGTCCGTCGTCAGGCGGGTATGGCCATGCAGCACGACCGCAAGCCCGCCGACGACCACGTAACGGCAGCCCGTGGAGTCCAGCGTTTCGAAGATCCTGCGAAAACTCAGCATGCACGCTCGCTATGTCGGTTTTGGTCCAGTGGCGCTTACTTGACCCCGGTGGGCACTTCCTGCGGGGGGTTTTTTGGGGGATTTGGGCCGTGGGGGGGGGGTTTTTTGGGCCCAAACCCCCCCCCC
>JAFIFN010000132.1 GCA_020832005.1 Gammaproteobacteria bacterium | reverse complement strand
ACGCATGGTGATGACCGATATCCGAAAAACAGACTCGTCAGCTCGCACATGCAGGTCTATCCCGGCCTGGCAGCGCGGCTGTGAATCCGGGTTTTCAGTCGCTGGCATCATTTCGGCCAATTGATCAGACGTTCCCTAAAATAGAAGTTGGCTCGGGCTCAGTGAGCTGAGCTTTTGCGCTTTAATTATAAATGAAGCCATTACCGGAGCAAATCTGATGCCTAGTGCGATTTCTTTCTATATACCGGCCCTGAACGGCGGCGGCGCGCAAAAAGTGGTTGTTAACCTAGCCAACGCCATGGTTGATTTGACCGATCGGCCAGTGCACATCGTCCTCGCCCGCGCCGAGGGAGAGTTTATGCAGGAAGTAAGGCCGGAGGTCCAGATCGTTGATCTTGCCAAGGGCCGCGCGTCCCGTTCCATATTCGCCCTCGCAGGTTATCTGAAACGCGAGCGCCCGGCGGTGCTCTGTTCAAGCCTGAATTACGCGAATGTATGCGCGTCTGTGGCATGGCATCTGGCCGGGCGGCCTTGCCGGCTGGTGTTGCGTGAGGATAACGTTGTGCGAGAGCCGTCTGGGTCGCTGGTTAGGCGCCTCCAAACGCATGCCACGCAAGGCTTGATGCAAGTCTTGTATGGACGCGCGAATACAGTGGTCGCGATTAGCGAGGCGGTGTCTCAGACCCTTCAAGATCGAGGGATTTGCCGAGCTGAGCAAACTCAGGTGATCGGAAATCCGATTGCCATTGGAACAAGGGCTTGGGACCCTGCGGGACCAAAGCAGGTTTCGCAGCGGTGGAGTACAAACTATGCTGTCGCGGTGGGAAGGTTGGCTGAGCAGAAAGGTTTCGACGGTTTGATTCGGGCATTTGCGCGGGTATCCATTGAAAACTTGGACCTCGTGATTCTTGGGGAAGGCCCGCTTCGCACTAACTTAGAGGCACTGGCGCGAGAGCTTGGGGTGGGCAACCGGATTCATTTTCCAGGATTTGTCACCAGCCCGGAAACCGTTGTCGTAGATGCTCGGCTCTTTGTGCTCTCTTCCCGCTGGGAAGGCTTCGGTAATGTCTTGGTTGAAGCGTTAGCGGTGGGTATCCCCATTGTATCCACAGACTGCCCCGGCGCACCGCGTGCGATCCTCCTCGACGGAGCCCTCGGTCATCTAGTGCCGCCCGAAGACCCTGAGTCCCTGGCCGCAGCCATCACTAAAGCGCTACATTCACCCCGCGGTACGCCGGAAGCGCGGAGGCAGCGGGCCAATGACTTCGCTGCGCCAGTCATCGCGCGCCACTACTTAGAAGAGGCGTTTGGCTTGCAGGTATTCCCCCAGCCGCACGAAACCCCTCAGAAAACCTGAACCCCATGCGCACGTCATTGCAACCCCTACCGCATGTTTCATCGGCCGATATCGTCCGTCGTGGAACCATTTCCCTGAGCCGCATCACGGCGTTCATGATCTGGGCGACGTTTCTTATGATGATCGCTGCGCCGCCACTGAGTCTCCCGCACCTTCCCGCCGAGATTCGCGTGTATGACCTCGGTGCTGCCCTCGCATTGGTTCTGGGTCTGGCATTGGCATTCAAAGGGCTCTTGACTACAAGCCCGCTCCGCTCTCCGTTATTTCAGGCATTCAGCGTATATGTTGGTCTTGTTCTTTTGCTGCCACTGCTAGGACTTCTCCTGCTTCAGCAAGCACAACTGTGGATGTATTTTGGGGATCTGCGTTGGGTTTACATCTTTTTCTTGGTTGTTGTTGCATCATCCATTTATCGCCGGCAGCGTCAAGGTTTGGTGGAGCATGACGTTGCGGTGTTCTGGGTTGCAGCCGTGTTGGTGACCTGGTTGGTGCTGGTCCCGCAGATTATTTTTCAAATAGCCGGCGGGGCTGTGCCATGGATCGTTGACCTCTGGTACCCCGAAGATCGAAGTGGTCGCAGCTTCGGGTTTCACATTTTCCGCTTTGCGGGACCATTTGGGACTATTTCAGGATTGGCGACCTTTGGTGTCATCAGCTTTATTGCGGGTCTTCTGTTCGTTGGTGCAACCCGGTTGTCTTTGTTTGTGACATGGTCGGGCTTGTTTTTTGTCGTGGCCTCGGGCTCTAGAACGGCTATGGTCATTGCAGGTGTGTTTCTGACCATATACCTGCTGCGGCCTCGCACGCGGGTAAGCCTTTCAGCCGCTACGCTACTGCGTTTCGTGGCAATCCTCGTGGGGTTAGTCACCACGTTCTGGGTCGCCACAACCTTTGGTGTTGGCAGGGTCAGCTCGGGTGATGGGCGGTTGGCAAGCATCTTTGCTTGGCTCCGTGGGGATGCTCGCTTGGTCGAGATCGCCGGACGTGGCGGCGACCGCTGGAGCCTACCGATCATCGAGTCACAAACGTGGTCGCCCGTCGGTACCTTGATGAATGCTTCTCATGCGCTCGATTTGCCAGCGTTCGACAGTTACTACGTGCTCATGTGGGCCCAAGCGGGGCCTATCCTGGCGCTCGGGTTTCTCGGATTTATCCTGATCGCTCTTTGGTCAGCTTTGCGGAACTATCGTAGCAATAAAGGCTTCGCAAATTCGTTGGCGCTTGCGGTTGTGATCGTGCTGCCTATTTATGGACTCACACAAAATACGATGACGGGGTTATTGGGACGCGTGCTGCTGGCAGTCGCCGTAGTGTGCCTTCTCACAACTGGGAGGAAGCCAGGGGCTGATTTGCGGCGTAGGGTGACAGATTGACTGAGAAGCGATTGAAAGTAGTTCAAATCACAAAAGGTATTGGGCCTACGAGTTCGCCCTGGACCAATATTTATTCCAGCTACCGAAGACTGGCGCCAGGACTGGCGTATCCGCCGATTCAATGTGCACCAGCTCAGCTAGGGGCGGCAATGAAGTGGCAAGATTGCCGTGAACACCGCCGGCGGTATTTCCGTACTGGGTTGCTAAATGCCGCTTTGCTTCTACGTAACCTCTCTAGAAAGCGCGACCGAGAACTTGTCGTCCACGTGCACACACCGATTTTTATCGTTGTGGTTCTCTTAGCGCGTTTTCTCGGCGGTCGTTTTCTAGTGGTGAATACCCAACACAACACCTGGCCCAATTTTCGCCTACATCAGCGGTTTTGCCTGTGGATCATGTCGTATGTAACCAGCGCCTACGTCGGCTGTGCCGAGCAAGCGACTGAATCGCTACCGCAGCGCATGAAGCAAAGACTTAAACATGTTAACAGACTACACACGGTTCCCAATGGCATCCCTGCGGACATAATGCGTCACTACGCACATCAGCGAAGACAATACCATTTGGCTAACCAAAACATAACGAGGCCACCGCAGACGGTTGTCATTGCGAAGATGGCCCCTCAGAAAAACGGAATCTACCTCTTGCGCTTGGTGCAGCAATTACCAGAACTTGGCCACGTTACCTGGTATGGAACCGGCAAGATGCGCGATGAGCTAATTGCGGAGTGCTCGCGCCTTTGGATGGATGATCGTGTGACTTTTGCTGGAGTCGTGCCGCGAGAAGATATCTATGCGGCTTTGGTTCGCAGCGATTTCTACTTGACGGTCTCGCTTTGGGAAGGGCTCAGCGTTGCGGATCTTGAAGCCGTGGCGATTGGGTGCTTACCACTGATGTCCGACATCCCCGAACGGCGGGTTATTGCGGAGGCAACCGGATTGCAGCTCTTGCCGGCAGAGGATGTACAAGCATGGCAGACTCTAACGCGATCCTACTTGGCTATGACGATCGAGGAACGGACAGAGCTTGGCTATGAGCTTTCTGAGCGCGCGTGTGATGCGTTTTCATTGGAACGGACGATTGAGGCATATTTGAAGTTATATTGTTGCCGCCGTGAGAATGGTTAGAGCAACAATCGTGGACAGGAAATGGACTTCCCCCAGTATCACGACACCCCGGACCCTCAAAATGAGGCTTGTTCGAACGCCTCTGGGCTGACACCGCCGAGATGGCTGTGTCGGTGCTGTCTATTGTAGAACACCTCGATGTAATCGAAGATATCGGCACGTGCTAAATCTTGCGTTTTGTAGATGCGCTTTTTCACTCTTTCCTTTTTCAAGCTACTAAAGAAAGATTCGACGTCAGCGTTGTCCCAGCAGTTTCCACGGCGGCTTATGCTGGTGACCTGCCGGCTTTTCTTTGCGAAGGTAGCGTACCAGCGCGAAAATAGAACGGGACGCGCGCCCGGTGCCAAGATCAACGACCTTCACCTCTGAGCGAGCTTCATCTAGGAACTCACCCTCGGCGCGCGCCAGTACGATGTGAATCGGGCGCTCCGTTAGACCGACCATGGCATTGGCCAAGTTCACAATTACTTTTTGTGTCCCACCGCCGTTTAATGCGGGGATGAAGAAGGACACCGAATGATTCTCCATAACTAAGGGCTTGATTCTGAAAAAGGGAAGATGTAAATCGTGCGCCAGGTACTGCTGACGACCGAGTCGACTTCTCTATAAAAGCGCCTAGATTCACGGACCAAAAAGTGGATATCGCTAACATCCCCAGAGCTCATAAGGTCAGAAAATTTCCCATGTAGGAAAACATTACCGACGACGCAATTATTAACTTCCCGAAACTGCTCACGCTGAGAGAGCAGTTTTATATTCTGGGCTTCCCCTACCTCAACTCTCACAAACACTGGGTTCAAACCCCAATAGAGGAACCTTATAAGCCATGCGCTCGGAACCCTCGCGGCACCAGTAAAAAGCGGACAACAAGAGTGGAGAAGCCCTTCATCACTAAGAAATATTTTTATATCATTTCTCATGAAGCGACGAAAATATATGGACTTCATTGCAACTAAATGGCAACGTCTTAATCGGTCGGAGATGAGCGCCCCTCTGGACTGAATTAGAAGAAAAACAGCGCTTAGAAAGTACAAAGGGAAGCTCAGCAATAGAATAAATAACTTTTCAGCCTTAGTGTGGCCGCCAACAAAATCTTTGAAGTCTCCTCTGTCCACAATCCGTGCGTAAGAATTTTTTAGTTCGCCCTTATCGCGATTCAACCTAGTGGTTTTTCCCGCACCATAGGGCCCTATGTATTCGACGATGGCGAGAGGGCCTAGCGACTTTAGATCCGAGTCAGTCCATTCAGGCATACCATGTTGACCCTATGATTTTGTGGACAGCTGCTATTCATTTAACAAACAGGACCCTGAGCATCGAGTTTATTATCGAAAATAAGCATTTTTTTATACACGTAAAACGGCCCCTCAAGTTCAATCAACGCAGTTCGACTCCTTTGCACACCCCTGTACCAACCGAACCACCTCGTGACAGTTTTGGACCGTACTCAATCGGTGAGCAATTAGAATCAGCGTCTTGGTTCCTGCCAACGCGTCGACGGCCTGCATGACCGCGGTTTCTGTATGGTGATCCAAGGCACTAGTCGCTTCGTCGAATACAAGCACAGCTGGATCATGATAAAGCGCCCGTGCAATGCCGATGCGCTGCCGCTGCCCGCCGGAGAGCCGCACTCCGCGCTCGCCAACCACCGTGCTATAACCCTGCGGCATGTCTCTCACGATGAACTCATGTACCTGGGCCATGCGGGCGCAGCTTTCCACTTGATCGTAGTCGATCTGGATTGGCGGTACACCCAGAGCGATGTTCTCGGCCACGGATGAGTCAGTCAGGAAGATATCTTGCGGCACATAGCCAAGCGCCTGCTGCCAGGCACGCAGGTTATCGTCGGTGATTTGCTCGCCATCTACCACGATCGAGCCTTCGGTGGGGCGCAGCAGACCCAACAACACGTCGACCAAGGTGGTCTTACCGGCACCGGAGGTGCCAATGATGCCTACGGAGCGGCCCACAGGGATCTCCAGATCAATCCCCCGCAGCGTCGGGCGATCGGCATTCGGGTAGGTGTAGTGGATGTTCTGCAGGCTTATGGCCTGCTTGGGCTCAAGCCGCTGCGGCGCGCGCTGGTGCAGTTCAGCCAGCGCCGAACGCTTTTGCAAATCATTGTATGCGGCATCGACCGCCGCCGCACCAAAGCGTAGCTTGGCCAAACCTGAGTAAATGTTTTGCGCAGCCGGCAGCATGCGATAACCAGCGAAAACGTAAAGTCCGAGCATGGGCAAAATATCACCCAACGCATTGTTAGTCGCACCACCATGGGTGGCTATCAACACCAGTATCAGTGCGATGACTCCGCCAAAGCCCACTGCTTCAATCATGAATTTGGGCACTTGACTGAGTGTTTGGTTGGTGGATTGGTGACGAGCGTGCCGGTTGGACGGCCCATCGAACCGGGAAAGATATGCGTGTTCGCGCCCCAATAACTTTATGTCTTTGATGCCGCCCAAGGCCTCGCTAGCGGCGGTGAAGCGTTCCTGGTTGGCGCGTGCGCGGTCGCGGCCCACCCGGCCGAGGATCCCACGCACGGTGGCGAAGATGACCGCATACATGCCGCCGACCACCACCGCCACGCCCAGCGCCAGCCAAGGGTCTACCACAATCAGCAGAAGGACCAGCGCCAGGATCACCACGCTGTAGGCAGCCATCTGCATGCCGGGTCGGAGGACCTGCTGCACCAGCTGATCCACTTCGGAGAGGATGTTCTTGGCCATATCGCCGCTGTGCCGGTCCAGGAAGAAGGCATACGGCTGGCGCAGATAGGTTTCCAGCAGCCGCTTACCGATACTATGGCGGCGCATCTCGATGAAGCGGTTCATGACATAGTGTGTGAGCGACCGGAACAACGCGGAAAATAAAATCAGCCCGAATGCCGCAGCACCTAATGCCATAATAAAGGCATCCATATCCTCGAAACCAATGTTTTGATAAAGGCCGTTCAACAACGGGTTGGTGTTCACAATTTCCGGGTTACCCAAGACGGCCAGAAAGGGCATAACAGAAGCCACACCCGCAGTTTCAAGAACGGCCATGATGGTGACCATGACCAAAACCAGCCCCCCACGGCGCTTTTCTTTAGGCGTCAATAAAGCGAGGGCTTTCTGCCGAGTGTTCATTTGAGTAGTGCCTTAAAGGGGTTTACTGAGCCGATGCTGTATTCCTACCACAGCACGAAGCACTTTTGCGCGCAGGTCGTGAGCGCACTGACGCCGGCAACACCAACAGCCGGACTAAAACGAGCACGATTTCATGAAGGGGGTTCTGTCCTCGCGCCTGAGTTTTTGGGTGCCCAGGGTACCCTGCCCCTCGGCGCGCAATTACTCAATCTCATCAGCGATTGCAGGTCGGGGACAACGAGTCGAGACGGGTTAACTCAGACCGCCGATCGGTTCCTAAGTCCACCGCCTCCTAAGCTGTCGCTGGGGTCTTCGCTCGTGTCACCATGTGACGCACGAATACGGCGAAGACCCCAAGCATGCCACCGAGCATGGTACCGATGATCACGACTAGGGACCGCCTGGGTCGCGAAGGCTGTTTCGGAACCTCCGCCGCATCGATGACACGGAACGCGAACTCCTCATTACCCCGCGCAAGCATGACCTTCTGCAGCTCGGATTCCAGCAATCGGCCCATCGTCTGCTGCAGGGTCACAACGCTGGTCTGAGCCAGTTCACTCTGAAGATAAGACACATTGGTTTCTGCTTCCTGAAGCGCACGATCGCGCAGCCGCTCGTTCAGTCGCTCGATCAGCGTCATGGCCCAACTGGCAGCCACAGCCGGCTCCACCCATTCCACGGAGACAGTAACTAGGCCCGAATCACGCGATTCCGACACTGACAAGACGTTTTCGCGGAAGAATCTCACGCCATCACGGATATCCGGCCAAGTGTCCGGGTCAGTATCCAGCCAATTCCCGCGCGAGGCATCCCACTGCTCTGCAAACAACACTGGCATCAGATCAAAGTCTTCAATGAATGCGCGAATGAAGTCCCGCGAGCGCAGCGTAGCGATTGCCTCGGCGGATTCACCACCGCCGACACTCACCCCGGCGAGTGCAGCCAACCCACCGAGTTGCCCACCAACAGCAGGGGAACTCCGCCCCTCAGCCGGCGCGAGCAACACTTCCGCCCGATACCACTGCGTCTGCGCCAGCGCATACACCACCGACCCCACTGCAAACACCACCGTGCTGGCAATCACCAGCCATTTACCCTGCCAGAGGATATTCCACAGCTCGAGCAGGTCGATCTCGTCATCCGCGACAGCACCAAAGACGCCCTCCGGCATCACGTACACCAACCGCTCTCCCTGGGGGCCAGTCTCGGGCGGACCGTGCGGTGATGAAGGGGGTCGAGGCTCACTCATGCAGAGGCTTCCGGCAAGATCACGTCGTTCAGAAGGAGTTCACAGCCGCAGCCGCAATCGCCAGGTTGTAGACAATCTGCGTCACGCTGGACCAGAGCAGCAGCGGCCGTACCCGGTCGGTATCCAGCGGCACGACGATGGTGTCCCCCGGCTCGATACCACCCCCATCCACCCTGGAAAACCACCGCGAGCCCGCCGCAGTCACCACCTCCCCGCTGGCGCGCACCACATACACCCGCCGCTGATCCGCCCGCTGGGTCATGCCCCCGCTACGCTGGATGTAGCCATCGCGATCCAGCCCCTGCACGTGGAAATGCGACGTGGCGAACTGCACCTCGCCCAGCACGGTGACCTCTTGGCTGCGCGGCGGCACGAGCAGCTGGTCGCCCGGACGCAACTCGATATCTTGTGAGCTGTCCCCGTTGAGGATGCCAGGAAGATTGATCACCAACCGCCCCGTCGCCTCGGCGGTCCGAATCTGCTCCAGCAGCCCGCGACCGGTGCTGACAGCTTCGATATTGTCAGGATCACTAAGCGCCAACGCCGATAAATCAGATTCCAGCCGGCGTGCCAGCACCTCGAGCTGCTCGCGTTCACGCTCGCGCAGAGTATCGCGGGTGAACACTGCACCACGCGCAGAACCTAACTCGGTCAGCCCTCCGGCGCGCTGCAGTACCGAAGCCAGCGTCTCGCCTGGTGTAAAGGTATAGGCGCCGGGAAAGCGCACCTCGCCCCCCAGGGTGATGATTTCCTGATCTCGCCAACCGGAGACTTCACGAATATTCAGTGCGTCATAGGGTGCAATGCGGACATCCGGCACCGCGCCAGCGAGAATCCCGACCAGATCGATGTTCATGACCTCGGCCTCACGCGTCTCGCCATTCACCACCGTATAGCGCACGAGTTCCGCCTCGCGGATGAACGCAGCGTCATCCAGCCCGCCTCCGGCACGGATAAGATCCAGCACGCCCATGCCAGGCTCCAGCGGATACTCGCCAGGCGCTTTCACCCGGCCGGACACCCGCGCGATGGGTAGCGGCCGATCCGGATCTGTCTGCCGCCGCAGCTCGTCAGCCAGCCGGCGGGTGACATGCTCGCGCCCAACGTCGTGGTCGAAGACATGCAGCTGATCACGCGCGCGCAGCCGCGGATTGGCCTCATCCGACTGCGGCGCCTCCCAGGCACGCTGCAGATCGATCGAGAACACGCTGATCTCCGCATTGGGCACCGTCTCGCGACGCACCAGCACGTAGTTGAGATCAGCGCCAGCCCTGAGATCACGGCTGCTGCCCAGTAGATCGGTCAGCCGCAGGCCCTCGCGCCACTGGAACTCACCGGGGCGCTGCACATGGCCAAATAGCGTGACCGCACCTTCCAACTGGCGCACCCCGGCCGGCACGCGCAGGACATCTCCATCGCGCAGCCGCGTCGCAAGCCCCCCGCGCGTGGAAAGATCGAGCGCCTCCACGGCGCGCGCCCCTGAGGGATCCAGCCGCTCCAGCCGCGCCGCATCGCGCTGAGCACGCGCCTCCAGCCCCCCGGCCAGCGCCAACACCTGCTCCGCGCTGCTCTCGCCGCGCAGCTCGTAAATCGCAGGCCGGCGCACCTCACCGCCGACCACCACACGCGGCCCGACCGGCGGCACGAAGATCACATCACCCGGGCGCAACCGAGCATCGCTGCGGGTGTCGCCGCGCAGCAGCAGGTCGTAAAGATCCAGCCGCTGCACGGTCTCGCCGTTGCGCTTGAGTTCGATGTTACGCAGGCTGCCGCGCGTCTCCACACCACCGCTGTAGAACAGGGCGTTGGTCATGCTGGCGAGCGAACTCACCGTATAGGAGCCAGGCCGGCGCACGTCGCCCAGCACGAACACGCGAATGGAGCGAAGCTCGCCCAGCGTGATGCTCACCCGCGTACCGATGAACTGCTCGGCCACGCGGCGATTGATCTCCTCACGCAGCTGGTCGAAGGTCAGGCCAGCAACGGAGATCGGCCCGAGCTCCGGAAACTGGATCGTGAGGTCGCGCGACACTGGCAGCTCGAAATCGGCGTTGCGATTGCCGAACAGTTGGGCGCGGATGACATCGCCCGGGCCGAGCAGGTACTCGGCAGGAATCGGAATATCACTGACCGGGGCGAAGGTGCTGGGCACGCCTTCGAAGAGGTCGTAGCCGAAGGGCT
>JAFIFN010000131.1 GCA_020832005.1 Gammaproteobacteria bacterium | reverse complement strand
GCGGCGAAGGCAAGTGCGGCGAAGGCAAATGCGGTGACGACAAGGGCGGCGAGGGCAAGTGTGGTGAAGGCAAGTGCGGTAGCGCCTGAGGCCTGCCGGTAAGCCAAGTCACCGCGCGCGTCGCGCGCGGATCACGGGTGCAGCCACCGCCAGGGGGCTGCACCCGTTGCTTTATCTGGCGCTACCGATAGTCGACCGGGTGGTCGGGCGGCTCACCTCCCTCGCCCTGCAGGTAGTGGTCCATCCAGCGCATCAACCGCAGGCTGTAGTCCCAGCGACTTGCCGCGCGGGCGTTACCATGCCCCTCGCCGGGGTAGAGCACCAGGCGCACAGGCGCCTGGCCTGCGAGCTTCAGGTAGCGATACAGGATCATGCTCTGGCTGACATGCACCCGCGGGTCGGCATCACCATGCAGGATCAGCGTGGGCGTGCGCGAGCGATCGGCATAGTAGATCGGACTTGCGTCGCGGTACATCGACCAGTCCTCCCATGGCCAACTCAGGTAGTGCACCTGGTAGAGCTCGACCGGAATATCGCTGGTGCCGAGCATCGAGATCTTGTCGCTGATGCCGACGAACATCACCGAGGCGGCGAATCGCTCGCTGTAGTAGGTCGCGCCCCAGGCCGAGGCGTACCCGCCATAGGACCCGCCGGTGATGCCGACCCGATCGCCGTCGACCAGGCCGATCTCGATGAGGTGGTCGACGCCGTCGACGAGGTCATCGAACTCCTCGGCGGCCGGACGGCCGTGGTTGAGCTTGGTGAAAGCCACCCCGCGCCCGGTGCTGGCGCGGTAGTTGGGATAGAACACGGCATAGCCGCGCGCCGCGGCCGCCTGCCCGGGCTGGGAGTAGAAGCTCAGCCAGTGATTGGAATAATGCGCCTCGGGGCCGCCGTGGACCTGCAGGATCAGCGGATAGCGCGTGCCGGGCTGTTCGTCGAGCGGGCGGATCAGCACGCCCTCGATCTCCAGGCCGTCGCGTGCCGTGTAGCGCACGACCTCCTGGGCTGCCAGGCGCACATCGGCCAGCCACGGATTGTGGTCGGTCAGGCGCTCGGCGCTGCGGGCATTGCCTGCGAGCCGGAACACCTCGCGCGGATGCGCAGGCGAGCTTGCCAGCAGCGCGATAGTGCGACCGTCTGCCGAGACGCTGATGCCGTCCCACACGGCATCGCCCGCGTCCAGCACTGTGCGATCGGCGCTGCCATCGCGACGGATCTCGCCCAGCCGCGAGCGCACGCCCTCGTGGCTGATGTACAGCACGCGGCGGGCATCGCGCCAGGCCACCTGCCAGACATGGCCTTCCAGGTCCGGCAGCAGGTTGACCGGGTTGTCGCCATCCTTCGCCACCACCGCCAGCCGGCCCTCGCGAGGGTCGTTGGCGTCCTCGGCCATGATCAGCGCGAGGTGGCCGCTGTCGGGTGCCCACGCCATGTCGCCGAGTTTGCCGGGTGTGTCGACCGTGGCCGTGATCGCGCCTGCTGCGGGATCGACGAAGCTGATACGCACTTTCATCAGCACATCATCGATGAGTTCGCGTGGCGCGAGCTTTACCGCCAGGCGCGATCCATCCGGGCTCCAGGCCAGTTGCTGTGCCGAGCCGTCGAGTTCGAGCGTGCGCACCTCGCGGTCATCCGCGTCAAGGTCGACCAGGCGCACCCTGAAGGCCCGCCAGTCTTCCTCGTAGATGCGCTGGTTGAAGCCCTTGTCCTTGAGGGACTTTGTGTCCTCGTCTTCGGCATCCTGGGCAATGAAGGCCAGTGTGCGGCCGTCGGGCGCGAGGCCATAGCCGCGAATGGCGGTGTCGAAGCCGAACCAGCGTACCGCCTCGCCGCCGTCCACTGCGATGCGGTACAGCGCGGCGTGCTCGTCCTCGCCGCGCTTGGCCAGGAAGGTGACGTGGCGGCTGTCCGGCGTCCAGCCCAGCGCCGAGACGTTGACCTGCCCGGTGACATAGCCGCGATGAGCGCCGCGCGCATCTACGATGTGCAGCTCCGACCAGGCTTCACCGTCGGGTTCGTCGAACAGCTTGCGTGGCACGGCCACGCTGTAGGCGATGCGCTGCCCGTCGGGGCTGATCACACCGCCGGTCACTGCCTGCAGGCGCGCGATATGCTCCAGCGTGAGTCCTTCTGCCTGGGCCAGTGCGCCCGAAAGCAGCAATGGCAGCAGCACGGCGAGCAGCCGGCTGACATGGAGGATAAGTTTCATGATGGGTTCCCGTATGACGCGGTAATGCCGGGAATGTTAGCGAATCAGTCAGCAGCCGTGCCACGCGCGCGCCCGAAGCGCGCCACCAGGTCGTGTCGCCGCAGTGCAGCACGCAGCTGGTGGTAGGTCAGGCCCAGCAGATCGGCTGCGACCTGCTGGTTGTAGGCCGCCTGCGCCATCGCCTGGGTGATCAGTGTGACCTCGGTCTCGGCGAGTACGTTCTTCAGGTCGACCGGCAGCGTGGCTGCTGGCGTGGCGGGCGAGGCGGCGGCAGCGGGCTGATCATCAGCGGTTGGCCCGGGATCCGCGGCCATGTCGGCACCGTGCCCCTGGGCGCTCGCCTGTGCGGCATCCACAGGGCTGGCAAACGGATCGAACCAGATGCGGTGCAGAGGGGCTTCGAGATCCGTGGCGCGATACACCGATCGCTCCACGGAGTTCTTCAGTTCTCGCACGTTGCCCGGATAGTCGTGAGCCAGCAATGCCGCCTCGGCCTCGCGCGTGAAGCCCGGGAACACGTCGCGATGAAGCTCTGCAGTCATGTTGATCGCAAAGTGATGGGCCAGTGGCAGGATGTCGTCGCGGCGCTGTCGCAGCGGCGGGACCTGCACGACATCGAAGGCCAGGCGATCGAGCAGGTCGTGGCGAAAGCGCCCCTCCTGTGCCGCACGCAGCAGATCGGCGTTGGTCGAGCCGACCACGCGCACATCGGTGCGGCGGGTTTCGTTGCCGCCGACGCGCTGGAACTCGCCGTACTCGATGACGCGCAGGATCTGCTCCTGCATGCGCAGCGGAATGGTGCCCAGCTCGTCGAGCACCAGCGTGCCGCCATCGGCCTGCTCGAAGCGCCCGATGCGCCGGCCGGTGGCACCCGTAAAGCTGCCGGCCTCGTGGCCGAACAGCTCGCTTTCCAGCAGCGTCTCGGTGAGCGCCGCGCAGTTGAGCTTGACCAGCGGTTGCTCCCAGCGCGGCGAGAGATAATGCAGCCGCGCGGCGATGTGCTCCTTGCCGGTGCCGCGTTCGCCAATGACCAGCACCGGACGGGCCAGCGGTGCGGCCCGCGAGACATGTTCGAGCATGGCCAGGAAGCTCGGCGCTTCACCGATCAGCGGGGGCAGGTCCTGGGCGGATGCTCGCATTGGGCTATTTTAGCCAAACAATGGTGTGATTATTCATACTTTGGTGAAAAAGGCCGATAAAGACCGAGGCTCAGGCGTATGTCCCCGCTGATAAATATCTAAAAAACAGTGAGATAGAGGAAAATCTCGAAACTGGCACGGCTCGTGCATTTTCCTCCATGACTTTCACTCTCTTATGGAGAACATGCCATGGGCATTTTTTCTCGCTTCAGCGACATCGTGAATTCCAACCTCAACGCCATCCTCGACAAGGCCGAAGACCCCGAGAAGATGGTGCGCCTGATGATCCAGGAGATGGAGGACACCCTCGTGGAGGTGCGCTCGGCTGCGGCGCGCAGCATCGCCGATCGCAAGGAGCTCGGCCGCAAGGTCAGCGGGCTCGAGCGCGAAGCCGACGACTGGGCCGAGAAGGCCGAGCTTGCCGTCACCCGCGGACGCGATGACCTCGCCAAGGCCGCCCTCGGGGAAAAGACCCGGGTGGAGTCCCATGCCGAGGGCATGCGGGCCCAGCTGCGGGCCGTCGAGGAGGGGCTGAGCAAGCTCAATGACGATATCGCGCGCCTCGAGGCGAAGCTCGCCGACGCCAAGGCCAAGCAGCGTGCCATGATTACCCGGCACAACACCGCCTCAAGGCAGCTGGCGATGCGCAGCAAGATCCACAACACCAAGATCGATGATGCCCTGCTGCGCTTCGAGCAGTATGAGCGCAAGCTCGACGACGTCGAAGGCCGTGTCGAGGCCTATGATCTGGGTGCCAGGGAAAAGACCCTGCACGATGAATTCGTGAGCCTGGAGTCCGAGGACCGCGTCGAGCTTGAGCTCAAGCAGCTCAAGGAGAAGATGGCGCAGCGCGCTGGTGGCGATCGCAACACCGGCTAGCAGGTCACAGGCGGACAGATCCTTAAAAACAACGCCGGACAACCGGCCAGGTTGAAGAGTGATGGAAGGTATGACGTACACGCTGCTGATCATCCTGTTGACGGTCGTCGTACCGCTGGCGCTGATCCTGCACTACATCACGAAGTGGAAAGAGGCCAAGGGCCTGTCCGCCGAGGATGAGCAGATGCTCGAGGACATCTGGCAGGACGCCAAGCGCATGGAATCACGCGTCAACGCACTCGAGACCATTCTCGATGACGAGGTGCCGGAATGGAGAAAGCGGGTATGACCTGGGCGCTGAATCTCGATGCGCTGGTCAGCGAGGCGGCCAGGCTGTATCGCGACCGGGACCAGGGCTGGCTGTTCGGCGTATGCGCCGGGCTGGCGGTGCGCCTGGGCGTCGATGCCCTGCTGGTCAGGGTGGTCGCCGCCGGTCTGCTGGTGCTGCTGCCCTGGACGGTCGGCCCGGTATACCTGGTACTTGGACTGACGCTGAAGGATCGGCCGCTGGCACATCCATCTGCGGTCAGGGAACGTGAATTCTGGGCCCGGCACCGTCATGGCCGGGACGGGGAGTAAATGACATGAGCAAGTCCAGAAACGGCAAACCACGGCGTGAACGGGCCATGGGCCTGTACCGCGACACCGAGAGAGGCAAGCTGCTGGGCGTGTGTGCCGGTATTGCCGATTATTTCGGTTTCGACGTCACGGGCACCCGCATCGTCGCGCTGATTTCGCTGGTGTTCTTCATGCCGGCCACACTGCTGGTATATTTCGGACTGGCCATCCTGCTGCCCAAGCAGTCGGATGTGCGCCCCCGGCCGGAGATGGAAGACTTCCGCCAGGAGTTGCGCGCCTCCCCGCAGGCCACCCTGTCGGGCGTGCGCCATCGTTTCCGCGAGCTGGATCTGCGGCTGCAGCGCATGGAGCGCTACGTCACTTCGCCGCGCTTCTCGCTGGATCGTGAGTTCCGCGACCTGCATGGCAGAAGGAGATAACAGCTATGGGCCAGCCCCCCTGGATCTGGGTAGCCATCATCGCGATCATCGCGTGGGCCATCGTCAGCACCGTGCGCGCACGCTTCGGCGGCCGCGATCCAATCGCCGAATGGAACGAGTCCATGAACATGGATGGCGATGGCATGAGCAGCAAGACCCGTGACGCTCTGACGCGCTGCGAGGAAGAGGTCAAAGCCCTCAAGGAGCGCGTCGCCGTGCTCGAGCGCCTGGCCACCGACCCGCGCCGCGATCTCGATGCCGAATTCGACCGGCTGCGCCGCCAGGGCTGACATACCCTGGGCTAAAGGCACCAATACACATCAAGAACCCTTCGGAGAGGGTGGGGAAGAATAAGCGATGAATCCATTTGAATTCGTGCTCATCATCATCGCGATGTCGTTCGCGTACGGCCTGCTTCGCGATTATCTGAAGCGGCGCGCAAAAAAGGCGGAGAAGGCGGCGCCCGAGATGCTGGAGCGCCTGCAGGTGCTTGAGGAGCGTATCGCTGTGCTCGAGCGCATCGTCACCGATCGCAACGAGTCCCTGCGCCGCGAGTTCGACCAGCTGCGTCACGGGTGAGCGGGCAGACAACATCTCTATCGGCAGCAGCCGATGAGCTTCTGGCCGAGCGTCTGGGTGATGAACTTCCCCAGGGCGTGCTGATGATTGCAGCGGCTGAAAGCCCTGCGTGTCTGCAGGCTTTCAAGGTCGTGAAGGTGTCCCCGGAGGCGCTGCCCGATGCACTTCCGGCCGGCCGCCGCGTCAGCGCCGGTGTGGTGGTCGATGCATTATCAGGTCTGTCGCACGCCCAAGGCGCGCAGCTGCTTGCGCGTCTGCGTGACCAGCTGTGCGCGCGGGTGTTCGTTGTTACGGGTGCGCACGGGGCGTGGTCGCGCCAGGACATGCTGGCGCTGGGCTTCACGCTGCGTGAGCGAAGTGCCGACGGTCAGTGGCTGCTGTTCGACCATGACGTCGCGAGCTACAACCCCGAGCGCGACTGGAACACACCCGAGCACTGGGCGAACCCGGAAAACTTCAAGCGCTATCGTTGGTGATTCCGGATGATTCCGGGGAGGGCGCAACATGAGCCCTCCCCGAAACGAACACGGCCGGTCGGCTGCCTAGTTGGCTTCGTTGTACAGACGCACCTGGGTGTTGAATTCCTCGGCGGCCTCACGCACGAGTTCCACGGCGGCGTCGCGACGCTGCACCATTACGCGCAGGCGCTCGGCATCATATTCCTCACGATTCGCGTCGATGTCCTCATCCACGCACTCGATGTAGGCTTCCATCGCCTCAACATACTCGCGCACTTCACCCTGGGCCTCGAGCATCTGGTCCATGGTTGCGGTCGTGCCGTTGGGCATGTTGTCGATGTTCTGCGTCGGATATTCACAGGCCAGCGCCTGCGTCCCCGCCAGCAGGCCCACGGCCGCCAGTGTCGCTGCTAATAGTCGCATCGGTTTCGATCTCCCCGGATATCTTTGCTTCAACATGGGCGCTGATATGACATGGGCTGCCCGTTATTGGTTCCGACTTCATTATGCCCCAGCCGGGCGTGGGCTCGCCAAGGGGCCCGCTCACCGCGCGGGTCCAGGGCCGCGTGACGTCCGCTCAGTGGATGTGACCGGGCGCGATTTCCCCGTTTGCAGGCAACATCGGGGTCCTTGATTCCAGCCTCTGGCGTCGAACAGGCACTGAAGGGAGCGCATGATGACCGCTGAAGTTCGCGTAGCGCTGATCGAGCTGACCCACACCTACCGCCAGGGCGGTAGCCTCGTGCGGGTGCTCGACGGCGTCAGCCAGAGCTTCCACGCGGGCGAGTTCTCGGTGTTGCTCGGGCGCAGCGGTTCGGGCAAGACGACCCTGCTGAACCTGATCGGCGGCATGGAGGCCACGCAACAGGGTGAGATTCAGCTGCTCGGCAACAGCCTGGTCGGCCTGAACGAGCCGGGCCGCGCCGCGCTGCGTCGGCGCCACGTCGGCATGGTGTTCCAGCATTACAACCTGGTGCCGACGCTGTGCGCCTGGGAAAACGTCGCCCTGCCGATGACCCTGCTGGGCGTGCGTCTGGCCGAGGCCCGTCGCCGTGCCACCGAGGAACTGGCCACGCTGGGTCTCGAGGCGATGGCGCAGCGTATGCCCGACGAGTTGTCCGGTGGTGAACAGCAGCGCGTGGCGATTGCGCGTGCGCTGTGCCACCGTCCCGCCGTGCTGCTCGCCGATGAGCCGACCGGCAATCTCGACCTGGACACCGCCATCGACGTGGTCACGCGGCTGGTGACGTTGGGGCGCGCGCACGGTACGACGCTGATCATGGCCACCCACAGCCTGGAGGTCGCAGGCCATGCCGACCGCGTGCTGCGTATCGCCGGCGGTCAGCTGCAGGTGGCCACCGCACCGTGAACGTCCTGCTGCGCCGAGCCAGTCTGCGCTACCTGCGCCTGCATTGGGCACAAAGCGCGCTTGCGCTGCTGGGCGTGGCCGTCGGTGTCGCCGCCTGGGTGTCGGTTCAGGGTGCCGCGAAAGCCGCCGAGGATGCGTTCGCCGTGTCGACCCGCCAGGCCTTCGGCGCGGCCACGCATCAGTTGCTGCCGTTGGATCGCAGTTTCGACGAAGCCGTCTACGCCACGCTGCGCCGCGAGCTGCCCGCGCAGCCGGCCGCCCCGGTGTTGCTCGAGCGCGTGTTGCTGCGCGCAGCTGCCGACCCCGACGCCACGCAGCGCAGCGTACAGCTGGTGGGCATCGACCCGCTGGCCGAAGCTGAGTTGCGTGGCGACGGGGTGGCCGCCGCCGGCGTGGGTCCCGGGCTTGCCGGCATGATCGGTGATGTACGGGCGGCGGTTCTGCCCGCCAGCCTCGCACAGTCGCTGGGCCTGACGCCCGGCGCGACGTTCGAGGTCGTGCACGCGGGACGCACGCATGCATTGCAGCTCTTCGAGGTCGCCGAGGACGACACGCTGCCACTGGGCGCCGATACCCTGCTCGTCGACATCGCCGCGGCGCAGCGTGTGCTGGCCATGCCGGGCCGCCTGTCCCGCGTGGACCTGCTGCTCGACCACGCGCTGTCTGCGGACCTGCTCGAGCGCCTGGGTCCGGAGGTCGAACTGGTGTCCACGCTGGCGCGCAGCCAGGCGGTCAGCGATATGACACGGGCGTATCGATTGAATCTGCTCGCGCTGTCGCTGCTCACGCTGCTGGTCGGGCTGCTGCTGGTCTACAGCACCATGACGCATCTGGTGTCACAGCGCGCCGGGTTGTTCGCGCGTCTGCAGGCGCTGGGGATGAGTGCCGGCGAGCTGCGCCGGCTGGTGCTGGGCGAGGCCTTGCTGCTGGGCGTGATCGGCGGGGCGCTGGGCGTCGTGGTCGGCACGCTGCTGGCCGGCTGGCTGGTCGGCGTGATGGCCGGCAACATCACTGATCTTTACTTCCGCGTGCAGGTGCAGACGCTTGCGCCCCAGCCCGGCGTGATGCTCGCGGGGCTCGGGCTGGGCGTCATTGCCGCGCTTGCCGGTGGCTTCGTGCCGGCGACCCGGGCGCTGGCAGGTGGCGTGCGGCGCGCCGCCGCGCTGCGTGTCGAGCTGGGCGTGTCGGCGCTGCTTGCAGTGGCGGCCACGGTGGTGTTCCGAGTCTCGGAGAGCCTCGCTGTCGGGTTCTTCGGCCTGTTCCTGGCCGCGGTGGCCGGCGCACTGCTCGTGCCGGGGGCCATCGAACTGCTGGCCCGCGGGCTGGCCTGGCTGCCGGGGCTGCGGGGTCGACTGCTGGCGCGCATGACGCTGCGCGAGGCGGTCGCAGGGCTGGCGCGCACGCGCATCGCGCTGGCTGGACTGGTGCTGGCGATCGCCACGCTGGTAGCGCTGGATCTGATGGTCGCGAACTTCCGCAGCAGCGTGGAGACCTGGCTGCAGGGCACGGTCACCGGCGACCTGGTGGTCGGGCTCGACAGTACGGTGCATCCGGACCCGCGCGAGGCGCCGCTGCGTGATATCGCCGAACAGGTGGCACAGCTCGACGGCGTCGATGCGGTGGCCGGCATGCGCTTCCTGCGCCTGCGTGATGGCGCCGACACCCTGCTGTTGCGTGCGATCGACCCGGCGCACGCGCTGCCTGCGTTGACCACCGGCAGCGCCGGTGAGGCCTTCGCCCGCGGCGATGGACTGCTGGTATCAGAGCCCCTGACGCTGCGTCGTGGTCTGGTACCCGGAGACCGCCTGCGCCTGGCGTTCGCCGGGGGCAGCGTCGAGCTGCCGGTGCTGGGCGTCTACCGCGACTATCTCAGTGACCGTGGCGTGGCGCTGATGTCGCTGGAAGGCCTGGCCCGCTGGAGCGGGGATGAGAGTCTCTCCAGCTTTTCGGTGCTCGGCGATGACGCGGCCGAGCTGCGCCCACGCATCGAGGCGCTGTTGGCAGAAGTCCCCGGCGTGGAACTCTCCGATGCCGCGGAACTGCGCGCCCGGACCATGGAGATCTTTGATCGCACCTTTGCCGTGACGCATGTGCTCAAGCTGCTGGTGGCGGGCACGGCCATGATGGGCATGCTCGGCGCGCTGCTGGCGTGGCTGCTCGATCGCCGCGAGTTGCGCCGCAGCCTGCGTGCGCTGGGCCTGAGCTGGCGCGAAGCCTACCGGCAGGTGCTGCTCGAGACCGGCGTGCTGGGCGTGGCGGCCGCCGCGGTGGCGGTACCGCTGGGCACCGTGCTCTCGGCCCTGCTGGTGTTCGTGATCAATCTGCGTGCCTTCGGCTGGTCCATGCAGTTCGAGCTGCTGGCGGCGCCGTTGTGGCAGGGTGCGCTGCTGGCCGTGGTGACGGCGTTGCTGGCCGGCGCGCTGGCGCTGGTCGCATTCGCCCGGGCGGATGGGCGACAGGCGCGGGACGGGACGGCCTCGGCGAGACGCGTGGCAGCAGCGCTGTTTTGGCTGGCTGTGGCCCTGCCCATGTCGCTGTTGCTCGCAGGCTGCACGGATCCGCAGCGTGCGGCGCCGGACGTCGGCACAGGCAGTCTGGATGCGGCCGGGCTGCTCGCCGGCGACGCTGGTGACGAGCGCTTCGCCACGGTGACGGCGCCCCGCGAGTTCGATTTCCCGCGCGATCACGGTGAACACCCCGAGTATCGCACCGAGTGGTGGTACCTCACGGCGAACCTGCACGATGCCAGCGGGCGACGTTTCGGCCTGCAGTACACGCTGTTCCGCTTCGCAATGGCACCCGACGATAGCGAAGCCGACGAGGCCGACGATACCGGGCATGCGCAGGGCTGGCGCAGCCGCCAGGTCTACATGGCGCACCTGGCGATTACCCATGTGCAGGCGGGCGACCCCCCCCAAGCCGAGCGGCTGGCCCCGCCCGGTG
>JAFIFN010000130.1 GCA_020832005.1 Gammaproteobacteria bacterium | reverse complement strand
TCCATCATCTCTGCGATCACGGCAGCACGAATCTGGCGACGCCTGTTATCGAGATAGGCGCTCCTGACCTCGAAGGCCACATCGTCGAACGACGCACCACGTGCTGGAGCGTGTGCCGTCACCAGGACCAGGTGCAGACCGAAGCCGGATGCGACGGGACCTTGCCAGCTCCCGGTCGGCAGCTCGACCAGTCGCTCGGCGAAATCCCTGCCGAACTGCCGTGCGACCTGGCGCTGCGTGACGTTCTCATGGCTTGGGCGTATCGGCAAAGTGTCGCCCAGGCCTGCGGCGTCGGCTGCGTTGGCGATACCAGAGGCGCGAAGATCAGCCAGCAGTGCACGGGCATCCTCGGCAAGACGTTCGCCACGTAAATCCCGGTCCAGGAATACATGGATGAACGAAAGCTGCTCCGGTTCGGAAAATTCGTCGCGATGTTCTGAGAAGTAGGCACGGAGCTGTGCTTCCGTCGGCTCCTCAGGCGCTTCGGTGTTGATGATCGCGAAGGCCTCCATCTTTCGCGCGAGACGCTGCCGTACAACGGGGTCGTTGCGCTCCAGACCGCGTTCCATGGCCTGCCGGTAAAGCACCTCCTCGCGCAGATAGGCATCAACCAGACCGATACGCTCGACCGGGTCAGGGGGGCGTTGCCACCGACGCACGAAATCCCGCTCGAGTCGCTCGACGAGAGCCGCGTCAACGACGATGCGCTGGTTGCTTTGATCAACGGGCTGCTGGGCCAGCATCGCATAGCCCAGAAACAGCACGCCACCGATGGCCACGAAATGGACCAGAGGTTCCCGGATGACTCGAACCAGCAGGCCGGGATGCCCCCTTAAGGCCAAGTTACTCTCCGGTGGGTGGTACGTACCAGATCGGCGAGGTCCAGGCCATTTCCTGAATGGTTCTGGGCGCGTCGTTCTGGCAGGCCGCGGGGCGTTCGCCGGGTGGCAGCGCAACGCACTGTGCCCAGCTCCATCGCAGGGTCGGGACTTCGACGACCCTGAGGTAATAGTAGACCGATTCGGCTGGATCGAAGGCCTCATCCTCGAAGACCGCGCACAGCGAATTGGACCCCTCGCCGCGCCACTCTCCTGTGAGGAGGTTGATTTTTCCGTCCATCTCGCCATCCGTGGCGCTCGTGCCCGCCACGTCGATGACTTCGTAGTGCGCCTGACCTGTGGCGTCGACCCGGCCCTTGATGATCTGAAGCTTCTGCAGTGCGGCGGCGTCGGGGTCCCTGATGGCCGTGGCGAGCAGTCGCGGTCTGCCGTCTGCCGGCGCTGCCGCAAGATCGCTGCCCATGGGCACGCCGTGGGCGTAGCCGTGCTCTGGCAGATCGGCAAGACTGCAGGCCTGCGCATCGATATCCCAGCCGGCGAACAGGCGCGGCTGGATGCGCGTGCCCGAGGTGCCGAAGACCTCGCGCCGGCGCATGGCCTCGAACAGCGCATCGCGTGAATTCTCCACCGCCCAGATGCCGGCCAGACCGCCAGGGTTGCTCACCAAAGATTGTGGAGAGCCGAATCCCGCGCGCAGCCGAGCCTTCAACTCCGCCTCCGCCGGCAGGTGTCCCGGCCAGTCGGCCTGGTCGGTTGCACCCGACAAGGCCAGGTGTGTGTCCGTAGAGCCGATAGCCCCGAACTTGTACGGATTCACGCCGATCTTCGCCTCGTCCTGAAGCCCGGTCAGCAGCACAGTGCGAAAAAAGTCATTCCGGGAAACGCAGCCGGCGGTGGTAAAGCCACGAAACCCGATTTCTCCTTCTTCGCAGAATCTGAGTTCGACGGTGTCTCCGAAAACCAGGCGACGCTCACCGACCGCCCGTACCTGTTCGAACTCGCAGAGTTCATCGGGGGCGCCGATGATGCCGGGGAATCCGTTGAAGCACTCGGAGTTTCCCTTGTGCTGGAAGATCTCCATGATCGGCTCCATCTGGGCCCTGAGCCGGGCCGCTGCCTGCGCGGATTCAACCGTCTCGAATCCGGTGGCATAAGAGGGGAACATCGATCCGGAGCTTAAGTTGGAATTGTGCGGGATGACCAGCACATCACAGCCGTCGACGCCGTCGAGGCATTCATCGGTCAGGGCCGTCCAAAGTTCCAGGCCTGTCGGGGCGTCGATGTACGAAATGGCTCGCTCCGGGACATTGCCGTTGCGGAAAATGACATTGCGATGATAGTTGTTGGAGTTGGGTGTGCCGGTGTGTTCGTAGCCGACGAAAGTTGTGAATTCGCATCGCGACGAGCGGTCATAAGCCTCCTCGGCCATCTCCCGGGTGATGCTCCACAGCGACTTGGCCTGCTCGACGCATGCGGCTGGGTCCTCAGCGCAGATACTCTCCACCTGTTGCGGAGAATCGGACAACAGGCTGCCAACGAACGTCATGAAGAATTCTCCACCGTCGCCGCGCAGATACTTGCAGGCCGCCTCATCGTATACGCTGCTGGATGGGTCGGTGCACAGACCGAATTCGCCGAAGAACTCGGCATGATCCGTGACCGCTGCAAAATCCAGGGGTGTGCGAAGCTGATAGGTAGACGTTGGTTTGCCATCTTCATCGAAAGGCGGGATACCGATCGCGGCGCCACGCGCAAAGTTGTAGGCGTCTGTCGGTGTGGTCGTCGAGCCGAATGGACTGACGTCGTAAGAAAATCCCGTATGGATATGAAGGTCACCGAAATAGGCGTTTCGGGTGGCGCTACGGTCAGTGCACGGGTCCCTGACTTCGGTGTATGTCACCAACGCCTTGGATAATGCCGCTGCATTCGAATCACGCTGGTCTGCGGCCGGGAGCGAATCGCACCAAACAGTTGCGACACTCGCGGCAACCAGTGAAATGAGTATTGTTCTAGACATGGATCACCCTCATCGCGTCAGCATTTATTTGCGCATCAATCCCGCGCCACGCGGAATCCGAACGTAAACCTGCGATCCGTGGCATTCATCTTGAGCCTGAACGCAGGGCGCGTGCTCGCCGCGATCGCCGTCCAGCCCTGTCCGCGCATCACGCGCAGACCACAGTCCGCTCCGGTCAATCTGGCCGTCTGGTCGCCGGGTGCCTCACTGTGGTCATCGTTCCAGCAATCGGCCACCCACTCATTGGCATTGCCCAGCATGCCGTACAGGCCGAAAGGGTTCGCCGCCGTTTCGTGTACGGGGGCCGTCGTCGCATGGCCGTCGCGACAGTCCTCGCCTTTCCAGTTGTCCATCATCTCGTATTTGATCTCGGTTTGGTCCCAGCCGAAGCGCTCGCGGGTGGTGATGTCGCCGAGATTGACGAACTCACATATCCCTTCCGGGTCGTCACCGAACCAGTAAGCCGTCTGCGTGCCCGCGCGCACGGCGTACTCCCACTCCGCCTCACTGGCCAGTCGATAGGCTTGCCCGGTTTTCTGACTCAGCCAGGCGAGATAGGCCTGCGCGTCGAGCCAGTTGACGCAAGTCACGGGGTGGGTGTCGTCCTGGTCGATGCCGGCGTCCTGCCAGTTGCGATTCTCATCGAACAGCCACTCCGAGCCTATGAAGTGCCAGCAGCCGGGCTCTGGTGCATAGCCGGTGGCCGCCGCAAATCGCGCGAACTCACCCCGGGAGATTTCGTATTTCCCCAGGTAGAAATCCCGCTCCACCGTCACGCGGGTCACCGGCTGCTCGCGTGTCGCCCAGAATTCCGGCAGCCCGAGGCTGCGCGGCTGTTCGATGTCCGCGCCCATCAGGAATTCGCCGGCTGGAATCAGCACCAGGTCGGGACAGGTGTCGCAATCGCGGATTGTTTCGACGGTAGCGTGGCCTGATGTCTGTTGCGCAGCCTGGCCGGCCACGGCCACGGCGCCGGCTGTCGGATACAGCGCAGCACACGCCAGAACCGCCAGCACGGTCGCGGTGGATCGGATGCCTGACTGCGCAGTTGCGCATTTCAGTTTCTCAGCGCCGTGGCGCCGGGTGCTGTCCGCAATCATCATGGGATCTCCAGGGTACTCAATCATGCCCAACTGTCGGGGGATTGCCAGCCAGTATGGCCGAGGCCACCCCGTGAGCTTATGCATTATGCTCATGATGGCGGACGTCATTTGAATAGTTGCTGCCGCCATGATCGCGCTACCCTTGGTGGGCCGGTCTGGGATTGCCCGCTGCCGCTGCCCGCAAACTGTACACATACATAAGGTTTCGCCGATGATCACTACCTTGCGACAACTCCTTGTACGCGATCTCGCCGTATCGAGCGCGCCGCAAGACAATAACGCGCCGGATTCGATAAGCACTGGCCGTCGTCAGATGCTTGCCGGCGCGCCGCTGGCGCTGGCCGGGCTTGGCATGCTGCCAGGCAGCGTGAGTGCGTCGGCAACAGGCGAGTTCAAGCCGTGGGATGACGGATTCATTCACCTGAGCGATCCACGCGAGAAGTTCAAGGCGCTGTTCAGGCTGGAGCGCGACCTCCAGGATGAAGGCACGGCCCTGTCGACCTACCAGTTTCTGATGTATGCGCTGCCGCAGGGCGCGCGCCCGCAGCCTATTGTCCGTTGGGAAGGCATGGAGTTTTCCTACTTTCGGCGCGTCGCTGACATGACCTGGCGAATTCACGCTCATAACGTCAGCTACCCGCGTGACCTGGTCACCGGCGAGTACACCGCCAGCGCCCACAATCCCTATACCAACGAAACGCTGCGGGTTGAGCCTCTCAGGCTGCTGGATGATCCCGGCGTGCTGCACGGTCCCAAGGGGTACCTGGTGCTGGATGCAACGACGCCAAACTGGCTCGACTCCTATCACAGTCTTCGTATCGAAGGACCCCTCATCAAGTCCGAGCACATCAGGCCAATGCCCGAAGGCTGGCCGGAAATGTTCATCGAAAGCGGCTGCAGCACAGTAACCCGCGAAGACTTCTACAACCCGGCGGTGACTGCACTGCCGTTCCAGACCTCCGGGTTCTACGTGTTTCCCTTCCCGGAGTGGATGCGCATGGGCGATCGGCCGGGTCTCATGCTTGGCGCATGGAGTGGTCGCAGGGTCATGAATGGCCCCGCCGAGCTGCCGCGTGAGTTCCGCGAGCGGGTCGCCCAGGAAACCCCTGAGTTGCTGCGTCCGCGGTGGGAAGAACTCGAAACACCCCTGTCTGCGGTGGCGCAGGAGGCGCTGAAAGCCTGAATCAAGCCCGCTACCGGTCGGCGTCGACCTGCGCGCACTCGAAGGCCTGCTCTCGTGTCGGTCCCCATCCGCTCGCATCACGCCAGTCATTGACCGCTTGGATCAGAATGGGGGCGGTGTCGCCGGTCAGATACAGACTGCCGTCTCTGAGCAGAACGTCCCGCCGCGGATCGTCACTGTCCTTCAGCCAGTCGACGAGCAGGGCAAATCCTGTGCCCATGGCCTGCATGCACGCAGGCTTGAGCTCGGGCTGGACAATGCTGCGGATCTTGCCGCCTTCGAGGACAAAGGCGTAATCAAGTCCCTCTGCAAGGACGATTTTCAGTCCCATGGCCGCAAAGACATCACTGTATTCGATCACGTAGCCAAGGCTGACAATCCACATCTCGCCTTCCCGGCGGGCGGTCACCTGCTGGGGATACAGGGTGGAGCCGGCCGCTGCATCAAAATATTCCAGTCGGGCGATATCGTCGATGCCTTCGACGACTCCGCGTCCCATGCTAAGGTGAAACTGCGCATCCTGGTGGTAGAAGCTCAGCGTCTCCTCGGGCTCATGGGCGTTGTGTGCCTTGATGTAGGCATCAATAAGTGCCACAGCGTCCCGAGCGCTTTCCTGGGCAACAACCGGCGACGCCATGGCCGCTGCCAAGGCCAGGGCGGTTCCGGCCAGAACCCTCAGGCTTCGCCGGCGGGTAGGGGCGAGCATGTCTTTGACTCCATTGGCCTTTAGGAATGCGCAGTATCGGTGACAACGCGCCTGATTCGCGCAACGCCAGCCTGAATTCGCGAAATTCAGCGATTCGTAAACACCGATTCACGAAATTCTGACGGGTGCGACGAAGATTCTGCCCCTGAGCGGAACCGATTGATCAAAAATTCATGCCACTGACTACTTTGCAATTCTGTGTCTGACGAACATTCTGTGACTGACGAACAAGGGTCCCGCACATGAGCCTGGATCGCCGCAGTTTTCTGAGCACCTCCCTGGGCATGCTGGCCGTTCCGGCAGCAGGTCTGGCGATGCCGACACTGGCACAGGCCGCCAGCGCATCGTCGCCGGCAGCGCTGGATCCGATCCTGCTGCTGCGCAAGCTGAAGCTGCGCAGCGACGATGGCGTGATGTTCTGGTGGCTGCAGGGCCCGAAGCTCGGCCAGGTCGGTGCAACGCTGACGCCACTTTATACAAGCAGTGTGGGCTCGATTCAGCGAGTACGCCTGCTCGAAGACGGCGGGCTTGAGCTGACGCATCTCGAGATGATCTTCATGCTGGACCTTGAAACCGGTGAAGCCCTTGATGAGTGGCGCAATCCGTACACCGGCGAGGTCATTCCGGTGACCTTCAACCCTGTCGGGCCGATTACCCTGCGCTACCGGGCGGACAACTCGCGCGTGCTGCCCACTGAGGTCGGTGGCACCCCGCTGGAAGCCACCGCGACCTCGTATCCGCCGATCATCGTCGGTGATGACGTCTTTCTGCGCGACGAATCTGTGGCGCGGGTGTTTACGCCGGGACGGAAAACGCCCTTCGAGGTCAACGACATCGCCATCTACCACGGAAGTATGCGCGATATCGCGGACCCTGCCGTGACGATGGGCGAGGCCACGGTGTTTTTCGGCGAGGTCACGGGCTGGCAGGGTTGGATGAACATGGGTGATCGGCCCGGAAGCCTGACCTCGCGCATGGTCGGTCGGAAGTGCCGCAACTACGCCGATCTGCCCGAGGCGTGGCGTGCCAGGCTGTCGGAAGTGGCACCCGGGATCGCAGACGATCCCATCGGCGCGCTTGATCGACCGGCCGCCAGGTTTGAACGCTGATGGATGACCGGTCAGGCCAACCAGGAGTCGGCAACTGATGCGAAGCTGCTTGTTTATCGTCCTGCTGCTGTGCCTTGGCAGCGCGGGCGCCTCTGCAGATGCCGGCGACAGCTCGACGGCGCAGCGCTACACCTTTTACGAGATCATCTCGCATGATGGCGTGCCGCTGAATGTCGTGGAAACGGGCAATCCGGACGGCGCACCGGTGGTGTTTCTGCACGGTTTCTCGCAGAGCTACCTGAGCTGGCGTGCGCAGCTCGACGACCCCGAGCTGGCACAGCGATTTCGCCTGATCGCGCTCGATCTTCGCGGCCATGGCGCCTCGGGCAAGCCCTGGTTGCCTGAAGCCTATCGGGGTCACGAGCCATGGGCCGATGACCTGGCGATGGTCATGCAGACCCTGGACATACATCAGCCGTGGCTGGTCGCCTGGTCATTCGGTGGCTTCGTGGCACTGGATTACGTGCGCCGGCATGGTCAGGCACCGCTGGCAGGGCTGCTGTTCACCGGCAGTCACGGCGGTCTGATCAGACGGCCCGTTGGCGAGGCGCCCGAGTACTCGAATGACCTGCAGGCGGCGATTGACAATGCCCGCGAGTTCATGGGCCTGATGAGCGTCGAGCCCGTGCCCGAAGACGTTAGGGTTCGTGGAGAGTTCTCTCATGTCATGTTGCCGCCCTATGTTCGCCGGGCCTTCGTCGGCAAGAACCTCGACAATGTCGATCTGATCGATGAGTTGACCCTGCCGATGCTGCTGGTCATCGGCGAGGACGACTTCAGTATGAATGTCGAGACGATCAGCGAGACGCTTGCGCACAAATCCAATATTGAACTCAGCGTCTATCCCGGCGTCGGTCATTCACCGTTCGTCGAGGCCACGCCCCAATTCAACGCCGAACTCGTGGAGCTCATCAGCCGCGGTCAGGCTGCCCAGCCATGAAGAGCGCCGAACACCGTGCATCAGCAGGGGTATATGGCTCCCGGCGCGCGCTGCTCGGGCAGCTTGGATTGTTGATGCTGGCACCCGGCGTCGGCGCGGCGGCTGCCGCTGCACAGAAGTCCGGCGTTGTGGCCGCGCCCGCAAGTGGCCGCGACCCTGCGCAGCTTTTGCGCGACAGCATGCGCATGCGCGGCTCGCCGGATGGGACGGTCGTGATGTGGGTGTATTCCGGTGTGCTGGTGGTCAGGCCCGAGGGGCAGGTCGCGCGCGAGGTCTCGAGGATAGAGGGCCTGAGTTTCACCCGCATCACGGCGCGCGATGACGGCGCATATGACCTGCAGCTTGAGGAGGTCGGCTACTTCTGTGACCTGGTCACCGGCGAGGTACTCCAGACGCTGGTCAATCCGTTTACCGGCGCCAGGTCCACCCCCGGCATTATCGTTCACCGCAGCAGTTGCGATTTGCCGGCACCGGGGTGCGACCGGCCATGGAGTTGCCTCCCGGCATCGAATTTCGTGGCGAGGTGACGCGGCTCGCCCAGGTCGGCGGCGTCGTGGCCACCACCGAAGATCTCTATGTGAAGGTGCCCGGCCGGCCGGGCACCGAAGATGCGCCAGCCCAGCCTGAACGCATCTCGACTTCGCTGGCAACCTTCATTTCCGCGGCGTCAGATCTTCAGCGCCCCGATTCGGAATGGATCGATTGCACGTTCAGCTACACGACGCTCAACAGTTTCGTCGGCTGGCTGGACATGAGTGCGATACCCGGCGTTCAGAACATGCGGCTGATCGGTGCGAAGTGTCGCACGGATGAACGCAACGCCGTGCCGGCTGCGCTGCGCGCGCGCATTGCCGATGACCATCCTGACTTTCTTGCCAGTTGGACCCAGTGGGAGTGACCCGGACATGAAGCGAAGAACCATTCTGCAGGGCTTCGGCCTGGCCGCTTTGCTCGATGCTCCGCTGGTGGCCTCGGCGGCGATGGCGCGAACAGCCCCGGCTGCCGGGGCGCTCGATCTCACGACGGCGGCCGGCAACGTCACCGCACTGGCCAAGCTCACGGCCACGCTGGCGCCGGATGGCTACAAGCACGGCTGGTACACCGGCGTGCTGATGGGTGTGGTTCCTGGGGAAGCCGTGCGAGAACTGGTGGGTGTCTTCGGCATGAGTTCCCAGCGACTGGTCGCCGCACCCGAGCAGGGGGGCTACCAGCTGCTGCAGAAAGAGTGCGGATTCTTCACCGACCTCAAGACGGGCGAGGTGCTTGAGCGTTGGCGCAATCCCTATCTCGATGAAGTTGTCGAACCGTTCCCCATTGCCAACCCGGCGGTCAATCGCTGGATCCTCCCGGTGGTGAAGGAAGAGCGCTTCTACGACCGTGTCGACGGTGAAGCGGCGCCGGCCGAGGTGCCCTTCGTATTGCCCTGGAAGCGCGCGGGTGATCGGGTGATGCTCGAGCAGCGTTCGCACTTCTGGGCCCGGAATCCACTGGATCCGGAGATCTGGAAGCGCGAAAGCAGCGGTCCCGAGATCCAGGTCTCGGACATGATCAGCTATCACGCGCGCTGGAGCGAGCTTGCCGATCCGCGCCGGGACAGTGTCGATTACTCGGGACACTGGGTGCACGTAAGACCCTGGCAGCCCTGGATGCTCATGGGTGATCACCCCGGTCACTGTCTCTACAGCGCCATGACCGCGACGGCTGAGACGACGGCTGAGCTGCCGCCGCGCATCCTCGCTGTCGTGCGCGAGCGCTTGCCGGAATTCCTCGTCCCGCCTGCGGAAGTTCGACCCAGTGAGCCCAGCATGATCCGCTACATGAGGGAGCGCAAGCCCGCGTGACCGGCGGCTTCGCAGATCACGTGCCGCGCGAAAGGCAACTCGCAGAGATCGAGGATAACGTCGACGCGCGCTTGTCAGCGTTTACGCGGGGCGAAGCGGGCCTTGGCAATGCGCCGATTGGGCTGGCTGACGGCCAGGCGCTCGCCAGTGATGAGTACCGCGCTCATGGTGTTGCCGGACACCGCGAGTCTGCTGACACCGTGATCACTGACCCACGCGGAGCGGTGAATCTGCAGACCGGCATGCGGCTCGAGCTCGGCGAGCGCGTCGCCGAAGCGGTAATGCACCAGTTCCTTGCCGCGCGTGGTGTGCACCTGGATGTAATGGTCCGCCGCCTCGACGGCAATGAGTTCGTCGATGCCGATCTGCTCAAGTTGCTGCAGGCGCTGCAGAAAGCGCGGCGGCTCGGGCGCCGGTTCGGCCGGGTCAGCTATGGTGACCGGATGTGTCCCGAGAGCAATTGGCCGGCGGGACTGACGCCCAGCGGTCGAACGGAAGCGTGGCACGCCACACACGGCCTCAAGGGCGAAGTTACCCGCCAGCCAGCACAGCAGCCCCGGCAGTCCCGCCAGGGTCAGCAGCCAGAGGTAGGTTGGATCGAGCAGCGAACGCTCAATTTCGAAGTAGGCCTCGAGCATGGGCGTCGGCGTGGCGAGGCCTGCTCGCAGCAGAAACTCGACGACCCAGGGGTTGTACGTGCTGGAGGCCAGCAGATTCAGCATGTAGCCGCCGATCAGCATGCTCCACGGCGCCGGCGACCATGCGCTGAACCATCTTGCCAACAGGCGTGCCAGGAGATCCGACAGCCACCAGCTCACCAGGCAGATGGAGGTCCACAGGATCATGGACGCGGCAAACGGCAGTTCACTGGCCAGGCCCGCCCCGTACCAGCCCAGGGGCAACGCCATCATCA